>NZ_JANJZL010000013.1:0-63459 GCF_024623155.1 Anaerosalibacter massiliensis
TTTGCTTTATAATTAATTTTAGTATGTGATTTCATTGCAGATAAATTATACTAAAAAACAGGTCGAAGAGCTACCGCTCTTCGGCCTGTTTTACTTTTATGGGCTTTTTATTTTGAAACAGCCCCATTTTTATTTAATAAGCGTTTAAAAAATAATGAAAATATTCTCATTAAAATAAAAATAAACATTTTTTAAAACAAGAGTTACCACATTTAACTGATATTCTGTAGCTGAACATATAAATAAGGAGTGATAAATAATGGGTAATGAAAGAAACAATAAGGAAAAAAAACCTAGTTTTTTAGCTGCATTATCAGTTATAGTGTTTCTCTTTGTAATAATGGTTATACAAATCTTTGTATTGCATGAAGAATATGTAACACATATTACATTAATAATAGCGGCTGTATATGCGACTATTATAGCGTTTATATCTGGTTTTACTTGGGAAGATGTACAGAAAGCTATTCTTTATGGTTGTGAAATCGCAATGTTACCTATGCTAATCTTAATGCTTGTTGGTATTCTTATTGCTTCTTGGATACTAGCAGGAACTATCCCCACATTGATTTATTATGGACTTAAGGCTCTTTCTCCATCAGTTTTTTTAGTTACAGTTTGTTTTATATGTGCAGTTTCTTCAGTATCTACTGGAAGTTCTTGGACAACAGCGGCTACGTTTGGAGTAGCGTTTATGGGAATTGGATATGGACTTAACATTCCACCAGCTATGACTGCAGGTGCTATTATATCTGGAGCAATATTTGGAGATAAAATGTCTCCTTTATCAGATTCCACAAATTTAGCTGCAGGTGTAGCAGAGGCTAATTTGTTTGAACATATAAAATCAATGTTATATACAACAGGCCCAGCCTTTATAATTTCTCTTATACTTTACGCTATTTTAGGATTGAGATTTAAAGGTGGAATAATTGATACAAAAGAAATAGATATTATCTTAAATGGACTTAAGGAAAACTTTTTCATAAGCCCTGTAACTATAATACCAGCTATTGTTGTAGTGATTTTGGCAGTGAAAAAAGTTTCAGGTTTAGCAGTAATGGTTATAGCTTCTTTAGTTGGTGGGGTTTTTGCAATAGTTTTCCAAGGATATGGATTAGGAGAAATTCTTAGATTTATGAACGATGGATTTGTTTCAACTACAGGAATTGAACAAATAGATTCATTATTAAGTCGTGGTGGATTACAAAGCATGATGTGGACAATATCTCTTGGATTTATAGCATTAAGTTTCGGAGGGATTTTAGAGAAAACCAGAGTTTTAGAAGTATTATTAGAAAAGATGTCAGGATTAGTAAATAATGTTAGAGGGCTTATAACAACACATGTTTTATCAAGTATAGCAGTTAATCTATTTACTGCTAGTCAATTTATGGCTATACTTCTTCCAAGCCGCATGTTATTACCTGCTTATAAAAATTTAAATATACTTCCTCAGGTAAATTCTAGAACTTCAGAAGACTCTGCAACTGTTACATCACCATTAGTTCCCTGGGGACTATGTGGAGTGTTTTTTACTGGAGCATTAGGCGTACCTACAGTAGAATATATGCCTTATGTATTTCTCGCTTATATAACACCAATAATAGCTATTATATATGGAATAACAGATAAATTTATATTTAGAGAAGGAGATATAGAATCGTCTCAAACTTACAATGCTTTAGATTAATCAATGATGGAGGTGACATATTTAATTATGGATGTATCAACTATTTATAATATAAATAAATACATTAATCGTTTTAAGGTAGAAAAACTTTTAACTAAACTTATAGGGATATATAGTCCTTATCTTCAAGAACAGGAAGCTATGAACTATGTCTATAGTTGGCTTAAAGAAAAAGATATAGCTGTAAAATATCACAATTATACTGAAGATAAAATTCTTAATTATAAGGGTATCAATGTGATAGGAAGAATTAAAGGTCAAAAAAAAGGTCCAGTAGTTTTATTAAATGGACATTTAGATACAGTGAAAATATGTGAAGGTTGGACAAGAGAACCTTTAAAAGCAACAATTGAAGGAGATAGGCTATATGGATTGGGAGCTCTTGATATGAAATCTGGGGTAGTTGCTATAATGTTAGCTTTAGAAGCTTTTGTAAATACAGTAGGTGAATTTAATGGTGAAGTGTTATATACATTAGTATCTGATGAAGAAGGACCTTATGGTTTAGGAACAGATTCACTTATATTAGATGGAATTACAGATGATGTAGACGTAGCAATTGTTACAGAACCAAGTAGTGGATTTACAGGTATTGATTTTCCATGCTTATGTTTAGGGGCTAGAGGAGGCTGGAGTTATACAGTTGAATTTATTGGGAAATCTGCTCATGCAGCAAATCCAGAAGAAGGTATAAGTGCAATAAATGATGCGGCTAAAGTACTTTTGGAACTAGAAAAAGTTGAATTGAAAGAGGATGAAAAGCTTGGTAAAGGATCTAACTGTGTAATAGGAATATCTGGAGGAGGAGCTGCTTGTAGTGTTGCAGATAAGGCAGAATTTACTATTTTTAGGCATATAGTAAGACATGAAAATAAAGAATATATTATAAATGAAATCAATAAAGCAATAAAAAGAGCAAATATAAGGAGTAAAACTAATATAAAGTTTAGACAGTCACCTCATGAAGATAATGGTGGATTTCAGCCGTATATTGTAGACAAAGACAATCCATATACAAAAATTATTCAACAAAGTATAAAAGAGATTACTAATACTGAAGCTACAATTAGTTACTTTTCAAGTATAGGCGATTTTAATTACTTAGGTTCTAGGGTTAATGTACCTACTTTTGTATTTGGACCTTCTGGTGCCAATTATCACACAGCTGATGAATATGTATTACTAGACACAGTAGTTGAAACTTCACAAATAATATATGATTTTCTGGTTAAAACTCTAGTTAAAGATTTATAACTTCAATATATTTTAACCCTTTGTATTGCAATACAAAGGGCTAAAATATATTATTTTGAATATTATTGATCTTTATTTTTTCCTAAACGATGATAAAATAAAATATGTAATAATAATTTGATAAGTTTTTAGAGTTTAGTACTTAAGAAAGGGAGATATTGATGAAGGAAATGGATCTGCTTTTATATAACGGTACCATATTGACCATGGATGAGAAAAATACAGTTAAAGAATGGGTCGTAATTAAGAATGGTAGAATTTTTGATTTAGGAAATGGTGATGGATTTAAGAGATATATAGAAATTTCAAATGAAGTTATAGATTTATATGGAAAAACTCTATTACCAGGATTTTATGATAGTCATGTTCATTTGGTTCAAACGGGATTTAATCTTTTGTCGTTAGATGCAAGTAAAATAAAGTGTATACCTGAATTATTAGAGCTAATATGTAGTAAATCTAAAAAAACTGTAAATGGGGAACTAATAAGGGTAATTGGCTATGACGAATCTAAAGTTGCGGAAAAAAGGCTACCTACCAGGTATGAACTAGATAACTGTAGTCAAAATAATCCAGTTTGGGTGAATACAATTGAATACCATACTAGTGTTGTAAATTCTTTAGCTTTACATATGTTAAAGTTACCTTTTAATTTAGAAGGGGTAATGAGAGATGAAAGAAACCTTCCAGATGGTAGATTTATAAGCAAAGCTAGTTCAATGGTAAGAAATAATATATTTAATATGATTGATGATAATGTGAGAAAAGAAGGGGTTTCTAAAGCTTTAAATCTAGCTATAGAAAATGGAGTAACTTCCATCAATGCAATGGAAGGAGGATTTACATTTCATGATAAGGATGCAAAATTTATCTCTAGAAATAAAGATTTTTTTCCAATTGATATAATATTATTTTATCAAACAGTAGATGTAAAAAAAGTACTGAATGAAGGATTAAATAGGATAGGAGGTTGTATTTTTTTAGATGGATCATTTAATTCAAGAACAGCAGCTTTGTCTGAATCTTATTATGACGATAGTTCTACTAGTGGAATTCTTTATTTTAGTCAGGATGAGTTAAATAAATTTGTTTTAGAAGCTCATAAAAACAATATGCAAATAGCTATTCATGCCATTGGAGATAAAGCTATTGATCAAATTTTAAATGCTTATGAATATGCGTTATATTTATACCCTAAAAAAGACCATAGATATCGAATTGAACATTTTGAATTAGCAACAGAGAAACAGATTAACAGGGCAAAAAAATTAAATCTTATACTTTCAATGCAACCAGCTTATGAGTATTTTTGGGGAGGCGTTGGAGGAATGTATGATTTAAGATTAGGACCAAAAAGAAGTAAGACAACTAATCCTTTAAGAAAAATTGTTGACAAAGGTTTAATAATTGCAGGAGGTTCAGATAGTGATGTAACTCCTATAAGTCCAATATTAGGTATACACACTGCAGTTAATCATCCTACTGCTGAAAGCTCAGTTAGTGTTTTAGAAGCGATTAAAATGTTCACTATAAATGGAGCTAAATCAGTTTTTGAAGAAAATATAAAAGGTAGTATAGAGATAGGGAAATATGGAGATTTTGTTATTTTGGATAAAAATCCTTTGAACATTGAAAAAACTGACATTAAAGATATAAAGGTGGAAGGAACAATAAAGGAAGGTAATATACTTTTTATTGAGTAAAGGTGTGTTATAAAATGAAAAAATTAGAAATGTATATGCTTGGAAATTTAAAAATTATACTAGATGGAAAAGCAATAACTGATAATATAAGTTATAAAAGTGCAGGTCTTTTATCTTATCTTGCTGTAAATGAAGAAAGAACTTTTAGTAGGGACAAACTATCTTCACTATTTTGGGGAACCAGTAGTATGGAAGCTGCCAGGTATAATCTTAGATATAACCTCTGGTCTTTAAGAAAGATATTAGGTGATAATAAAAAGAAACTTAAGATTATAGATAGCCAGAAGGATACTTGTAAATTTAATTTACATAATAATATATATATTGATGTTTTCCATATGGAATCTATTTTAAAAAAATCATCAAAGCATGATATTAAAGAATATATAGAGAGTTTAGAAAAAGCTAAAAATATTTATAAAGGAGAATTTCTTGAAGGATTTTATATAAAAGATTGTCCAGAGTTTAATGATTGGATTTTTTTTGAGAGAGAGAGATTTCAAAGAACTTATTTTGATACCCTTTATAAGCTATCTGAGATATACAAAGAGAAAGGAAAATTTCTTAAAAGTATTGATAATTTAGAAGAGATGCTAACTATAAATCCATTACAAGAAGAAATATATGTAAAGTTAATTGAAATATATTTAGAAATGGGAGATCGAAGTACTGCATTATATCAATATGAAAGATGTTGTAGAATACTTAGAGAAGAGTTAAATATAAGTCCGATGGATGAGATAAAAGAAGTGTATAAAAGCATTAGAAATCATAGTGGACCAGCATTAGAATGTAAAAAGACAGAAGATAAAGAACTGTTAGAAGATGAAAATAAATGGATTATTTATAATGAGAACTTTACTGATAAGGATACTAAAATCCTCGCTATAGATTGTTATCCTATTAAAAATATTCAATACTATTGGATTTCCAATCTAGTAAAAGAAATAATAGATAATTATAATATTCAGGTTTTAGAAGGATTTCCAAAATACTATTGGAAAGATGTATATAGAATTGAAAGCTCTGTAGGTAGAATTACGGAAGGAATAGATTTGCAGGATAATTTAACAGTTATGACAGAAAAAAATAAAATTTTTTCTGCTGTTTTAGAATTATTATATAATATTACAAAAGAAAATTCTCTATCAATTTTTATAAAGAATATTCAATGGATGGATGAGATTTCATTTGATTTTTTTAAACTTATACTGTTTAAATATGAGAGGTTAAATTTACAGTTTACAATAACAGGAGATAAAAGTCATTACAGATTTAAAGAAATTAAAACATATTTTGATTTAAAAATGCTTTAATTATAGTATTTCAGTACCTTTTAATAGAAGTAAAGATATAATTAAGATAAACCATTTATTAAATCAAGCTTTTCTTTTCTAGTTAACTGTTTTATTTCATATTCTCTTTTTTGGGCAGAAATTTTGTCAGTATATTCCTCATAATATACAAGTTTTATAGGAAGCCTAGCTCTAGTATATTTAGCTCCTTTTCCTTTTGAATGGGTTTCTACTCTTTTATTTAGATTATTAGTCCAACCAGTATATAAAGTATCATCGGAACATTTAAGAATATATACATAGCACATTTTAATCACCAATAAAGATTATACCATAAAAGCCCCTTAAGGGGCTTTTATTAATTTGAAATAGGTATTAATTGTTCAACATTTGATATTATATTTGATATTATAAAGTATAAACCTAAAGCGGCAGGTGATTTAGTCAAAAACAATAGAGCAATTATAATACTAGGAATTAGCATTGATGCTGATAGTTTTGGTATTGTAGAATTTTTTATTGCTCCCATAGTAACTAATAAGCTAGGTAGTGCTTGACTTACTATATATATTATGGGAATTAAAAAATAAGGGTCTGGATGAGATAAATTATCTATCCAAGGTAATATAACTGTTGGAGCATTTACTATATTAGTAGAAAAAGCTCTATACATTGCTATGAATATAGGCATTTGTGCAAATAATAGTAAAAAGCCTATTCCACTACCAGGATTTTTCTTATATAAAGCTACCATTTCCTTATTAAGTGTTTCTTCATCATCTTTATATTTGGCTTTTAGTTCACTCATCTCTTTAGATAATTTTTGTTGTATTTTCATAGATTTTTTTTGTTTAATGCTGAAAGGCAATAGTGCTAGTTTAACTAAAATAGTAAAAACTATTATAGCAATACCATAGTCATTAGTAAAATTAAATATCATATTAAATAACTGGTTAAAAAGATTTGTCATAGTATTTTAAACCTCCCATTTAATTAATTAGTTTAGAGCTATAAATACTATGACTTAAGATTCAGACACAAATAGCCATATTAAGAATTTATTATATATGTTATAATTATCAACAGTAAGATTATTTATCCTTGTATATCTATTTAATACTTTATCAGCAGAATAATTTCTATATATAGGCCTATTAAAGCCTTTTAAAACAGTTTTAGAAATACATAAAAATAAAGTAAAAAATACAGAAAACAGAAATATTAATTGAATTATATCTACTTTAATCATAATATCACCAATCTATTATTTTTCATTATATATATTATACTAGATATAGAAGAATATTGGAATGGAATATTCAGTTTAAGATAGAGTTTAAATTAGTACTGTTTGGGTAGAAAAAATGTATTAAGTATTTAAATTCAGATAGGAGTGTGATACTTTGGATAAGTTTAAATTAAATAGTGAAGAAACTTTTTTACTTATTATTGATATTCAAGAAAGATTGGTTAATGCTATGAAATATGGAGAACAGGTAATAGATAAGACTGATATTTTAATATCTACTGCAGAAGAATTGAATATGCCAGTGATAGTTACAGAACAATATCCAAAAGGGTTAGGAAGTACAGTTCCACAATTAGAGTCTAAACTTAAAAGTGGGAAGAAGTTTGAAAAAATGAATTTTTCAGTTTATATAGATGAAATTAAAAATGCTATAGAAGAAACAGGTAGGAAGAAAGTTATAATTACAGGAATGGAAACACATGTATGTGTATTTCAAACAGCAAGGGATTTAATCAATAATGGCTATGAAGTATTTATAGCAAGTGACGGAGTTTGTTCAAGAACTAAACAAAATCATTTAAATGGTTTAGATTTAATAAAGTCCATGGGGGCTGTGATAACTAATACAGAAACAATTATATTTGATTTATTGGGGAAGGCTGGAACACCAGAGTTTAAAGTATTATCAAAACTTATAAAATAAATAAGAACTAAAATAAAACTACTAGACAAGGGTGTAAAATGCTAGAAAAGGATTTAATAGAAAAGAATGTAAAGAAGTTTTCATGGAAGGTATTGATTTAGAAAAGGAAAACGTATCTTTTAATGATCACCCAGGATATAAATACCCCTAAAGAATCTATTGATTTTATTCCTCTTGAAGAAGGGAATAAAATAGAAATAGGAGATTATTCTTTTGAAGTAGTTGATATACCTGGACATACTCCTGGTCATATTGGACTATATGAAAGAGATAAGAAAATATTTTTTTGTGGAGACTATGTATTAGATAGGATAACACCAAATATTGCATTTTAGGGATTTGAACAAGATATATTATCCACATACTTTGAAAGTTTAAAGAAATTATATGACTATGATATAGATTATCTTTTTACAGCCCATAGGAATATTATTAGAGATCATAAGAGAAGAGTTGATGAATTATTTAAACATCATAAAGAACGTCTTGATGAAATTAGAGAAATAATAAAATATGATAAAATGACTGTAAGAGATACAGCAGCTAAAATGCACTGGGATTTAAAAATTAATGAATGGAGTGAGTTTCCAAATCCACAAAAATGGTTTGCTTCAGGAGAAGCTATGTCCCATTTAGAACATCTTTACTCTATTGGAGATGCAGAAAGAACTAATAAAAATGGAGTTCTATATTACAAACTAAAGAAAGATTAGATAATTATAAATGTGATATTCTATTTAATAGAATATCACATTTATAATTATCTCTAAGAATTTTCAATTCCAAAGCCTATAAGACCACCCAATATTATTAACATAAGTATTATCAACATAAGAACTCTATCATATTGATTATTTCTTATATTGATTAGTAGAGATTTTATACACAGAAAATATATACTTCCTACAATGATGATAGTATAGCTAAGAAGACCATATTTATATATATACCACTTTAGTATTTCAGTAATAAAATTTAAACTAGGCGTTATTGAACTTAACCCCAATATATATTCCTCCTAAAAACCATTCCTTATGCAAAAACATTTTCTTTAATTTTTGTAATTAAATGGGCTAGTATAATTCCTAAAACTGCAGGGAACATCCAACCAAAACCACTATCAGCAAATGGAAGTGTTTGCACAATTTTTCCTATAAAAGAAGTATTAATGCCCATAGCAGATAGTCCATCTACTAGACTTACACAGAATGTTCCAATGGTTGCACCTAGATAAATCCTTTTATTTTCAATTAAATTATCAAATACATTTATAATTACTAATACAATTGCAATTGGATATACTATTTTTAATATAGGATCTGCAAATGTAATTATACTTTCAACACCTGTATTGGAAATTATTATGCTTATTATAGTCGATATAATGACAATAGTTTTATATTTCAATTTTCCTTTACTTACTTTGTTAAAGAAATGTCCCATAGTAGCAGTAAGACCAATAGATGTAGTAAGACAAGCAGAATAAACACATATACCTAATACTATTTCTCCTAAACTGCCCAATACTGTATTTGTTATATTAGTTGTTAGAGATACTTTTTCTATGCCTTGTGGGAAAACAGAACTACCTGTAGCTCCTAAGTATAAAAGTCCTCCATAAACAATTCCTAAACCAATGGCAGCAATAAATCCTGTTTTTGCAACTACTTTAAATTGTTCTTTTTTTGCAGTTATACCCCTATTTTTAATATCATCAACTATTATGCTGCCGAAGACTATTGCAGCAAGTAAATCCATAGTTTGATATCCTTCTCCAAAGCCTATAGAAAAGGGTTGGGACATTTTGGTGTTAATAGGTACTCCTATAGGGTTAGAAATTCCTTTGAAAATAATAGTTGATATCATAATTAAAAGTATAGGTGTTAAAAATTTTCCAATGACATCTACAATACTAGAAGGTTTTATTGTTAGAAATAGAGTAAGTCCAAAAAATATAATAGAACTTATAAATGGAGTTATTGAAGGAAATAATGGTTTTATTCCTAGTTCATAAGCAGTAGCTCCAGTTCTGGGTGTAGCTAGTAATGGTCCAATTAGTATTACTATTAATATACCGAAAACTATAGAAAATTTAGGACCAACTTTATTTAACAAGCTGTCAATAGACCCACCTGATATAGTTACAGACAGTACTCCAAGTATTGGAAGGCCTATGCCAGTTAGAGAAAAGCCTAGTAAGGCAGCTTTCCATTTTTCTCCTGCTCCTAAGCCAATAGATGGTGGAAAAATTAAATTTCCCGCACCAAAGAACATTGCAAATAATGCGAATCCAATAACTAGTATTTCTTTAGAGCTAAGTTTCTTCATCAACACATCCTCCTTAATTAAAGCCTTTTTCAATGCTATTTTTTATTATACCACAAATTGTTTTAAAATTCTAACATATGAATATTTTCAGACTATTGTTAAAAATATATCAATATTATGTAAAAAATATAGGATGAAATATCTATATATCTTTATGATAAAATAAAAGAATAAATAAATTGTTATAGGAAGGAGAAAAATATGGTTTTAGATAAAATTTATACAGGGGTTATTAACTTAGTTTTATTTTTTTCAATAATATTTTTTAGAAAAATAGTTCATAAGGAGGGAATTAAAAGCTTTTTGTTTCACTTTGACAAAAAGGGTAGAAAGTTTTTTTGGAAAGGATTTTTTAGTGGATTCTTGTTTTTTATCATATATTGCATTATAACGGTTATAACTAAACAGGGTAAAGTTCATGTATTTTATGGAGGTATAAAGGAAACATTAGTTATTATATTATCAGGATTATTTGCTTATTTAAGTGTTTCACTTTTAGAAGAATCATTTTTTAGAGGTTATGTTCTTGAAAAATTATCTAACGTTTTTCCAACGAATATTGCTGCAATCATTTCTTCAGTATTTTTTGGACTATTTCATATTCAAGCTTATTCAACAAGTAAAACTATCTTTATAGGAATTATAAATGCAGCTTTAATTGGGATAATATTGTCTACAGTTGTTATTAAGACAAAATCTATAATGTTACCTTTAGGATATCATTTATCCTGGAATTTAATACAAAGTATTTTATTTAATAATTATAAATATAATGTAAAAGGATTAATTGCTTTGGAAATAAAGGAAAACATATGGACAGGTTATTCTATTATACCTGAATCAGGCCTAATAATAACAAGTGTATGTATTATAATGCTTATTTATTTTAGATTTAGATTAAGAGATTATAGTAATTAATCCTATACTAAGTTTGAAATATGGACAAAAATAGAAAAAAGATATTTTATTTACACTATATATTATTTAATGTATTATAATCATAATATATATATTTTTAGTTTTATTGTGAAAGGATTGGTTTTGTTGGAAAAAGTGAGCATTGTAAAATGTGGTAATTATAGTTATAAAAAAGTAGAAAAAAAGGTTTTTCAATGTCTAGGTAATATTGAAGATTTAAATAAACAAATAAAAAGAGGAAGCAAAGTATTAGTAAAACCAGACTTGGCAAAAAAGAATTTTCTAGATGAGGCGGTGACAACTCATCCTTATATAGTAGAAGGAGTAGTTAGATATTTACAAAATTTAGGTTGCGAGGTGATTATAGGAGACAGTCCAGAAGGGCCTTTTGATGAAAAAACTCTTAGAACTACATATAAAGCTACAGGCATGTTTGAAGTACAAAAAAGGACTGGTTGTCAACTTAATTTTGACACTTCCTATGTAGAAGTGAAAAATAATAATGGGAAATTTTTAAAAAGCATGAAAATTGTTAAAAGTTTCAATGAAGTGGATCTTATTATATCTGTTGCTAAACTAAAAACTCATACTATGATGATTTATACTGGAGGTGTAAAAAATTTATTTGGAATAATACCAGGATTAACTAAAGCTGATTACCGTTTAAGAATGAATAGTATCGATGATTTTTCAAATGCATTGGTAGATGTATCTGAATATATAAAACCCATTTTTTCTATAATAGATGCTATTGAAGGAATGGAAGGAGATGGACCATTCTTAGGTGATAAAAGATCTGTAGGGCTTATTATGGCTTCACAAAATATCTATGCTTTAGATATGGTAGCATCATATATAATGGGCATAGAGCCATCATCCATACCTACTATAAATACAGCAAAGGAAAGAGAAATATTTAATGGAGACATTGATAGTATAGAAATATTAGGAGAAGAACTTAAGGATATAGTTGTAAAACCTTTCAAATCTTCAACTGTATCTAGTGTATATTCTATTAGAGGAAAAACTCCTAAATTTCTTGAAAAATGGATTTTAAATAATTTAGTACCAAGACCTATATTCAATCATGATATTTGTATTTCTTGTAAAACATGTGCTAACAATTGTCCATCTAAATCTATAGATATATCAAGTGGATATCCAGATGTAGATCTAAAACAATGTATTAGATGTTTTTCCTGCTATGAACTATGTCCTAAAGGAACAGTAGAGATTAAGAAAAGTAAGAAATAGCTGTAGAAGGTCAGAAAATAAATAATAAATTTAGTCAGTATATATGAAGATTATGACAAATTGTGTTTAGTAATATAAGAATGTTGTGAAGAGAATAATATAGAGTTTAAGTTATGATATGAATAATTCGAGATAAAAGATAATCACCCTGTGGGGGTTTACAGGGTGATTATAGCAACTTAATCACCTAGTGGTAGGGGCATTTATGTGGATCTGATTATCTTTATTTTTATCATATCATTAAAGTCTATATATTACTCCACAGGCAAGTCGTTTTCCAGAGTTTCCAGCTGGCTGGGTTCTGTAATCATCAGGATTTTCATGAATTATAATAGATTTTCCTATGACATCATCAGGTTTAAATTTATTCGTAAAAAAGCTCATTCTTGCATAGCCATCGTTGGAAAAAAGAACAGGAAAATCTCCAGCATGGTTTCCGTGAGGTTGATTTGTTGGATTCCAATGTTCTCCAGCAGATTCAAATGGGTTCTCAGGATCTTCTACATTACAAAATCCAAATTCATGTATATGGAATCCATGAGGTCCTATAGGAGATTGGCTATTTTCAGCTGGTTTATAGGGTGGAAGTCCCCAAACTTCCACAAATACTTCTGTTCCACCTGGCACATCAGAAAATGTTACTGCACCATGTATATAGGGAGCCAATGGACCACCCTTTATTTCAGCTATAGCAGCATTAGGTACGTGGTTAATATTATTATAGTACATATAAAAAACCTCCTTTTTAACTATATTATGAAGAATTATTTAAAAAGTGAGTTAAGTTATAAAATGTGTATATATTAATAAGAAAGGGGAGAATTGTATGAATTATAAAATTGTTAAATGCATTAACAATCCTAAAGATTTTTCTAAGAAACTTTTCGAAGATTTAGGTATAGGAATTGAAATACAAGACTTTGCTAGTCCTAATTTACTAGATAATGGTTGGGAAAATAGATTAATGGAATATAAAGACTTGACTAAAAATTTTAAAGGTGTTATATCTTTACATGGCAGTTTCTTAGATTTGAACCCATCAAGTCCAGATAATAAAATTAGAGAAATTACTTGGGATAGATATATACATTCATTAAATATAGCAAAAAAATTAGAAGCAAAATATATAGTTTTTCATAGTCAAATAAATCCTTGGCTTAAAGATCCTGAAATAAAAATAATTAAAGATAAAAGAGCTGGTATATTTTGGAGAAAAGTTATAAATAATTATGATATTAAAATTTTAATAGAAAATGTTTTTGAGGATGATCCAAAAGAATTAGCAAATCTAATAGATGAAATAGATCATCCAAATATTAAAATTTGCTTAGATATAGGTCATGCTAATCTTAGTAAAGAAACTCAAATTAAAGATTGGTTTGATATATTAGGTGATAGAATAGAATATATCCACCTACATTGGAATAATGAAGTTTATGATGAACATAATATGCCAACAAATTTTAATTTAAAATATTTCAATAAACTATTGAAAGAATATGAAATATCTCCTATTATTGCTTTAGAATATGAGGTAGAAGATGTAGCAAGAGAAGTTGATAGAGTAAGAGAATTTTCAAATAAAAATTAGAAAGGAGGATTTTAAATGAATCAAATTGGAATGGGAACATTTGGATTTCTAAGTATTATTGTATTTATCATTCAATTTGCAAAGGAAATATTACTCATTTTTTTAATGTACAAAGGTATAAAAGTTTTAAATATCTATATTAACAAAAATAGAAGTCAAAAAAAAGATGATGCTAAGGAAATAAATAAGAGAAATTTAGAAAATGAAGAAGAAAAAAGAATTCAATAAATTTTCATATGGTTTATTAATAAAAACTGTTATTAAATTAATAGCAGTTTTTTTATTTAACATGAGGACTTTTAATATATAAGTTTTAAAAATTTGTATAGAATATATAATAAGTATATAATAAAGACATAAATAAGATTAAAAAAATTCAAATAATTATTAATAGATAGAAAAGGAATTTTAACTCTGGAAAGTAGGGGAGAAAATGCATAGTCCAACATATGGGGAAGTTTCTTATAGTAAAATGATTCAAATCATTAAAAATTTTATATCTAAATCACCAGATAGTATGTATAATATTTCTGTTGGAACTGATAGCCAAAATTTTGGCTATACAAAAACAGTAGTAGTGGTAGCTATTCATAGAGTAGGAAATGGGGGAATATTTTTTTATGATGTAAAAAAGGTAAAGAAAATAACTAATATTACTCAAAAATTATTCTTTGAAACAAGTATGAGTTTAGAAATAGCTATAGCTTTATCAAAGGCATTGGAACAAGAAAAAATAGACTTTGGTATAAGTATACATGTAGATGCAGGTGAAAATGGTAAAACATCTAAGATAATTCCAGAGATAGTAGGTTGGATAAAAGCTTGTGGGTTCAATTGTGAAACTAAGCCTAATTCTTATGCTGCTTCTTCTATAGCAGATAAATATTCTAAATAATAAAAATTGCTAGTGGAAAATCACTAGCAATTTTTATTTATTTGACTAAGGCATTGATTTTAATAGATAGATTTGAGAAAATAAAGAAGAAGGATAGAGGACAGAAAGGTGATATATATGATGGATAAAAATATAGGTCTTATATTAGAAGGTGGAGGAATGAGAGGAGCTTATACATCGGGAGTATTGGCCGCTTTCATGGATGAATCTATAAAATTTCCTTATGTAATAGGGGTTTCAGCAGGAGCAAGTAATGGGGCAAATTACGTGTCTGAACAGAGGGAAAGAAATAAAAAAGTTTTTATTGATCATGTAAAGGATAAAGAGTATTCAGGGTTTAAACATTGGATTAAAGAGAAAAGTTATTTCAATATGGACTTTTTATATGACAAGCTTCCAAATAAAATAGTTCCCTTTGATTATGAAACTTTTGAAAAGTCAGAGGTAGTATTTAAAACTTGTGTAACTCATTGTAAAACTGGCAAACCAGTTTACTTTGAAAAAAATGATTTTGATGCAAAATATTATGGAGAAGTTATACTTAGAGCATCAAGTAGTTTACCTATTATATCACAGCCAGTAGAAATCAATGGTGAGTTATATTATGATGGTGGAATAACAGATTCTATACCTATAGAAAAATCTATTGAAGATAAAAATGAGTATAATGTAGTTATACTCACAAGAAATAAAGGATACAGAAAGAATGCTCAGAAATTAGGATTAATAACTAAAAGAAGATTAAAAAAGTATCCTCAACTTTTTCAAGCCATTAATACTAGGCATATTAGATATAATAAAGTATTAGATAAAATAGATAGATTGGAAAGTGAAAACAAGGTTTTCATATTTAGGCCTATTAAAGAAATAAAAGTAGATAGATTGGAAAGGAATACTTCTAAGTTAAATGATTTATATGAACAAGGCTATAAAGAAACTATAAGACAAATGGATAGTCTTAAAGAGTGGATCAATAATATTTAATTATAGAGATTAAATATTATAAAAGTCTTTAGCATACCTTCTTTCTATATTTAGTATATATTTATAGGAAGGAGGTATATTTTGAATATAATTACTGATGGTATGGATATTGTTATAGATTTCTTAAAAGAATCTAATTTTAATGAAAAAAAATTCAAACAATATATTTCTTCACCTCAAATGAAGATTTTTCTGAGGCATGAAAAAAGGCTAAAAAGACAGACGAATAAAGAAACAGTAAAAAAGGAACTAAAAAGGGTCTTTTTAAATGAAGGCTATGAAGATAATTATGGATTTTATGTATTAAGGAGAAATATTATTCAATTAGAAAAAGATGTTAAATATGTTAAAGAAAATGAAAAGGAAATTATTAAAAGAGTATCTACACATGTATATAAGTATTTACCAGATAAAATGGAGATAAATCCTAATATAGTTATATATATAGGAGGTTTAGATGGAGGGTTTGCTACCTTTACTAGAGATGTATATATAAATATAGGTAGATATATTGGAAACTTAAAAGAATTTGAAAAAGTTTTAGCTCATGAGTTTTATCATGCAAGGCATATTTCTATTAAGAAAAAAGCTGTTTTATTTTTTAAAATAAATTTTCATCCTGAAAAGGTTATGTATGATAGTTTAGGAAGAATATTGGAGGAAGGTATAGCTTGTCTTGTACAGCATGGAAGTAGTTTTCACATTGATGATCCTATAGGAACTTTGACAAATAGGGATATGCTTCTAAGTAAGGATTATTTTGAAATTTTAAATAGAGCACTTCAATCAATAAAGGATGAAAAGCCAGATTATAGATTAATATGTAGAATAAATCCTTATGTATTAGGATATATAATATCAAAAACTATTTATAAAGATAAAGGCCTCCCTATTTTAGATGAGTGGACGTTAAATTTTAACTATAAAAAACCTATAAAAACCTATATAAATATATGTAGAAAGAAAGGTAAACCTTCAGGTTTTAACAGTGAAATTGAAGAATGGATAATTAATTTGTAAAATTATAGAGAAAACTAATATTATAAGATTTACATATTAATGGTATAATTTTCATAAATATTATAATAAGAAAGTATTAATATAAAATATCAAGAAAATTTTTTACTTGACTTTAGATATCTAGCCATTAAATAGAAAATATGATAAAATTATAACGAAAACAAAAATATTTATAAAATTTTATAAGGGTGATGTCATGTTAGGTTTTTTCAAAAAAAATAAAATAATAGAAATTATATCCCCAGCAACTGGTAGAATAATACCAATTGAGGAAGTAGAAGATGAAACTTTTGCTAAAAAAAGAACTGGAGACGGTATAGCAGTAGAGTTGACAGATGGAAAGATTATAGCTCCTTTTGATGGTGAAATAATCAGTATGTATAATGCTAACCATTGTTTAGTTATAAGGTCAGAAGATGGAATAGAGCTTTTAATACATATTGGTATAGATACTATAAAGCTTAAAGGAGAAGGTTTTAAAAAATATGTGGAGTTAAATGATAAGGTAAACAAAGGTGATACTATATTAGAAGCAGATATAGATTTATTAAAATCTAAAAATAAATCTGTTGTTACTCCTATAATTATAACTAATAGAAGAAGAATAGATTCCATAGAAAAGATGAAAGGAAATGTGGAAAAAGGGAAAGATAAAATAATGAACATAAAAGTGAAAAAAGAATAGTAAAATTAAATAACCTACTATTAATTGTAGGTTATTTTTAAACCTAATATTGAAATGATTTTTCATATAGTGTAAAGAATATTGAAAAAATATTCCGAATATGTTATCATTTATATATAGAAAATTATTAATCACTATGTGAAAGAAAGGTGATACCAAATATGGATCTAAATGAACTAGTAACAGAAAGTATAAATGAAGATACTAAAAATATAGATAAGGTGTCTACCTTAGAAATGCTAAGAATGATGAATGAAGAAGATAAAAAAGTGGCATTGGCTGTAGAAAAAGAACTTCCAAGTATTGCAGAAGCAATTGATATAATATCTAAAAAAGTTTATGAAGGTGGAAGACTTATTTATATTGGAGCAGGAACTAGTGGGAGAATAGGCATATTAGATGCTTCAGAATGTCCACCTACTTTTGGTGTAGAACCTACACTTGTACAGGGAATAATAGCAGGAGGACATAAGGCTATATTTCAAGCTATAGAAGGTGCAGAAGATAGTAAAGAATTGGCAGTAAAAGATTTGAAAAAAATAGAATTTACTTCAAAAGATACATTAGTGGGTTTAGCAGCAAGCGGGAAAACCCCCTATACAATTGGTGGGTTAGAATATGCTAATGAAATAGGCGGCTTTACTGTAGGTATTACATGTAATCCAGCTTCAGATTTATTAAAGGTAGCACAAGTACCAATAAATCCAGTTGTAGGTCCAGAAGTAATATCAGGTTCTACGAGATTAAAAGCAGGTACTGCACAGAAAATGGTGCTCAATATGATATCTACAGGAATAATGGTAAAATTAGGTAAGGTTTATGGCAATTTAATGGTGGATGTAAGGGCACAAAATGCTAAATTAATTGAAAGAACAAAAAGATTAGTTATTGAAGCAACAGGGGTTTCAAAAGAAGAGGCAACAAAAGTTTTAGAAGATACTGATTATGATGTGAAGTTAGCAATAATGGCAATAGAAACAAAATTAGATTTAGATGAGGCAAAGAAAGTATTAATAAAAAATAAAGGATATTTGAGTAAGTCTATTAAAGAGGGGATTTCTTAGTAAAGCCTCAAAATAAAAGATTAAAAGGGGGAGTAGAAATGAGTACAAAGATTTCAAATTTAGGTAATGAAATCCTTAAGTATATTGGAGGAGAGGAAAACATTATCAGTTTTGAAAATTGTATGACTAGATTGAGGATTAGACTAAAAGATAGTTCATTGCTTAAAAAGGAAGAATTAGAAAATGCAGATGGAGTAATGGGTGTGTTGCAATCAGGGCAAGAAGTTCAAATAATAGTTGGGCCTGGTACAGCTTCAAAAGTATCAGATTATGTAAAAGAAGCTACATCAATTATAGTAACAGACAATCCAGAATTTGGTCAGGCAGATGAAATGAAAAAACGAGTTAAGGAGCAGTATAAAGCACCAGGAAGTGGATTTTTAAATAAAATAGCGCAAATATTTATTCCATTAATTCCAGCATTTATAGGTTCAGGACTTATAATGGGTATTAATAATATTTTAAGTGTAAAGGAAATCGCAAGCCCAAATGTTATTGGATTATTGGGAGCTTTCTCAGGGGCGGTATTTGGCTATTTAGCAATAATGGTAGGTATGAATGCAGCAAAAGTATTTGGAGCTTCAACTGCAATAGGTGGATTAATGGGTGGTATTACAATTTCACCAGTGTTAGAAGGAGTAGAGTTATTTGGTAGACAGTTAGTACCAGGACGTGGAGGAATTATTTCAGTAATATTAGTAGTTTGGTTTGCATCAATAGTTGAAAAGAATTTAAGAAAAGTTCTTCCAAGTGTAGTAGAACTAATTCTTACACCTTTATTGACAATATTGATTTCTGGATTTGCTGCAGTATTAGTTTTACAACCAATAGGTGGAGCAATTTCTGATGGGATAGGTGTAGGAGTATCAGGTGCTATTGAAAAAGGTGGAGCATTTACAGGTGCAATACTTGGTGGTACATTCTTACCCTTAGTAATGACTGGGTTGCATCAAGGATTGACTCCAATTCATGCAGACTTAATAGACACAACAGGAGTAACTACTTTACTTCCTATATTAGCCATGGCTGGAGCAGGGCAAGTAGGGGCAAGTTTTGCAGTATTGGCCAGAACTAAAAATAAGAGATTGAAAAAGACAATAAGTAGTGCTTTGCCAGTTGGAATACTTGGTATTGGTGAACCGCTAATATATGGTGTAACATTACCATTAGGTAAACCTTTCATAGGAGCTTGTATTGGTGGAGCAGTAGGAGGGGCTATAGTTGCACCAGCTAAAGTAGGTGCAATGAGTATGGGTATATCAGGACTGCCTCTAGCAATGCTTATTAAACCAGGTGGTGTAGGCATATTTATATTAGGAATATTAGGTGCTTATGTAGGCGGATTTATAGCTACATTGTTATTAGGTTTTGATGATCCAGTTGAAGAATAATTATTAAAAGAAATTGACTTTGAAATAAGTAGATAGTATTTCATACAAGGTACTCGAAAGAGTACCTTGTATACTAAAAAATATAATTAGGAGTGATTGATTTGCTTGGTATATCTGTTTATGCAGGAATGGACAATTCTATAGAAGAAATTATTGAATATTTAAATAAGGCTCATAAATTTGGTATACAAACATTATTTACTTCAGCCCATATACCGGAGACCAATGAGAATTTTTTAAATGATTTAAGAATCCTTTTAGAAGAATCATCAAGATTAGGATTTACAACTATTATTGATATATCTAAAAATTACTTTGAAAAATTGGATATGAATAAGTATAAAATAGATTATTTAAGATTAGACTATGGTTTTACATTGGAAGAAGCAGCTAAAATGACTAATGAATGTGATTTTGGAATCACAGTAAATGCTACGACTTTTACTACAGAAGATATAGAAAAGTTTATAGGTTTTGGAGGGAAAATAGAAAAGATAAATGCTTGCCACAATTTTTATCCTAGAAAAGACACAGGAATATCTGAAGAGTTATTCATAAAAAGAAATAAAATATTTAAGAAATATGGTATAAAGACTATGGCGTTTGTACCATCACAGGATGGAAAGCGAGGGCCAGTATATGAAGGGCTTCCAACTTTAGAGAAGCATAGAGATCTTCCTCCTATAGTTAGTTCCCAGCATTTGCTTAAACTTGGAATAGATTTTGTAGTTATAGGGGATGCTATAGCTTCAGATGAAGAATTAAAAAGTTTAAATGTTATAGAAAATGATATAAATATTATACCTATTAAACTAAATGAGAATTTATCAGAAGTAGAGCTAAAACTCTTAAATAGCGTTCATACAAATCGCATGGATCCAGGAGAATATGCAATACGTTCACAAGAGTCTAGGCTTATAAAGGAGGGACAGATTATCCCGAACAATAATCTATTCCCAAGGAGTAAATATTCTGTTACAATAGATAATGAAAGATATAAAAGATATGAAGGAGAGCTCCAGATATTGAAAAAAGATCTTCCAGTAGATGAAAGGGTAAATGTAGTTGGAGATGTAAAATTTGGAGATGTTATTATAGACTTATTGAGACCAGGAGAAAAATTCAAATTTTATACAATGGGGGATTAAAATGAGTTTGTTTTTAAAAATGAACGAAGTAAGAGATCAGCTAACTAATTCAGAACAGAAAATTGTAGGCTG
Source organism: Anaerosalibacter massiliensis (assembly GCF_024623155.1). Taxonomy (NCBI): domain Bacteria; kingdom Bacillati; phylum Bacillota; class Tissierellia; order Tissierellales; family Sporanaerobacteraceae; genus Anaerosalibacter; species Anaerosalibacter massiliensis. The sequence continues at coordinate 21,248 of NZ_JANJZL010000013.1, forward strand.
TATATTAGACAATAATGAAGAAGTTTATAATTTATCTATTCAAGAATTAGCAAAAAAATGCAATACAAGCCCTTCAAGTGTAGTTAGATTTTGTCAAAAAATGGGCTTTGAAGGTTTTCAAGATTTTAAAATAGAATTAGCTAAAGAAAAATCTGATTTAAATAAAAATCATAGCATAGTTTATGAAGATGTTAGAGTAGATGATACAATAGATGATATAGTTGGAAAAATTTCAGCAGGAAATATTAAATCAATAGAAAACACTGTAGAATTATTAGATCGTAGTGAAGTTGAAAAGGCTGTGAGAGTACTAAATAATGCAAATAATATACTTCTATATGGAGTAGGAGCATCAGGATTGGTAGCCATGGATTTTCAATATAAGCTTATGCGTATCAATAGAAATGCTTTTTGCTATTTAGATAGTCATACTCAACTTTCTACAGCAGTAAATATACAGGAAAATGATGTAGCAGTAGGTATATCCCATAGTGGCAAAACTCTTGAAGTTTTTAAAGCAATAGAAATGGCAAATAAAAAAGGAGCAAAGACTATATCTATTACAAGATATGGGGACAATCCATTAAGTAGTATATCTAATATAAAACTATGGTCTGGAGGGAAAGAAAAAAATTTAAGAGTAGGGGCTATAGCCTCTAGAATTGCTCAATTAACTGTGGTTGACATATTATTCGTAGGTCTAGCTCAAAAAGATTTCAATACAGTTTCAGAATATTTAAAGGGAACTAGAATGATGGTGGATGATTTTAAAATAAAAAAGTAGCTTTTAACAGTATAATCCCCTAGTATTAAAATAGGGGTATTTTCATGCTTTTAAATATTTTGTGATATACTTTTATATATTATAATGAAGTATAGCGTATTGGAGGATAATAAATGATAAAGTGTATACATACTGGTGACTTGCATTTAGGTTCTCAATTTAGGAATACAAGTTTTGATGGAATACATGCTAAACAGAGGCGTTTAGAGATATGGGAAACTTTTGAGAAAATAGTAGATAGGACAGTAGAGAATAATGTAGATTTTTTATTTATTGCTGGAGATTTGTATGAGGAAAAATATTTTACTATAGGAGATATTAAAAGAGTTAGGGATAAATTAAAAGAAGCAAAGAATGTTAACATAATAATATCAACTGGAAATCATGATCCTATAGGTGAGAATAGTCTATACAGAAAAATTGATTGGCCTAAAAATGTATATATATTTGACGGAAAAGGCATATCTTCCATAGAATTTAAAAAAGAGAATACAGTTGTATGGGGATACAGTTGGGATAAAAAAGAGGAAAATGAAGACTTGTTATCCCAAATAAAAATAGAACAAAATGAAAAAATAAATATATTATTAATTCATGGAGATGTATTAAATAAGAATTCAGTTTATTTACCTATAAACAAGCAATTGTTAGAATCAAAAGGTTTTGATTATATAGGACTAGGGCATATACATAAACCACAATTTATAACGGATAAGATTTGTTACTGTGGAAGCCCAGAGCCTTTAGATTTTGGAGAAACGGGAATACATGGAATAATTGAAGGGACTATTGAAAAGGAAAGTGTAACTATGAGCCTTCTTCCATTTTCTAAAAGATCTTTTATAATTAAAGAAATAAATATTACTGAGATCATGACTTATAATGATATATTAAATAAAATAAAAGAATCTGACAATCTTTTTATGAGAGAGAGCAATTTATATAGAATAGTTTTAAAAGGAATAAAGGATAGGGATATTAATTTAAATATAGAAGACCTACAGGAAATATTATCTAATGAATTTTATTATGTAGAACTTATAGATGAAACTATACCTGACTATGATTTAGAAAAACTAAGAGCAGAAAATGAAAACAATATTATTGGACTTTTTATTGAGGAAATGAGTAAAAGGGATTTAGAAGATGAAGTCAATAAAAATGCACTTTATATTGGACTAGAAACCCTTTTTAAAGAAAAGGTGATAAAATGATTATTAAACAATTAAATATCATTTCCTTTGGAAAATTCAAAGAAAAAAATTTGAAATTAAGTAGTGGGATGAATATTATTTACGGAAATAATGAGTCTGGAAAAACTACAATACATAAATTCATTGAAGGAATGTTTTTTGGCTTTTTTAAACCTTATTCAAGAAGAAAGATATATACTAAAGATTATGAAAAATATTTTCCTTGGAATGAAACAAACTACAGGGGAGTTTTAAAGTTTATTCACAAAGGAGAAGTTTATAGGATAGAGAGAAACTTTGCTAAAAAATTTGATAATGTAAAAATATTTGATGATAAAACTGGTGAAGATATATCCTATTTATTTGATTATGATCCGGTTTTAAGATTATATTCTCCTGGTTCGGTTTTTGGCTTTAATAATATAGTATACAATAATACAATAAATATTAAACAATTAGGGAGTAAGACAGATAAAGCATTAGCAAAAGAAATAAAAGATAGTTTAATTAATATTGGTGGAAGTTTAGATGACAATATTTCTGTTAAAAATGCTGTGGAGGATTTAACAAAAAGAATAAATGCTATAGGTACTGAAGATCAGCGGAAAACTTCTCCTTATGGAAAAATTGTAGAAGAGCTAGAAAAACTATATAATGAAAGAAAAACTGGGCTAAAATATAATGAAAAAATAAAAAAAGAAGAGGAACAATTAAATAATTTGAAAAAAGAATTATCCTACTTAAAAAGTGAAGAAGATTCTTTAAAAGAAAAGGTAAAAGATATAGAAAGATTAGAAGTGAAGGAAAAATATGAAGAAGCATTGAAAGTTATTGGAGAAATAGATAATTTATCTAAAGCAATAAAAAAATTAAGAGAGTATTCAAATCTTGATATGAATGATTATACTTTATTAGTTAGCTTGCAAAAAGAAGAGGATAATTTAGAAAATAGTATAATTCAATGGAATGAAGAGCTAAAAAGAGTAAATAAAGGCTTAAATGAGCTAATAGTAGATTTAAATATTCTACAAAAATATAGTATTATAAAAAAATCAGAATTTCAAAATCTTATTAGAAGCTGTGAAGAATATTGTGATAGGAAAGAAAAATTAAGTAATTTGCAAAGTAAAGTAAGAGATATTGAAATAGAGAAAAAAGAATTAAATTATAATAATATACAGGATTTAATAGATGATATGTATTCATATGAAGATATGGAAGAGAGAAGAAATTCTATATTTTATAAAAATGAATATGCAAATGTAATTTTTTTAAGGACAAGATTAGAAGAAAAATTGAAAGAACTGAAAAATAAGAAAAAGTTTACTTTAGTATTTACTTCACTAATATTGGTTTCCATTATATTAGGATTTAAAAATATTTTATTTTTCCTATTTATATTGCCATCCTCATTATTTCTTTTTTATAATTTTCGTTCTAGTAAGGAGATTAAAGTTTATGTAGAAAGTTTAAATAGGCAAATAGCGGACATTACAGAAAAAGAAAGAGAAAAAAATGAAATCTCAGATAAACTGGAAGATGAGATGGATGCTATTTTGAAAAAATATAATTGTACTACAAAAATAGAGCTAAAAAGGCTCTTTGATAAAAGCTATGAAACTAGTTTAAATATTAGAAATAGAGATAAATTTTTTGAATCATTAAAACAAGAAGAAAATATTTTAATTGAAGATATATATGAACTTGAAAATAGACTAAGGTATTTTGGTAATATATTAGAATTAAAAGAAGATTTTTCTATTGAGCATGTAAAAAACATTGAAAGAGAATATTTCGAATTTATAACTAAAAAAGATAAGGAAGAAGAATTATTAAATAAACAGAAATATTTAAGAGATAAAATAAATACTTGTCAAGTGGAACTAAATAAAATCTCAAAGCAAATAGAAGAAATCTTTTCTAAAACTTATTCTACTAGTATAGAAGAGTTTAAGAATGGTCTTGAGAAAAAAGAAAAATACAATAGTTATTTAAAAGATATGGAAAATAAGGAATTATTGCTAAGTAAAATTTTGGGTAATAATAGTTTAGAATACTTAAAGAATGAATCTATAAAAGTAAGTGGAGAGTTTGAAGACAACTGTAAAATATTAGATAAGGATAGACTAATAAATGATTTAAATAGTGTGGAAAATGAAATATCTGAAAAACAGAAATATATAACTAGAATAGAAGAAAGAATTAGTAATTTATATAAAAACTTTAGACCATTAGTAGAAATAGATGATGATATTTTTAAAAAAGAACAAGTCAAAAAAGATTATGAAAACAAACTAAAATCTCTTAGAATAGCAAAGAATACTATTGAAAATATTTCTAAAAATATACAAAGAAATTTCGCACCTACTCTAAACAAAAAAGTAAGTGATACAATATCTATTGTTACTGGAGAAAAATATAGAGAAGTTAAAATAAATGATAAAATGAATATTTCTGTAGTAGACTCTGAAAACAATAAATTGGTAGATATTGGGAAATTAAGTGGTGGCACTATGGATCAATTATATTTTGCTACAAGATTTGGCATAGCAAATATATTAAAAGAAGAAAAAACTCCCTTAATACTAGATGATTGTTTTGTTCAATATGATATAAATAGACTCGAAAATATTTTAAGATTTCTAAGTTATGAAAGTAAAAAAAGGCAGATTATTTTATTTACTTGTCATAGAAGAGAAAAAGAAATATTAGAGAAATATGGTACTGATTTTAACTATATAAACTTATAAGTTAAAGTATTACATTAACCTATAAAAACTGTAAGAATAGCTATTTATAGGCTAATGTTAAACTTTAAGATTAACTGAGGTGAAATAAATGATATATGGCATAGGAGATTTACATTTAGACTATTCAAAGAAAAAACCTATGGACATATTTGGAGAAAATTGGTTAGATCATGAAGAGAAAATATTTGAAAATTGGAAGAGTAAAATAAAATCTGAAGACTTAGTACTCATGCCAGGAGATATATCTTGGGCGTTAAAGTTAGAAGATGCTTATAATGATTTGAAAAAAATTGATGAACTTCCAGGTAAAAAAATTATAACTAAGGGAAATCACGATTATTGGTGGGAAAGTAAGAAAAAAATGAACTCACTAGGACTTGAAACTATATTTTTTCTTCAAAACGATAGTTATAAATATGAGAATATAACTGTAGTTGGCACTAGAGGGTGGAAAGCTAAAGATAGTGAAGACTTTACAGAACATGATGAAAAGATGTACAATAGAGAAGTTAATAGACTTAAACTATCATTAGATTCTATTGAAAATAGAGGAGATAAAATAATATCAATGCTTCATTATCCACCTTTTAATTTAGATTCGTCTCCAAATGAATTTGTCAATTTGATGAGAGAATATGATGTAGATATTTGTATATATGGGCATCTTCATTCAGAAGGACATAAATATGTAGTTGAAGATATTATTGAGAATATAGAGTTTTTATGTGTATCTAGCGATTATATAGATTTTAATCCTTTTAAAATCTATTAAATATATTTAAAATAAGGAGGAATTTAATATGAAAATTTTCATTGAAAAAAATTATACAGATTTAAGTAAAAGGGTAGCAGATATTATAGAAAGTGAAATGAAAGAAAAATCAAATTTAGTACTAGGCCTAGCTACAGGAAGTACACCTATAGGAACATATGAAGAACTTATTAAAAGACATAAAGAAGAAGGATTAGATTTTTCTAAAATCACTACATTTAATTTAGATGAATATTTAGGAATTCCTCATGATCATGTAAATAGTTATCATTATTTCATGGAAGAAAATTTTTTTAAGAGTATTAATATAGATAATGACAAAATTAATATTCCAAATGGAAATCCAGAAAATGCAGAAGAATATTGTAAAGCCTATGATGAAAAAATAGAAAATCAAGGTGGAATAGATGTACAAATATTAGGTATTGGTGAAAATGGACATATAGCATTTAATGAACCAGATGATAAATTATATCTTGGAACTCATGTAACAGATTTGACAGAATCTACAATAAAAGCTAATTCAAGATTTTTTGATTCTATAGATGATGTGCCTAAAAAAGCTATAACTATGGGATTAGGAAGTATTATGAAATCTAAAAAAATACTTCTTTTAGCTAGTGGTAAGAATAAGGCCAATACAATTAAAAAATTATTGAAAGATGGAGTAGTATCTACTCACAATCCAGCTTCATTATTATTATTACATCCAGATGTAACCATAATATTAGATGAAGAAGCAGCAGAAGAATATATGAAATAAAAAATGTATATAGGGTAAGGGAGAGAGTCAAGTGGAAATACTTATTAAAAATGTAAATATAGTAACACCTTATGAAATAGTACATGGATATGGAGTTTTAATCAAGGATAATATTATTAAAGAAATTGAAAAAGAAGAAAATTTTAAAGAAGAAAATTTAGATAATATAATTGATGGTAAAAATGGTTTTTTAGCACCAGGTTTCATTGACATACACAATCATGGAAATTCAGGATATGATTTTATGGATTCAACAGAAGAAGCTATAGACAATATTGGAAAATTCCACTTAAAAAATGGAGTTACATCATTTTTAGGGACTATAATCACATCATCTTATGAGGATATGAAAAATGCTATTAAAAATATTGCAGATTATGAGAACAAGAAGGATAATTCCCAAATAATTGGAATTCATTTAGAAGGACCTTTTTTTGCAATGGAAAAGAAAGGTGCGCAACCTCCAGAACATATTAAAGGACCTAATTTAGAAGAAATAAAAGAATTAGAGATGCTATCAAAAGGAATGCTTAAAGTAGTTTCTTTGGCACCAGAATTAGAAGGAGCAAGCCCTGTTATAAGATATCTAAAATCTAAAAATGTAGTTCCAGCTATGGCTCATAGTAATGGAACTTTTGAAGAAGCAAAAAAAGGTGTAAATGAAGGAATTACATTAGCTAATCACTTATATAATGGTATGAGGAGTTTTTCTCATAGAGAACCAGGTATAATAGGAGTATCCTTGACAGATGATAGAGTATATTGTGAAATTATCTATGATGGGATTCATCTTCATGATGCAAGTGTAGAAGTAGCCTTAAGAACTAAGGGAATTGGAAAAGTTATATTAGTATCAGATGCTATGAGAGCTGCGGGACTTCAAGATGGAGAGTACGAGCTTGGAGGACAGAAAGTATTTGTTGAAAATGGTGCAGCAAGACTTGAAAGTGGAGCATTAGCTGGATCAACTCTTAATTTAAGAGATGCAGTTTATAATATGGTATATAAGAAAAATACAACTATTCATGAAGCGGTAAGAATGGCTAGTTTAAATCCAGCTAAGGCAATTGGTGTAGATGATAGAAAAGGTAGTATAGAAGTTGGTAAAGATGCAGATTTAATATTATTTGATAAAGATATAAATATGTTGGCCTCTATAGTAGGAGGAAATACTATATGGCTAAAGAATTAGAAGTAAAGATATTAAATATTGATATTGAAGAAATGGAAGAAAAGCTAATTAATCTTGGTGCATCCCTCATAAGCGAGGAAGACCAGATTAATTATATATTAGACTCGAAAGAAAATAAAATTCAAAAAGAATATGATAGCTATTTGAGACTTAGAGAAAAGAGAGACTTAAATAGTGGAAAGGTAGATTATATATTTACTCTTAAAGAAAATATTCCAAGAGATGGTATTAGGGAAAATATTGAGAGAAATACTAAAGTAGAAGACAAAGACGCTCTAATATATATACTAGATGTACTAGGAGTCTATGTAATAAATAAAGGATTTAAAAAAAGAATATCTTATGAATATGATGGAATAAGATTTGATATCGATACTTGGGATGAAGATACCTATCCACATAGCTATATGGAAATTGAAGTAAAAAAAGAAGAAGATTTAAAAAAGGCTATTAAACTTTTAAATATAGACAAGGAGAACATATCAACTAAATCTATAGTTGAGCTGAGAAAAGACCTAGGTTTAAACAACTAGGTCTTTTCTTAGTTTAAAATAAGAAAATTAGTAACAAAAAAACATTATTTGAATAGTATATAATGAGCAGCTAAAAATAAGGAGGTATTGTTTATGCTTCAAGATATTTTTAAAAATAGTGACGAAAGTTTGTTACTTCTTTTCTTAATTTTACTATTATGCTTTGGAGATTTAGGTGGATTTCATGGAGGATTCGATGAGACATTTATCTTTATTTTCCTAATATTCTTCCTGTTCTCTGGTTTTTAAAATGTACTTAAAATTTATACTTGTTTAAACACAGTAGAAAATCTACTGTGTTAATTTTTTATTTTAAAGGAAAAAAACTTTCAGTATAGAAATATACTATAATAGAGTTTAAGGAGGGATTTATTTGCTAAATAAAAATATTATAGAAAATGTATTATATGCTGCATTGTCTACTGGAGGAGACTTTGCTGAAATTTTTGTAGAAGACAAATATATTACTAATATGAAAATGGTAGGAGGATTACTTGAAAATAGTATTTCAGGAAGAGATTATGGTGTAGGTATAAGGATATTCAATGGATTTAATAGTGTCTATGCCTATACTAATGATTCTTCAGAAGAGAATTTAATGAAAGTAGCTAAAGAAGCTGCATTGGCTATAAATTTAGAAAAAAAGGATATTATTTTAAATCTAATGAAATCTGATATTAAAAATAATAATAAGGTAATAGTTTTACCTAAATCTGTAGAGAAAAGTAAAAAGATAGAGATCATGAAAAGAGGACATTTTGGTGCTAAAAACTATGATGAATCCATAAGTCAGGTTACAGTTAGCTATTTAGATGAAGAGCAAAATGTTCTCATAGCCAATTCAGAAGGATTATTGGCAGAAGATCAAAGAGTAAGAACAAGATTGGCAATCCAATCTGTAGCTACAAAGAGAGGAGAAATGCAAATTGGTTATTCAGCTCCAGGAGCTTCTATGGGATTTGAATTTTATGACAATATAAATGCAGAGGAACATGGGAAAGAAGCTTCTAGAATAGCAAAAACTATGATTAATGCAGATCTTTGTCCAAGCGGTAAAATGCCTGTAGTTATACACAATGGTTTTGGAGGAGTCTTATTTCATGAGGCTTGTGGGCATGGATTAGAGGCAACTTCTGTGGCTAAGGAAACATCTGTTTTTTCTGATAAATTAAATAAAAAAGTAGCTTCTCCCGTAGTTACAGCTATAGATGATGGGACTATTCCTAATGAATGGGGAACTACTAATATAGATGATGAGGGTATCCCAACTAAGAAGAATTTACTCATAGAAAATGGAATATTAAAAGGATATTTAGTAGATAAATTAAATGGTAGGAGAATGAACTATGAACCTACAGGTTCATCAAGAAGGCAATCTTATAAACTGCCACCTACTTCTAGAATGAATAATACTTATATTGCAGAAGGAAAATCTACATTTGAAGAGATAGTTTCAAATACAGAAAGTGGGTTATTTGCAAAGAAATTAGGAGGAGGAAGTGTAAATCCAGCAACAGGAGATTTTAATTTTGCAGTAATGGAAGGCTATTTAATAGAAAATGGCAAAATAACAAAACCTGTAAGGGGAGCTACCCTCATAGGAAATGGTTCAGAAGTATTAGAAAAGATAGATATGGTAGGAAATAATCTAAAACTATCTCAAGGAATGTGTGGTTCGGTAAGTGGCCTTGTACCAGTTAATGTAGGACAACCAACAATAAGAGTCAAAAGTCTAACAGTAGGTGGAAGAAAGGGGGATGAATAATATGGATTATAAAAATACGGTAGAAAAGATATTTGAAAGTGGAAAAGATTCTTTGGATGATATGGAGGTATTTATTGAACAAGAAAAAGAAATAGAAATAGATGTATTTGAAGGAGAAATAGATAAATATAATATTTCTGAAAGTGGAGGTCTTTCTTTTAGAGGAGTTTCAAACGGGAAAATAGGTTATTCCTATACTGAAAAAATAGATGAAAGTTCAGTTAACTTAATTATTAAGGATGCTGTAGAAAATGGAAAGTATATAGATTCTTTAGATAAAGAAGAAATTTTTTCCGGTCCTAAAGAATATGAAGAATTGAATTTATATAATGAAGAGCTTAGCAAAACACCTTTAGATAAAAAGATGGAATTTGTTAAATCCTTAGAAAAAGAAGCTTTATCTTTAGATAATAGAGTAGTATCAATAGATGGATGTAGTTATGGAGAAGTGGAAAGTTATAGAATATTACAAAATACAAAAGGTATAAATTTAGAAGAAAAGAAAAATACTGCTTATTGTTATTTATCAGTAGTAGTAAAAGAAAATGAAGATATAAAAACTGGTTCTAGCTATATAGTTTCTAATGATTTTTCAAAATTTGATTATAAAAGCTTAGCAAAAGAGGCAGTAGAAGAAGGTTTATCTATGTTAGGTGCTAAATCAATTAAATCAGGAAATTATCCAATTATATTTGAAAACCATATATTTGCAAATATTTTAGAAACTTTTGTTCCTATTTTCCTAGCTGAAAATGTACAGAAAGGATTATCTCTATTAAAGAGTAAAATAGATAATGAAATAGCAGCACCTATTTTTACATTAATAGATAACCCATTTATGGAAGATGGAGTAGGATCTAGAGCCTTTGATGATGAAGGAATGGCAACGAAGTACAAAAAAATAATAGATGGGGGAATTTTAAAGACTTATTTTCATAATTGGAAAACTGCCAATAAAGATGGTATTAGCTCTACAGGAAATGGTTATAGAGGTTCTTATAAATCACCACTATCTATTGCACCAACTAATCTATATGTAGAAAATGGAGATAGTTCATTTGAGGATTTGATAAAAAGTACAGATCATGGATTATTAATAATAGATGTACAAGGTTTACATTCAGGTGCCAATCCAGTGTCAGGAGACTATTCTTTATCTGCTTATGGTTATGAAATAGAAAATGGAAATATAAAAAGGCCAGTAAACCAAATTACTATAGCAGGTAATTTCTATGATACATTAAAAGATATAGAAAAAATAGGTAATGATTTAAAGTTTGCATTACCTGGAATGGGCGGACAAATAGGTTCACCATCTATAAAAATTAAGAAATTATCCGTATCAGGAGAATAGTAAGATATTAAAAAAGATTCGTTTTAAAACGAATCTTTTTTTATGAATTTAATTGTTATTTAAGCGGAATAATATAATTAAATGATTAAAAAATTGCATGAAAATATTACTTAAGGAGGTGTTCAATAATGAAAAAAATTAGGGTGTATCTAATTCTTATTCTATTATCAAGTATTTTTGTAACATCTTGTTCTCCAAAGCAAAATTTAAAACCTGATATTCAAAATTCTCCAGTAGAATATGAAGAAAAAGCTCATGAAAGTTCAGAATATAATGAAGATGATATAGAACCTCATATTAATTATTTTAGTATAAAAGATGACAATAAAATAACTAATATGGCTCTGAAAGAAAGAAATATTGATTATTTATTAAGTGAAGATAATTTATTATCAAATAAAGAATCAATTGCCAATTTTAGTGCAGGAAATTTAAAGATAAATAAAACTTTTAATACTGTAGTACCTCAAGAATTAGATGTAGATTTAGCATATAGAAAATATTTAATGCCTTATGATTATTTTTTGATCAATAAAGATAAAGTTAAAATATATAACACTCCCTCTTTTAGTGGAAAAGTAATAGATGAAGCAAATACTTTTGATAAACTAAAACTTGTGAATGAGGTAAAGGGTGAAATAATAAAAGATATTAATTCTGACAAATGGTTTGGAGTATCTTGGTACAACAAAGATGGAAAAATGCTTTATGGTTTCATACCTGAAAATGTTGGCCAAATAAGAAGCTTTAGATTTAGTGATATGTACAATTCTCTAAAGGAATTAGAAAGTGAATTAAAGAAATACAAACATGGTTATATATCAAATTATAAAGATGTAAATGGCCCGCCACCTTTAACTGATGGAAAGGCCATGGATAAATATGGTATGCAGGCATATCAAAGTGCCCCTGCATATTTTGACTTAAATAATGAAGAAAATTTTAGGTACATTCCTGATGGTATGATAGTCTTTATTTTAGGAGAAGAGAATGGATATTTTAAAGTGAAAAGTTTAGATTATGAGGGAGAATACTGGATTCCAAAAAAATATATATCTTTTGATAATAATTTAGATACACTTTCAAAAGTTATAGTGGTAGATACAACAAATCAAAATCAAAGTGTATTTGAAAAAAGAGGAGATAGATGGACATTAATATCCTATACATTAGCTACTACAGGAGTTAAAGATAAACGTAAATTTGAAACACCAATAGGAAGATTTAAAATATTAGAAAAAAAGGATAGATTCTTTTACCTAGATGATAAATCTAGGGAAATTGCAGGATATGCACCATATGCATCTAGATTTGCTCAGGGGGCTTATATACATGGAGTCCCTGTAGACTTTATAAAAAAGGATGGTAAAGATGTAGATCCAGGTATAAAAGAGTATTTATTTACTATAGGAACTATGCCTAGATCTCACAAATGTGTTAGAAATTATACTAGCCATGCCCAGTTTCTATATAATTGGGTAGATCCTAATGATACTGCAGTTATTACAATTAAATAACTATATAAGCCCTAATATATAATGTATTAGGGCTATTTTTTAAAAGAAAATAGAAAAATATCTAAAATAGTATAGCATATTTAATGATATATGATATAATATATATATAATTATTTCAGGAGGTGCCCTTATGGGAGAATATAAATACATTAAATGGTTTAATGAAATTGACAAAAATGATATACCAATAGTAGGAGGAAAAGGTGCTAACTTAGGAGAACTTACTCAGAGGGGAGTAGACGTACCCCCAGGATTTTGTATAACAGCAGGGGCTTATGCAGATTTTATTAAACTATCTAAATTGGAGGATAAAATAAAAGAAAAAATAGATGGATTAGATGTAGAAGATTCTTCAGAACTTCAAAAAAGAGCGGCAGAAGTTAGAAAACTCATAAATAATTCTGAAATTCCAAAAGAAATAAAAGACGAAATAGTAAATGCTTATAAAGAATTTAGTGAAAAATTGAAAATAGAAAATCCAAATGTTGCTATTAGAAGTTCAGCAACAGCAGAAGATTTACCAGAAGCATCTTTTGCAGGACAACAGGACACTTATCTACATATAAGTGGAGAGGAAGAAGTTCTTAATTTTGCAAGAAAATGTTGGGCTTCACTTTGGACAGCAAGAGCTATATATTATAGAGAAGAACAAGGGTTTAATCATTTTGAAGTTGCATTAAGTGTAGTTGTTCAAAAAATGATTAATAGTGAAAAATCAGGAGTAATGTTTACAGCTAATCCTGTAAATAGCAACAAAGATGAAATGATGATAAATGCAAGTTGGGGACTTGGAGAAGCAGTAGTTTCAGGATCAGTAACTCCAGATGAATATATAGTCGATAAAAATAATAATAAGATATTAGAGAAACATATTGCTGAAAAGACTACAATGATTATAAAAAGTAAAGATGAAGTGGGAACAGTAGAGGTTAGAGTAGGAGAACATTTGGGATTTGAAAAGATTAATGGACAATGTTTAACTGATAAAGAAATTTTAAAACTTACTGACAATGGAATGAAAATAGAGAATATGTATGGCTCTAATCAAGATATTGAATGGGCGTTTGATGAGGAGACTAAAGAGCTTTATATATTGCAATCAAGACCTATAACTACATTAAATAATGGAGGGGAGTCAAAATCTATGGTTGAGAAAGAAGAATTGAAGTCATTAGTAAGAGGATTAGCAGCTTCACCTGGTATAGCCAGTGGAAAAGTGAAGAATATAAAAAGTATAGATGAAATTTCTAGAGTAGAAGATGGAGATGTACTAGTAACTATTATGACAAATCCTGATATGGTACCAGCTATGAGAAGGGCTAGTGCCGTAGTAACTGATGAAGGCGGAAGAACTTGTCATGCAGCTATTGTATCAAGAGAGCTTGGAATACCATGTATAGTAGGAGCAAAAACAGCTAGTGAAGTATTAAAAGAAGAAATGGAAATAACAGTAGATGCAACTAGAGGAGTAGTTTATGAAGGGATAGTTCTTCAAGAAGAACAAAAAGAAGAAAGTGAAACTAATTCTGAATCTGCAGTTATTAGCGAAGATTTAATACATGAGTTAGCACCTATAACTGCTACTAAGATATATATGAATCTTGGGGAACCTTCTATCATAGGAAGATATAAAAATTTACCTTTTGATGGAATTGGACTTATGAGAACGGAATTTATATTTACAAATATGGTAGGAGCTCATCCTATGTATCTAGTAAAAACAGGTCAAGGAGATTTATTAATAGATAAAATGGCAGAGGGAATTACAGCTGTAGCACAAGAAATATATCCAAAGCCAATAGTTGTTAGACTTAGTGATTTTAGAACTAATGAATTTAGAGGTCTTAAAGGTGGAGATGAGGTAGAACCTATTGAAAACAATCCAATGATTGGTTGGAGAGGTGTATCAAGATATATTTCACCGGAATATGAAGAAGGATTTAGACTTGAGTGTAGAGCAATGAAAAAAGTAAGAGAAGAATATGGCTTGACAAATGTATGGGCAATGCTTCCCTTTGTTAGAACTACATGGGAGCTTAAAAAGGTAAAAGAAATAATGGCAGAAGAAGGATTAGTCCAAGACAATAGCTTTAAACTATGGATAATGGCAGAAGTACCATCTGTAGTATTTGAAGCAGAAGAATTTGCACAGCTCGTAGATGGATTTAGTATAGGAAGCAATGATTTAACTCAACTTGTAATGGGAGCAGATAGGGATTCAGGTATACTTAATAATATGGGATATTTTGATGAGAGAAATGAAGCAGTGAAAAGGGCTATATCAATATTGATTAAAGCAGCACATAAATATGGAAAGACTATCTCAATATGTGGTCAAGGTCCATCCCAATACCCAGAATTTGCTGAATTCTTAGTTCAAGAAGGGATAGATAGTATGAGTGTAAATCCTGACACTGTAGCTTATACAAGAAGGTTAGTAGCTGGAGTAGAGCAAAGAATGATTTTAAAGAAATTAAGAGAAAATAGATAGAATTTAATAAAATAGTTTTAAAAAAAGGGGGACTGTCTCAAAATAAAATTTTGAGACAGTTCTTTTTTGTATAAATAAAAAGGGAAAAAAGTTTGAAAAAACTTACTAATGCTTTATTTATCATAGCATTTCATTTTGTCCTTAGTTTTTAGGGAAACTCTAATAAGCAGTCAAATTTTGACAATGGATTTTAATATGATATAGTAGGTATTAAAGGAAGAAGTATTATGAAAATATTAAATTTTTTGTAGGAGGGTACTTAAAATTTGCTCGAAAAGATGTGTTTACTTTATTGAGATAAGTCCTAGGGAGGGGTTATAGCATGAAAGAAACAAAAGATATATTTTCAAAATTGGAGTGTATTTTAAAAAGGTTAGAATGTATTAGAAATAAAAAAATATAGAATCTTTAGGAACAATGTTTGAGTCTGATGGTTATCTATATTATTATGATACAGGTACTGGAAAAGTTATTAATGTAGATTATGATATAAATAAAATTATTAAAAGACTATTTACATATGAAGAT
Source organism: Anaerosalibacter massiliensis (assembly GCF_024623155.1). Taxonomy (NCBI): domain Bacteria; kingdom Bacillati; phylum Bacillota; class Tissierellia; order Tissierellales; family Sporanaerobacteraceae; genus Anaerosalibacter; species Anaerosalibacter massiliensis. Next base: position 36,890 of record NZ_JANJZL010000013.1, read on the forward strand.
AATGTAGATTCTTTTATAAAATATATGAAAGATGAAGGTATAAGTAATGAAAAGCTTAGAGAATTTATAGAATTTGTATATGAAGAAGATTTACTAAAGGGTGTAGATATAAATAATTTATATACGGTTGAGTATTTACAATATGTTAAAAATCAAGTAAACAATAATTGTGGACAGTTAATTTTAGAGCTTACTGGACGATGCAACTTAAGATGTAAATATTGTATTTATAATGATTCATATGAGAATATGAGAAATTTTAATTGTAATGATATGACTACTGATGTAATAAGGAAAGCAATAGATTATGTAAAAGAGCATTCTAAAGATGAGGTTGATATAACATTTTATGGAGGAGAGCCACTACTTAGATTTGAAGAAATGAAGTATGCAATAGAATATGCTAAAGAAACTATAAGAGATAAAGTTATAAGCTATGGCTTTACAACTAATTTAACACTTCTTAATGAAAAAATAGCTAAATATCTTGCAAGTGTTGGAAATATGCACATTCTTTGTAGTATAGATGGTCCAGAAGATGTTCATGATAGATGTAGAGTTTTTAAAAATGGAGAAGGGACTCACAAGCAAGTAATGAAAAATTTTGATATATTAGTGAATGCTTTTAAAAATGCGAAAAATAGTACTGTAAAAGTCAATAGTGTATTAACACCACCATTTACTTTTGAAAAAATGAATTACATAAATAATTATTTTAATAAATTTAAAAATAAAATTAAAGATTTTTCAGTAGAGATAACATACCCTGTAGATGGATCATTACCTGAAGAGTTTTATGATGAAACATTACAAGTATCTAATGTAATAGATAGATGGAATAAAGACTCTTTTTATAAGAAATATGATATATGTATAAATGAGGAAATGGTCTGGAAAGATTTATTTAGAATACATAATCGTCTTATAACACAACAAGCATCAAATTGGGTACCATTTAATGCTTGTTGTATACCAGGAGCGAGAAGGATATATGTAGATACTGAAGGATATATTTATCCTTGCGAAAGAATAGGGAAAGCTCCTATACTTGGTCATGTAGACTATGGAATTAAATTAGATGAGTTGTTAAAAAACTATATTATTGATTATTCTAAAAAATCTATTGATAGTTGTAAAAATTGTTGGGCTGTAAAAATGTGTCCTATATGCTATGTAAATAGAATGACTGAAAAAGAAATATCAGGAAGAGCTCATTTAAATTGTGAACTTTATAGACAAGCAATAAAATCTGATTTGAGTTTTTATCATAGTATGTTAAATAAAAAACCAGAACGTTTAAAAAAGATAAATGAAATATCATACTATTAATAAGATTTTAATTTTCAAAATTAAAATAAATATCAAAAGAAAAGGGAGGAATATTTAATGATTAAAGTTGTTAATCCATTTGAAAGAAAAATAGCTAAGGCGGATGATATTTCAGCAAACAAATGTTGTTGTATTTGTAATAGTGGAAGTGCAACATCAAAAGCTAGGGCTTTATTACCAGTTACATTTAATTGTGCTTGTAACTGTAATTCTTCAAGTGCAAATAAGAATGCTAATCATACGAAAGCTTATAGTAAATGCTATTAATTGAAAAACTAAATAATTAGGATAGTTATATAACTATCCTAATTATTTGATTACATAAAAAAAGTGTATACTGACATTATATTGAAATTAGGTGGGAATATGGAGAATAATATTGAGGTTATATATGATTCTGATTTAAAGGGTTATCATTTTATTTATGTAGTTGATAAAGGTAAGAACAATGAAAAATTGAAATATAGCGGAATTTCTCATTTGATAGAACACGTAATACTAATTTTTTTAGAAGAAAAGGAATATAAAGCTATTTTAAGAGGTAGGACAGGCTTTTATTATTGTTTATATAATTGGATGACATATTCATATGAAGAAGGTATAAAAATATTAAATGAGATTAATCAAATGATAGAAAAAATTGAAACAAATGAATTGAATTTTGATAAACAATTAGAAAAAGCTAAAAAAGAAGTTATAGAAGAATGTATAGATTATAATAAGAAAAAATTAAGCGTAAAAAAAATAGTTAAATCTATTAAGGGAAAAAATTATACCGGTTTTCCAGTGGGGAATGTTGTAAATATATCAAAAATAAATCAAAAAGATATAGTTGATTTTATAAAAAATAATTATACAGGTATTAGTGTAGCTATTGTATCATCAGATAAAAATATAGGCTATAATAGTTTTGATGTTGAAATAGATAAAATAGATACTTATAAAGAGGATATAGTTAATATTGAAGATATAGTTAATATTAATGATGGAATTAATTTTAATATTGAGAATATGAATTTTATAGGAAATAAAATTACTCTATTAATTAAAAGTAAGATAAGCCAAACTTTTTTAGAATCCATACTTGAAATGTTTATAATGACATATTTATGTATAGGATTGAGTAAAAATTTAGATGATTTGATTACAATAGAATATGAAAAACTTATATTAGGAAAAAATGAAAAATATTTATTGATATATTTAAATAGCAAAAGTGCAATAAAATTTTTGGTTAATAACAAAAGAATAAATAATGAATGTATATTTTCGCATATTTTTAATAGAAAGAATTTCGATATAACAAAAAAAACAATACTAAATATGTATAAATATGAGAATCAAATAAGAGATTTTGATGAAAAATATTTGAAAGATATATGTAATTTATTGACAATTAATGAGCATGAATACCATATAATTAATAACACTAGTAGATTAGTTAGGATATTACAACAGTTAACTTATGAAAAAGTTGTGATAATTATATTTCAAATTATAAAATTAAATTATGAAATGAAGGTATATGATTAATATGGATATAAAAAATGCATTAAAGATTTTTAAACATACATTAATAATTTTATGGAACTCATCAAAGAGTAGTTTTATTTTATTATTTATTTTTTCAATGTTATCTGGACTTCCTGCAATTTTTAATGCGTATTTAGGGAAACAGTTAATAGATACTATTGTCAATATTATACAAAATAGAAATATGGTTATTACTCCTTTAATTACAATAGGCGTTATGTATTTAGCTGTATATTTAATTGAAAATCTAATTGTAAGTATAACTCAATATGTAAATGAGATATATTCATCTTATATAAATAAATATATTTCTATAGAATTACTTGAAGCGTTAAATAGTATGGAGATGGAAGATGTAGAAAACACTAAAATACATAATGAATTAGAAAAAGCTAATAATGAATCTACAATAAGGAGTATGAATATATTAAATCAATTAATACAGTTACTAAAAAATTCAACAACATTATTGGGTATGATTACAATGTTGTTGTCTTTTAATATATTAATTGTTATTATTTTAATTTTTTCAACAATTCCTCTTATAATGTTAAACTATAAAAATATGAATAAGCTTTATGAAGTTTATAATAAAAGATTTGAAAAAGTTAGATTTGCTACTTATATTAGGAGTCTTTCTGTTGAAACTGAAAACTTCAAGGAAATAAAGATATTTAACAATTTAAGGTATTTAAAAAGTATCATATTAAATATTTTAAATAAAAACATAAGAGAAGATAAGAGAATAAAAAGAGTTTTAATTGTAAAAAGTTTTATTATTGAAAGTATAGATATTATAATTTCTTTTGTTATAAAAGGCTATATTATAATAAAAGGTATATTACATTATAATAGTGTAGGTAAAATTACGATGAACATAAAAATAGTTACAAATATAAAAGATAGTTTAGGTAATATTTTATCAATTGCATCATCAATGTATGAAGATTGTTTATATTTACAAGGGTTAAATAATATAAAACAAATTAAAAATAAACGTGAGCAACAAAATAAAGGAAAAATTTATTTGGGCGAAAAAGATACAATTAGTAGAATAGAACTAATTAATGTATCTTTTAAATATCCTGGAAGTAATGAATATGTATTAAAAGATATAAATATTTGTTTTAAAAAAGGGGTTACATATTCTTTGGTAGGTTTAAACGGTTCTGGAAAAACAACTTTGGTAAAGTTGATATTAGGACTTTATGCACCACAAGAAGGAAAAATTTTAATAAATGGCATTGAAATTAATGAATATGATAAAATTTCATTATTTAAAAAAATGAGTGTAGTATTTCAAGATTATGTAAAGTATCCCTTAACAATACGAGAAAATATTGGATTAGGAGATATAAGTAAGGTAAATGACATTAATAGCATAGTAGAATCAGCAAAGTTAACAGGAGCTCATAAATTTATTCATAAATTACCTAATGAATATGAAGAAACACTGAGAAAAGGTTGGAAAGACAATATAGATTTATCTGAAGGGCAATGGCAAAAAATAGCTATTTCAAGGGCGACTCTTAGAAAATGCGAAATATTAGTATTAGATGAACCAACATCTTCTTTAGATCCAGAGTCTGAATATGAAATATTTAACACGATTAAATCATTTAGAGGAAATGGAATAAATATATTGATAACACATAGATTTACAAACATTAGTTTAGCAGATATAATTATAGTTTTAGAGGATGGTTTAGTAAAAGAAAAAGGAACTCATAAAGAATTATTAGAAGAAAATGGGGTTTACAGTAAACTATATAATATACAACAGGAAATGTTATTAAATCCGCAAAAATTAGTAAGTGATCAAAGTATATAATCTATATAATGTTTTATTTAATAAATTGGTTTGTTGAATAACTATATATAGAATTATTCTATGAAGATATGTTTAAAAATTTCTAACATATTATTTGTGATTAGAAAAAATTTATTAGTTGAAAATATTTTAATTTAATAGTTGGAGGAGGGAATATAAATGGAACTTAAATTAGAAAATGTTAATAAAAAGTATAAGAATAAACACGCAATCAAAGATGTAAATTTAAATCTAGGTTATGGTGTTTATGGATTGCTTGGTGAAAATGGAGCAGGGAAGTCTACTCTTATGAGAATATTGTGTACTGTGGATCGTCAAACATCAGGGGAAATCTTATTTAATAATGAAGATATTTTTAAACTTGGCGATAAGTACAGAGAGCTAATAGGTTATATGCCTCAAGAGTATGGAGTTTTTCCTAGTTTCACAGCAAGGGATTATTTAGAATATATAGGATATCTAAAAGGTTTAACATTGAAAGAATTAAGTAGGAAAGTACCAGAAGTTTTAGAATTTGTAAATTTATTAGATGTAGAGAACAATAAAGTGAAGACATTTTCGGGTGGTATGAAAAGAAGACTTGGCATAGCACAAGCTATAATAAATGATCCTAAAATTCTTATACTAGATGAGCCAACAGCAGGACTTGATCCAAAGGAAAGAATAAGATTTTCAAATATTATAAGTGATATGTCAAAAGATAAGCTAGTCATTTTGTCAACCCATATAGTTTCAGATATTGAATCTATAGCTACAAATTTAATTATTTTAACAAAAGGAAAAATTAAGGAAGTGGAAAAGATAGATAAATTAGTAAACAAATTGAACAATATTGTGTGGGAAGTTTTAGTAGATCAACAAAAATTTTCTTATATAGAGAAGAACTATACAGTGGTTAGAATTAAACAACAAAATGGAAAAATATTGGTACGTTGTGTAGGAAAAAATGTAGAAGTTGAAGACAAGAAAAAAGTAAAGCCTACTCTTGAAGATTACTATATGTACATAGGGGGCAGGACTAATGGATAAATTATTTTTATGGGAATGGAAAAAAACTAAAAAATTAACATTATGTTTTACATGTTTGATTTTTTTATTTATTATGTTTATGATTATTAATGTGGAAACTAATAGAATTAGTTGGACTGATAGTAATGGGAAGTCACTAAGTGGAAAAGCTGCTGTAGAAGCTAAGATTGCAACTGTATCTAAAATTGAAGGAAAAGTTGCACCTGAAAAACTAATTAATTGTGTAAATGAATATAAGAAAGTTTATAAAAAGGGGAAGATAGAAGATACAAAAGAATATGGAAAATATATTGAACCTTATCAAGATTATATTTATAGAATGATACTCCGAATATATGATGATGGAAATTCAGCATTTGACCAAGTATTAATTAACCTATCTGATAATCAATTGAATAATTTTTATTCTAATTGGAGTAAAGCTGCAATTAGAGAAAGTGGAGTAAATAAAAATAGCAAATTACATACCACATTAGAAAACAAAGCTAAAAAAGTAGATAAACCTTTTATTTATGAATATAATGATGGATTGTATTATTTAATTTTACAATTTAAAGATATAATTATGTGGGTATTTATTATAATTGCAATTGCACTTAGTTCGATTTTTAGCAAAGATGATTTAAGAGGGTTAGAAGAAGTTTCTATGTCTACTAAATATGGTAGGGAAAAGTTAACTGTTGGGAAATTAAAATATGGAATATTTTTATCGATTATAATATATATACTATCTTTATTAGTTATAAATATAGTAGTTGGAAGTATATATACTTTTAAAGGTGGTAATGCCTCTATTCAATTGGTATATTCTAGAACACTGTGGAATACTTCCATAGGAAAGGGGTATTTATTGTTAATATTACTTGGACTGCTAGCTACAATAACTACGGCTTTATTTGTTATGTATATTTCTGTTAAATCACGTAAATCTAAATTATCTTTATTACTCTCAATTGGATTAACTTTTATACCTAATATTTTTCTAACCAATATTAAAAACACTTTTTTAACCCCAATACTAGGTATTATTCCTGTTAATCTAATTGATTCATCAATGGTTTTTGGCTCTAATATATTTTATGAGTTAGGATCATTCCAGTTTTCATATTTAATTATATCTGTAATATTATCTGTAGTTATGATATTTGTAACGATAAAAGGTATAAAAAAAGAAGTTATGAATTATAAATTATAAAGGATAAAAGGTGTAAAGCATATGAAGATAATTGATTTAGAGCGAAAAAGAATATTAGGAATGAAAAATATATGTATAGTTACTTTAGTTTTAATTTTTATATTATTATTTTTAATATATATTATACTTTCAGATTATAAAGAGAATAATAAGCAAAGTTTACTTCAGGTGTATGAAAACATTAAAGAAGATAGAAAGAGTACAAAAACCGACTTATTGACTATAGATAAGGTTAGAGATATAAAGGATAAATATAAAAAGGTTTATAAAAGCAAAAAACTTACCGATGATAATGGAAATGAAAGAAAAGATGTTCTTAATTCTGAATTAAAGGAAGATAAATATATTTTTAGGACAATAGTTGCAAATTATTCACCTATATCTGAATATGATCCTTCGCATATATTGGATATATCGAATCAACAAACAAATGATTTTTATAAAATAAGGTTGGATAAAATTGAACAGTTAATAGAAGATGAAAGTAGATCAAACAATTTAGAAGTACCTCCGAAAGAAAAAACTAGAATATTAGAAGATGTATCTAAAATGCAAAAGCCTCTTAAATATGGTTATGCAGAAGGATATGAAGTAGCAGGAAGCATTATAGGTCCTTTTACTAAAATTATAATTATAATCGTAGGTATAATCATAGCTCCTCTATTTTCTGAAGATAAACAGACAAAAATGAATGAAATAATTTTATCAACTAAATTTGGAAAAAATAAATTAACTTTTTATAGAATACTAACTGGATTATTAGCTACAACTATTATTTATCTGACAGGTGTAACAATTTTTTCAATAATTACTTTTTCCATATTTGGTATACAAGGTGGAAATTTGCATATACAAGGTGGTGCTGGATATTGGTTTTCTCCATATAATATAACGTATTTGCAACAATTTATTATCAATATTGTGATAGGATATATAGCTTGTATTTTGATGGCGTTTATAACTATGTTTATAACTACATTTGCTAAGAAAGTAACACATGGTGTTATTTTTACCATTATATTTACTATATTGATGGTTGTTATGGAATTGCAAAAAATTCATTATTTAAATTATTATTTTTTAAACTTTTTACCGTGGAATTTGATAAATTATTTTAATATGTATAAAACTTATTATAGTTATAATTTATTTGGAGTACAGATAGATAAAATTATATTCCAGCCAGTTGTAGCTTTGATTATAATATTAGTAGCTTTCGTTGGTATATTGTGTAGAAAAAAGAAGACTAGATATTTGTAAGAATAGTTTTTGGCTTTTTATTTAAATCTAATACAGTATTAGATTTATGAAATACCAAATATGGAAAGACTATTTCAATATGTGGTCAAGGTCCATCCCAATACCCAGAATTTGCTGAATTCTTAGTTCAAGAAGGGATAGATAGTATGAGTGTAAATCCTGACACTGTAGCTTATACAAGAAGGTTAGTAGCTGGAGTAGAGCAAAGAATGATTTTAAAGAAATTAAGAGAAAATAGATAGAATTTAATAATATACTTTTATAAAAATAGCTGTCTTAAAATAGTTTAAACTATTTTGACAGCTATTTTTAATTTATGATAATACCTTTTTCCATTTAAAATGTATTATTGTCCATTAAATGTTGAATAATAAGTATAGAAAAATGGAATGGAGGTATTTATATGACGAGAAGAATGAAAACTATGGATGGAAATGAAGCAGCTGCTTATATTTCCTATGCATTTACGGAATTAGCAGCTATTTATCCAATTACTCCTTCTTCACCAATGGCTGAGTTAGTTGATTTATGGTCTAGCAAGGGAAAGAAAAATATATTTAATCAAAGGATTAAAGTAGTAGAAATGCAATCGGAAGCAGGAGCAGCAGGGGCCGTTCATGGTTCGCTACAAGGGGGAGCTTTGACAACAACTTATACTGCTTCACAAGGGTTATTACTTATGATTCCTAATATGTATAAAATGGCTGGGGAACTCCTTCCAGGAGTGTTTCATGTAAGTGCCAGAGCAATAGCAACCCATGCTCTAAGTATTTTTGGAGATCATCAAGATGTAATGGCAACAAGACAAACTGGATTTGCATTACTATGTTCTAGTAGTGTTCAAGAAGTTATGGATTTGTCAGGAGTAGCCCACTTAAGTGCAATAAGTGGAAGAGTTCCTTTTTTACATTTTTTTGATGGGTTTAGGACTAGTCATGAAATACAGAAGATTGAAGTTATAGAATATGATGAATTAAAGAATTTAATAGATTATGAAGCGATCGAGGAGTTTAAAAATAGATCTTTAAATCCAGAAAGACCTGTAGTCAGAGGTACTGCACAAAATCCAGATATATATTTTCAAGGTAGAGAAATTTCTAATCCTTACTATGAAAAATTGCCAGAAATAGTAGAAAATTATATGAATGAGATAAATAATATTACAGGAAGGGACTATAAGCTTTTCAATTATTACGGTCATGAAGAAGCAGAAAGAATCATAGTAGCTATGGGTTCTGTTTGTGAAACTATAGAGGAAACTATAGACTATTTAATAGATAAAGGAGAAAAAGTAGGACTTGTAAAGGTTAGATTATATAGACCTTTTTCAGTAAAACATTTCCATAATGTTTTGCCAAAGACAGTAAAAAGCATAGCGGTTTTAGATAGAACAAAAGAGCCAGGAGCTTTAGGAGAACCTTTATATTTAGATATAAGATCTGCTTTTTATAATTCGGATATAAAACCTATAGTAGTAGGAGGTAGATATGGACTAGGCTCAAAAGATACTGTGCCAGCTGATATTATAGCTGTATATGAAAATCTAAAAAAAGATACGCCAAAAGATAGATTTACTATATGTATAGATGATGATGTATCTCATACATCATTAGAAGTGGAAGATTTTATTGATACATCACCAAAGGAAACTATCAAATGTAAGTTTTGGGGATTAGGATCAGATGGCACTGTAGGGGCAAATAAGATGGCAATAAAAATAATAGGAGATAATACACCGTTATATGCTCAAGGATATTTTTCATATGATAGCAAAAAATCAGGAGGAACAACCATATCCCATTTAAGATTTGGGAAAACACCTATAAAGTCTACTTATTCAGTCCATGAAGCAGATTTTATTTCTTGCCACAACAAATCCTATATATATCATTACGATATATTAAAAGGTCTGAAAGATGGAGGAATCTTTGTTTTAAATTGTCCTTGGGAAGAATATGAATTAGGAGAAAAACTCCCTAATTATGTTAAAAAATATTTAAAAGATCACAATATAAATTTTTATATAATAGATGCAGAAAATATTGCTCAAGAAATTGGGTTAGGTACAAGGATTAATATGATAATGCAATCTGCCTTTTTTAAATTAGCAAATATAATTCCAGTAGAAGATGCAGTAAAGTATTTAAAACAATTTATAGAAAAAACCTACGGAAAAAAGGGAGAAAAAGTAGTAGAAATGAATAATAAGGCAGTAGATGAGGGAATTAATAGTATTGTAAAAGTAAGTATACCAGAAAGTTGGGCTAATATAGATATAGTGAAAGAAACAGAAGAAGTAAAAGACGAACCAGATTTTGTAAAGAGAATTCAAAGGCCTATGGCCAAATTAGAGGGAGATAATTTACCAGTTAGCTCATTTAGGTATATGGAAGATGGAACATTTCCTATGGGAACTGCTGCATATGAAAAAAGAGGTATAGCAGTACTTATTCCTCAATGGCAGACAGAAAAATGTATTCAATGTAATCAATGCTCATTTATCTGTCCTCATTCAGTAATAAGACCTTTCCTATTAGATGAAGAAGAGATAAAAAATAAGCCAAATACCTTTGAAACTAAAAAAGCTGTTGGGAAAGGATTAGAAGGTTTGGAATACAGGATACAAGTGAGTCCTCTTGATTGTACTGGATGTGGAAACTGTGCAGATATTTGTCCAGCACCAGGAAAAGCTTTAGTAATGGTTAAAGCAGAAAAAGAAATTGAAAGACAGGTGGATAATTGGGAATATGCTGCTAATAATATAAAATATAAAGATAATTTAATGAGTAAAACTATGTTAAAAGGAAGCCAATTTTCTAAGCCTCTTCTTGAATTTAATGGAGCATGTGCAGGATGTGGAGAAACTGCTTATTTGAAACTAGCAACTCAACTTTTTGGGGATAGAATGATGATAGCCAATGCTACAGGTTGTTCATCCATCTGGGGAGCTAGTGCACCGTCTATACCCTATACAACAAATAGAGAAGGAAAAGGACCAAGTTGGGCAAATTCATTATTTGAAGATAATGCAGAGTTTGGATTAGGTATGTATTTAGCTGTAAAGCAGATAAGAGATAAACTTGCTAATCTAATAGAAATTGGAATAGAAGAAAATATTAGTAATGAATGTACAAATATATTTAAAGAATGGTTAAACTATATGGATGATGGTGAAAAATCAAAAGAAGTATCTAATAAATTATTAGAAATTATTAGCAAGAATGAATACAACAAAAATTCGACTATTAAGGAAATACTTAAATTAAAAGATTTTCTAGTTAAAAAATCTCAATGGATAGTTGGAGGAGATGGATGGGCATATGACATAGGTTACGGAGGATTAGATCATGTTATTGCTACAGGTGAAGATGTAAATATTTTAGTATTTGATACAGAAGTATATTCAAATACAGGAGGGCAAGCATCTAAAGCTACTCCAACAGCTTCAGCAGCTAAGTTTGCTTCTTCAGGAAAAGTAACAAAGAAAAAAGATCTAGGAAGAATGGCTATGACCTATGGATATGTTTATGTAGCACAAGTTTCGATGGGAGCAAATATGAATCAAACCCTAAAAGCCATAACTGAAGCAGAAAGCTATAAAGGTCCATCACTTATAATATGCTATGCTCCTTGTGTTGCACATGGTATCAAGGTAGGTATGGGCAAAACAGTTGAAGAGGAAAAAAAGGCTGTGGAGTCAGGGTATTGGCATCTATATAGATACGATCCAAGATTAGAGATGGAGGGAAAGAACCCATTTATATTAGATTCTAAAAAGCCAGAAAAACCTTTTAAAGATTTCATACTTGGTGAAGTGAGATATTCTCAAATAGAAAAAACATTCCCTGATTTAGCAGAAGAGTTATATGAAAAGGCTGAAAAGGATGCATCTGAAAGATATGAAATATATAAGGGGCTTTCAGAAAAAGAATAAGAGCAAGGATATCCTTGCTCTTATTCTACTTCTGGTTTTGTTCAACCCATTCTTTTGCTTTCATTACTCCTTCTAAGGTAGGAATTGGTACTCTTGATTCTGGCTTTAATCCCTTAATGTCATAATAAGCTGCTGTTGTTTGATTTTCTATAGGGATAGACATTTTTTTCTCTTTAAACTTATTAATATTAATATTTAAATTTTTATCATTATTTTTAGTCATTCTATCCCTCCTCATTATTTATTATTTGTATATGTAGAAAAAATAAACTATAAATTTAAAAATATATTTTATATAATATAAATATACTAGGGTCAAGATATAAAAGCTAAGATTTAGTAAAATCATAGGAAGGAGATAAGTAAAATGAATAATGATAGAGATTTGGCAAAAGAGATAAAGTTTATAATAGAATTAGATAAAATGAAAAGTATATTTAGAGAAACTAGCCTTATAAATAAGTCTAAGAGGGAAAATGATGCCGAACATTCTTGGCATATAGCAGTGATGTCTATGATACTTTCTGATTATGCAGATGAAGATATAAATGTACATAAAGTTATGAAAATGTTATTAGTTCATGATCTTGTAGAAATATATGCAGGTGATACTTTCTGTTATGATGAAATTGGAAATATGGATAAAACTAAAAGAGAAAAAGAAGCCGCAGATAAACTTTTTAGCATGTTGCCAAAAGATAAAGAAAAAGAAATAAGAAAGCTTTGGGATGAATTTGAAGAAATGGAAACAGAAGAATCTTTATTTGCCAATTGTATGGATCGGTTTCAACCTTTCTTAATGAATTATTATTCTGGTGGAGGAACTTGGAAAAAGTATAATATTTCAAAAGAACAGGTTCTAAAAAGAGGTGAACCTATAAAGAAAAGTTCAAAAAAACTTTGGGATTTTGTGGAAAGCTTAATAGAGGATTCTGTTGAAAAGGGATACATTAAAAAACTTTAGGGTATTTCACCTAAAGTTTTTTAATGTTAAAATCCAGGAATAACTGCACCATTATATTTTTCTTCAATGAATTTTTTGATTTTTTCACTTTGAAGAGTTTTTATTAATTTTTGAAATTTTTCTTCTTTTTCTTCACCTGCTCTTATAGCAATAATATTTGCATAAGGTGAATCCTTATCTTCTAAAATTAGAGCATCCTTTGTTGGAGTAAGACCTGCTTCAATAGCATAGTTTCCATTTATTACAGCACCATCAATATCTTTTAGTACTCTTGGCAATTGAGCAGCTTCCATTGGTTTAAATGAAATATTTTTAGGATTTTCTTCTATATCTTTTTCTGTAGCTGCAAGGCCAGAATCTTTATTTAATTTAATTAAACCATTTTTTTCAAGAAGTAAAAGAGCTCGTCCTCCATTTGTAGGATCATTTGGTATAGCAATAGTACTACCTTCTTTAAGTTCATCAATAGATTTGTAACTTGATGAATATAATCCTAAAGGTTCTACATGAATTTTTCCTAGAGATGCAATATCAATATTTCTTTCTTTTTTAAAATCATTCATATAAGGTTCATGTTGGAAGAAATTAGCGTCAATTTCTTTGTCAGCTAAAGCTAAGTTTGGTTTCACATAATCTATAAATTCTATTATCTCCAAATTTATTCCTTCACTTTTTAAATCATCTTTAATATTTTCCACAATTTCTTTATGTGGTACAGGAGATACTCCTATTTTTATAGTGTTTTCTTCTTTATTACTTTTTCCACATCCAGTAAGTATTGAAAAACTAAGAATTAAAATTAGAAATAATAATATATTCTTTTTCAAAATAACTCCTCCTTTATTTTTTGTCTATAGATATAGCTAATTTATTTCCAAGTATCTGTATTCCTTGTACTAAAATTATAATAATTATTACAGAAGTTATCATAATATTTGTTTCAAACCTGTATAATCCATATCTTATAGCTAGATCTCCTAATCCTCCTCCACCTATTGCACCAGCCATAGCTGAATAACCAATTAGATTAATAATAGTTAAAGTAACTCCCATAATTAAAGAAGGCATAGCCTCTGGAATAAGTACTTTAAAAACTATCTGAGGTACTGTAGCTCCCATAGATAAACTAGCTTCAATTATTCCACCATCAACTTCTTTTAAGGCAGTTTCAATGACTCTAGCTACAAAAGGAGCAGCAGCAATTGAAAGAGGTACTATAGTGGCAGTAGTACCGATAGTACTCCCTACTATTAGCTTAGAAAGTGGAAATACTAATATCATTAAAATAATAAATGGAAAAGATCTAATAATATTCCTAATGGAAAACCTATAGTTAGAGAAAAAATAGTAGAGAAAAATACCATGTATAATGTTTCAAGTAAAGATGGAATTAAAAGCTCTAACATCTAAATCACCTCCAGTTTTATATCTTCATCTTTTAGCCAGTCTATAGCCTTTTCAATTTCTTCAGATTTACCTGATATTTCTAATATTAAATTTCCTATACTTGTACTCATTAGTTCATTTATATTTCCTGAAAGGATATTTACATCTATATCAAAATATTTCACCATTTTAGAAACTATAGGTTTTTTAGAATTTTCTCCTAAGAAACTAAGTCTTAAAATTTTGCTCCCAGGTTTTCTTTCATAGTCTATTTCTTCTTCAGTATTTAATTTTAAATTAGAAATAAATTCAGTGGCAGTTTTAGTTTTAGGATTAGTAAAAATTTCTTCTACTGTACTAAGTTCAATTATCCTTCCATCTTCTATAATAGCTACTCTATCGCAGATATCTTTTATAACTTCCATCTGGTGAGTTATAAGTACAATAGTAAGTCCAAATTCTTTTCTAATTTTATCTAATAAATCTAATATAGATTTAGTTGTTTTGGGATCAAGGGCAGATGTTCCTTCATCACTAAGAAGTATTTTAGGATTGTTGGCTAAAGATCGTGCAATAGCTACCCTTTGTTTTTGTCCTCCACTTAGTTGAGAAGGATAAGCAAGTTTTTTATCTTCTAGCTCAACATATTTTAGAAGAGTATTAACTCTTTTATCTATTTCTTCTTTACTTAATCCTTTTAGCTCTAAAGGGAAAGCAATATTCTTATAAACATTTTTTGAAGATAAAAGATTAAAATGTTGAAAGATCATTCCTATTTCTTTTCTTGTTTCTCTTAAGCTTGTATTATCAATATTAGTTATTTCACTTCCATCAATAAAAATCTTTCCATTACTAGGTTCTTCAAGCCTATTTAAACACCTAATTAAGGTAGATTTTCCTGCACCACTTAAACCAATTATTCCAAATATTTCTCCTTTTTTTATTTGAAGATTAATATCCTTTAAAGCATATATTTCTTCATTATTATTTTTATATATTTTAGATAGATTTTCTACTTTTATCAATGAGACCCACTCCTTTAAGCAATTAACGCATTAAATCATATTATATATGAAAAACCTCTTTCCACAGGTTTTTTTAAAAATAAAAAAACCTCTTTAAGAAGAAAGAGGTTAAAATCCTCTCTCATCTTTCGGTTACACCGTAGGAATTAGCACCTTGCAAATAAATGCAGGCTGCCGGGTTTCATCGGGCCAGTCCCTCCACCACTCTAGATAAGAGTTTATCATTATTTTTATATATTGAAGTTCGGATACAACTTTAGATTACATTCTATTATTAAAATTATGTTTTGTCAAGAGAGAGTATGAATTTTATTTTACTTTAAATTATTATATTTGTTTTCTAAAAGATCATATATTTCTTCAGGAGTTTTGCCTTTAGCCTCAATTATTGGAACTTGTGGGTTTTCATAATTTGCTCCACTAGTACTTAAAACATCAATTCCAGAAACAACTATAGCACTATATTCAGGAGAATTTATTTTTTCTAAATTTTTATTTTTATAAAGTGTATAAACATCATATCCAGAGTCTTTCAAGAAATCTATATAGGGAGTTAAATTGTTTTCAACTACTACTTTTTTTTCCACTAAATCACCTCCATTAAAATTATTATTGCCACTTTTCTATTTTAATATTTAAGTCTTTTTTGCCATGAATAAATCTATAAGAATGAAGCAAAATATTAAAGGATGAAAAATAAAAAGAATAGAAAGGAGAATTTTATGGCTTTAAAAAATACCTTAAATCTAGGTAATATAAATCAACAAGAACTACAAAGTATAAGGGAGATTGCTAGTAGTCATCAAACTATGGCTACAAAATTTGATTTTTATTCTAATCAATGTCAAGATCAACAAATAAAACAAATGTTTAAACAATCAAGTCAAGACGCTAAAACTACTGCTACAAATTTAATAAATTCATTATAAAAATAGGAGGTATATTATGCAAGAAAAAGAAATGGTAGATGATATATTATCTGGTACTAAGGCCAGTATAGATTATTATTCTAGAGCCATAACAGAATGTGCTAATCAACAACTTAGAAGCACATTACAACAATTGAGAAATGAAGCAGAACAATTCCAATATCAATTATTTCAAATAGCAGAACAAAAAGGTTATTATAAACCAGCACCAACAGCTGATCAGCAATCTATTCAAGAAGTTAAAAGTGGACTAAGTGGCGGTTCTACAGGAATGGAATAAAGTAAAAGGACTCCAGATGGAGTCCTTTTAAATTTCTATAGCCTATTGACAAATATCTTTAACTATGATATTGTAAATAAAAATAATAGGGCCTTTAAACTGATACTGTGAGATCAGAAAGGGAAGCATAAAAAATAGCCTCGCTACATCTATGCCTTCCTTTAGGAAGGTTTTTTTATGCTCTGGTCCTTTTCTTTTAAATTAGTCCTGAGAGACTAAAAAAGGAGGTAATAAAATGTTAAAAGGTAGACATTTAATTGGTTCAGAAGATTTTACTAAAAGTGAATTAGAAGAAATATTTATTTTAGCAGATGAAATAATATCAAATCAAGATAGTTTTATAGATTCTTGTCATGGAAAAATACTGGGAACCCTTTTCTACGAGCCTAGTACTAGAACTAGATTGAGTTTTGAATCTGCTATGTTAAGACTTGGAGGTAATGTAATAGGTTTTTCAGAAGCTGCTTCAAGCTCTGTAAAAAAAGGTGAAAGCATTCCAGATACAGTGAGAACTATAGGCTCATATGCAGATATTATAGCTATGAGACATCCAAAAGAAGGTGCCCCTAAATTAGCTTCATTTTATTCACCTATTCCTATTATAAATGCAGGAGATGGAGGACATCAGCATCCAACTCAAACACTTGCGGATCTTTTAACTATAAGAAATACAAAAGGCAAATTTTCAAATTTAACCATTGGACTTTGTGGAGATTTAAAATTTGGAAGAACTGTCCATTCACTTATAAAAGCCCTTTCAAAATATGAAAATAATTCATTTGTGTTGATTTCACCTCAGGAATTAAAAATACCCAATTATATAAAAACTGAAGTATTAGATAAAAATAATATAAAATATATGGAAGTTGAACGATTAGAGGACATTATATCTAGTCTAGATATACTATATATGACTAGAGTTCAAAAAGAACGTTTCTTTAATGAGGCAGATTATATAAGACTTAAAGATAGTTATATTTTAGATTCTAAAAAAATGAATATGGGAAGAAAAGATTTAACAGTATTGCATCCATTGCCAAGAGTTAATGAAATTAGTTATGAAGTAGATAACGATCCTAGAGCTTGTTATTTTAAGCAAGTTAAATTTGGTATGTACGTGAGAATGGCCTTAATATTAAAACTTTTAGGGGTGATGTAATGCTTTATATAGATAGTATTGTAAATGGCATTGTGATTGATCATATAAAGGTAGGATATGGTTTTAAAATATTTAATTATTTAGGATTAAACAATGCAGATTGTAGAGTAGCACTTATTATGAATTCTCCTAGTAAAAAGCATGGGAAAAAAGATATGATAAAAATCGAAAATGTCATGGATTTAGATTTAACTATGTTAGGTTTTATAGTTCCTAATATAACAGTAAATATTATTGAAAATGAAAAAATAAAAGAAAAGATTAGTCTTTCCCTACCAGACAGAATAGAAGGAGTAATAAAATGTAAAAATCCTAGATGTGTAACTTCTACAGAAAGAAATATAAAGGATATATTTATTCTTACAGATGAAGACAAAGGAATATATAGATGTGAGTATTGTGATCATATTTATGATACTTGGGAGGAATAAAATTGAATTTACTCATAAAAGGAGCTAGAATTGTAGATTTTAATAAAGATTTTAAAGGTGATATTTATATTGAAAAAGGTAAGATAAAAGATTTTGGCTCAAATTTAAATTATGATTGTAAGACTATACATTGTGATAATTTAGTGGTTATGCCTTCTTTTATAGATATGCATACCCACTTTAGAGATCCAGGATTTACTTATAAGGAAGATTTAAACTCAGGGAGTAAAGCGGCGTTAAAAGGAGGATATACTTTTGTAAATCTTATGGCTAATACAAATCCTATATGTTCTAGTATGGAAGTGGTGGATTATGTACTTAAAAAATCAGAGGAATTAAATTTAATAGATATTCATCAAACTGTTTCTATAACTAAAGACTTTGATGGAAAAACTTTAGAACATATAGATAGCCTAGGAAAAGAAATTAGGTTTTTATCTGATGATGGAAAAGGTGTTCAGGAAAGTGGAGTAATGTATGAAGCATTTAAAAAAGCTAAAGAAAAAGGACTTATTATTATAGCTCATGAAGAAGATGCTAGTTTAGCTAGTATTGATAGTAGACTTTCGGAAAATATAATGACCTTTAGAGATATAGAACTTGTAAGAACAACAAAAGGAAGACTCCATTTAGCCCATGTAAGCACAAAAGAATCTATTGAAGAAATAATTAAAGGGAAAAAGGAAGGATTGAATATTACCTGTGAGGTAACTCCACATCATATATCATTATATGATAATTCTTATAAGGTGAACCCACCAATAAGAAATAAAGAAGATGTACTAGCATTAATTGAAGCCATAAAGGCTGGATATGTAGATGCAATTGGAACAGATCATGCTCCTCATAGTGCAGAAGATAAAAGAGGAGGAGCTTGTGGTATATCAGGATTAGAAACAGCTTTTTCAATATCATATACTGCATTAGTTAGAAATGGACATATTTCTTTAAATAAACTATCTCAAATTATGTCATCTAATCCTGGAAATATAGTAGATATAAATAAGGGAAAAATAGAAATAGGATATGATGGAGATTTAGTAGTATTAGATTTAAACAAAGAGATTGAAATAAATAGTAAAGAATTTGTCTCCAAAGGGAAAAACACTCCTTTCCACGGCAAAAAATTCTGGGGAGAAGTAGTAGCCACTATAAAAAATGGGAACTTAAAATATAATGGGGGGATAGAAATTGATAATAGATAGATTATATGAAGAAGTAGAAAAGAAAGGAAATGTATGCGTAGGCTTAGATACTGCTTTAGAATATATTCCATCAACAATTTTAAATAATTATCATTCAATAGATGATATATTATTTTATTTTAATAAGAGGATAATAGATGCAACCATAGATATTGTACCTTGTTACAAAGTTCAAATTGCTTTTTATGAAGCTCATGGATTAAATGGTATGCTAGCGTATAAAAAAACTTTAGAATATATAAGGAATAAAGGTTCTGTAGTTGTAGCAGATATTAAAAGAGCAGATATTTCGTCAACAGCTAAAGCCTATGCTAGAGCCCATTTTGAAGGTGATTTTGAAAGTGATTTTATTACTCTAAATCCTTATATGGGTTTTGATAGTATAACACCTTATCTTGATTATGTAGAAAATAAAAATAAAGGGTTATTCATACTCCTTAGGACTTCAAATGATGGAGCAAAAGATATTCAATATTTAGATATTAATGGTAATGGCAAAGTATATAACTACATAGGAGATAAGATTAAGGATATATCTTATAAATATATGGGAAAATGCGGATACAGTTCTATAGGAGCAGTAGTTGGAGGGACTCATTTAGAAGAGTCAGATGAAATTAGAAATAGATTAGGAAAAGTTTTTTTTCTGATACCAGGATATGGAGCTCAAGGTGGAAAAGGCAAGGATGTAGTTTCTTATTTGAAAAATGGAAATGGGGGAATAGTTAATTCGTCTAGAGGGATAATTACATCTTATAAAAAATATGATGATGGAGTAGAAAAGTTTGATTCTTATGCTAGAGATGCGGTCTTAGATATGAAGGAGGATATATCTAGTGAAACCAAAACAATATAAAGGAATAGTATTATCAAATATTAATATAGTGGATAATATATATGAATTAAAAATAATTGGAAAATTCAAGGGAAATCCAGGCCAATTTTATATGTTAAGAAGTTGGGATTTAGAGCCTTTCTTATCAAGACCTTTAAGCATTTGTAATATAGAGGAAGATGCATTGACTTTCTTATATGAGGTAAGAGGAAAGGGAACGAATATACTTTCAAACCTTAGAAATGGAGATAGTATTTATTTGTTAGGGCCACTAGGGAGAGGATTTCCATTAGACAATAGGAGGAAAGTTGGTATAGTAGCTGGAGGAATAGGTATAGCTCCGATGATTTATTTATGTAAAAGTTTAAATGGAAATATAGATTTTTATGGAGGATTTAAAGAAAAGCCTTTTTATATGGACAAGATAGAGAAATATATAGACAAATTATATATTTCAACAGATAGTGGAAAAGAAGGATATAAGGGATTTATAACAGATATATTTAATCTAGAAAAATATTCAACAGTTTATACATGCGGTCCAATACCTATGATGGAAAAGATAAAATATATTTGTGAAAAGAGGGATATATCACTATATATTTCTATGGAAAAACATATGGCTTGTGGTGTAGGAGCTTGCTTTGGATGTAGTATAAAAACTACCTCTGGAATAAAAAAAGTATGTAAAGATGGGCCAGTATTTAAAGGAGAGGAGATTATTTTCCGTGACTAGTATAGAGATATTTGGAATAGAATTTAAAAATCCTGTTATTACTGCTTCAGGTACTTTTAGCCAAGATTATGAAGAGTTTTTTCCATTATCAAAGTTAGGAGGTATATGTACAAAAGGTTTAACATTAAATGAAAAAGAAGGTAATACTGGTATACGAATACATGAAACTACAGGAGGACTTTTAAATAGTATAGGTCTTCAAAATCCAGGAGTAGATAATTTTATTTCAAAAGAACTTCCCCAGATGGAAAATTATGATACAGTAATTATTGCTAATGTAGGTGGAAGTACTGTAGAAGAATATATAAAAGTTATAGAGAAACTAAATAATACTAATATTCCTTTAATAGAATTGAATATTTCATGTCCTAATGTAAAGGAGGGTGGAATGGCTTTTGGTATAAAATCAGATATAGCTTTTAAAGTAGTTACTGAAGTAAAGAAGGTATGCAAAAAGCCATTGGTAGTTAAACTTTCACCTAATGCAGAAAATATTTTAGATATGGCTTACAAATGTTGTGAAGCTGGAGCAGATGGACTTTCTCTTGTGAATACTTTTAGTGGTATGGCAATAGATATTGAAAATAAAAAACCTGTATTTGAAAATGTAATTGCAGGATTATCTGGGCCATGTATCAAGCCAATTGCACTGAGAATGGTTTATGAAGTAAGCAAAATTGTTAATATACCTATAATTGGTGTTGGAGGGATTATAGACTATAAAGATGCCTTAGAATATATAATGGCTGGTGCTTCTGCAGTGCAAATTGGCAGTGGAAATTTTATAAAGCCAAGTATATCCTTAGATATTATAAATGGTATAGAGAAGTTTGTGAAAGAAGAAAATATAAAATCTATTAAAGAAATAATAGGAATTGCTAGGAGGTAAGAATGTGATGATTGATTTACTTAAAGAAACAGGTGCTTTACTTGAAGGACATTTTTTACTTTCATCAGGAAAGCATAGCAATAAATATGTCCAATGTGCAAAATTACTCCAATATCCAGATAAGGCGCAAAAAGCTATAAATATAATAGTAAAAAAACTTGAAGGAGTAGATTTTGATATAGTGGTAGGACCAGCTATGGGAGGGGTTATTGTTAGCTATGAACTTGGCAGACAAACTAGAAAACCTGCCATTTTTACAGAAAGAGTAGATGGAAAAATGGCTCTAAGAAGAGGATTTCATATAGAAAAAGGTCAGAAAGTTCTTATAGCAGAAGATGTAGTTACAACAGGAAAATCTTCCTATGAGACTATAGAAGAAATAGAAAAACAAGGGGGAAATGTTATAGGAATAGCTTGTATTGTAGATAGAACTACTGAAAGACTAGGTATACCAATATATGGTGGTATAAAAATTGAAATAGATACTTATGATGAAAGAAATTGTCCTCTTTGTAAGAGTGGGATTCAATATGAAAAATTAGGAAGTAGAAATCTAAAAAAATAGGCATTCATTTTAGAATGTCTATTTTTTTATGATGATTTTATCATAATTAATGTGATATTGACTAATACTATTAATTAGATTATTTTATAGAGGTGTTTGTATAGTGATTTCAAAAAACATAGATAAAAATAAAGAAAGATTATTAGAAGAGTTTAATAATACTTCTGATCTTATAATATATGAATTTAAAACAAATTCTAATTTGAAAATAATTATAAGCTATTTAGAAGGTTTTATTGATAAAAATACATTGGACAGAGATGTTTTAAAACCAGTGATAACTAGATTAGAAAGTTGTAATGATCTAAAGAAGATTATATTTGTTTCTGGTATAAAGGAAATAAATACTTTTGAAGAAATTATAGAAGAAATAGTATCTGGAAACTTAGTGTTATTTATCCAAGGTTGCAAACAATGTTTTGCTATAGATTTAAAACATTGGGATAAAAGAGCTATTGAAGAAGCTGATTCAGAGGCAGTAGTTAGAGGACCTAAAGAAGGATTTATTGAAGATATATCAACTAATAAGATGCTTCTTAGAAGAAAAATTAGAAATCCAAATTTAGTTTTTGAAAACTATATATTAGGAGAACAAACTGAAACAGAAATTTCAGTTGCTTATATTAAAAATATTGTAAATGAGGATGTTTTAGATAAAGTAAAAAAAAGAGTCCAAGATATTAATACAGACTCCATATTAGAGTCTGGCTATATAGAGGGTTATATAGAAGATAGTCCTTATAATATAGTATCTACCATAGGTAATACTCAAAAGCCTGATATAGTTGCTGGAAAAATATTAGAAGGAAGAGTGGCAATATTTTGTGATGGGACTCCTCATGTTTTAATTATTCCCCGTTTATTTATAGAAAATATACAGGTAAGTGAAGATTATTATTCAAGAACTTATATAGCAACTTTTTTAAGAATGTTAAGATTTTTTGCTCTATTCTTAGGTATTTTATTGCCAGGTTTATATGTTGCACTTCAAACATTTCATCAGGAGATGATTCCTACAGTTTTATTAATAACAATGGCTGGTGCTAGAGAAGGAGTTCCTTTACCTTCAGTATTAGAAGCTCTTTTAATGACCATAATGCTTGAACTTATAAAGGAGTCAGGAGTTAGATTGCCTAAAGCAGTAGGTTCAGCAGTAAGTATTGTTGGAGCATTGGTACTAGGGCAAGCAGCGGTTGAAGGTGGTATAGTTAGCGCACCAATGGTTATAGTGATAGCTATTACAGCAATAGCAGAATTTGCTGTCCCAGCTCTTACAGAAGTAATGATTTTATATAGATTATTTCTTATTGTACTAGGTGGATTTATGGGGCTATATGGAATCACCTGTGGATTAGTAGTAATTATTATAGGAGCAGTTTCATTGGATCCTTTTGGTATTCCTTATGGTTATCCTATTGCTCCATCAGATAAGACAGGATTAAAGGATTTTATTATAAGATTTCCGCTTTGGAGTATGAAAAAAAGGCCTGGATATTTAGTAAAGAAGAACAGAATAAGACAGAGAAATGTACGAAAGAAGTGATAGAATGAAAAAAAAGTTTATTTTACTTAGCTTTATTTTATGTCTTACTTTGATTATAACAGGTTGTTGGAATTCTAGAGAATTAAATACTTTAGGAATTGCCACTGTCATAGGAATAGACTGGGAGGATGAAAAAATATTAGTTACTATAGAAGTTATAAATCCTAGGCCAGTAAAGGCAATGCTAGAAGCTAAGCCAGCAGATTTAGTACTATATGTTCAAGGAAGAGGAGATACAATTTTTGATGCTCTTAGAAATATATCTTTGAAATTTGATAGAAGAATTTTCGTGTCTCAAAACAAAATATTTATATTTGGTGAAGAGTTTGCCAAGAAAGGTTTTATTAATCATATAGACGTGCTACAAAGGGATCATGAGTTTAGAGAAACAGCATATATGTTAGTAGCAAAAGAGAAAAAAGCTACAGATATTATGGGAGTTCATGAGGCGGTAGAAGAGATTTTAGGAATGTATATGGAAGATATTGTTGAAAATAAAAAATTTAATCCTAAGGGAGTTGATGTTAATTTATCAGAATACTTAAAATACTATTATGACTCTGGTAGACAGCCTATTTTAGGAGTAGTAGATAGGAAAGAAAAGAATGTAATTAAAAAAGTTGATACACATGAAGGAAAAAAAGAGTATGAGTTAGTAATAGAAGGTTGTTCCATATTTAATAAGGAAAAACTATCTGGTTATTTGAATGGCGAAGAAACTAGAGCTCTAAATTTTGTGAGAAATGAAGTAAAAGGAGGAGTAATTGAATTTCCTACTCCAGTAAAAAACATAGATCATTATAGCACACCTACTCCTAGTGTTAAAGATTCATCAAGTACTATAAGTACGCTAAATAGAGATAAAAGTGTTTTTGAAATAATTAAAAGCAAAACTAAAAGTGATGTAGAAATTGAAAATGGGAAATTTATATTAAAGACGAAAGTTAAGATGAGAGGAATGCTAGGAGATGTAACTGGAGATATTGATGTATCAAATGAAGAAGCAATAAAGTTAATTGAGGAGTCTTGTTCAAAACAAGTTAAGGAGGAAATTGAAAGCACTATAAAAAAAGTGCAGAAAAAATATAAAACAGATGTATTTGCATTTGGAACTTTAGTGCATAGAAAGTACCCAAAAGAATGGCATCGTATAAGTTCTGATTGGAACAATATATTTTCACAAGCTGATGTTCAGGTAGAAGTAGAAACTAATATAATTAGAACAGGTCTTGTGAATACATCCACTAATAAGATAAAGGGAGAATAATATGAAAGATAATGTTAGAATAAGTTCATATCAAGCAACTTTATTAATTATTGCTTTTAGAATTGTTCTTGCTTTTTCCTATCAACCAGCTATAAATGCACCACCAGGTAATCAAGATAATTGGATAATGATATTTTTATCAACAATTTACAGTATAATATTATGTGTGCCTATGCTAATTCTGAGCAATAAATTTAGGGATTTTACATTAATAGAATATATGAAATTAATATATGGGAGAACATTAGGAAAAATAATAGGACTTTTTTATTCGATGGTTTTTCTATTATTTACGATTATATTTGTTTCTATTTTAGTTGAGATATTAGATTCTACCATGTTTCCAGAAACTCCTACATGGGTTACAGCATCTATGATGTTAATAACTTGCATTTATATATCATATAAGGGATTAGAGAGCATTGGAAGAGGTGCAGAAATATTTGTTCCTTTAATATTAGTAGTTATTGCTGTTATAATTATATTGGGAATAAATGTTTTAGATTTTGGTGTTTTTTTACCTATACTAAGTGATTCATCTTTTAAAGATATAAATATGGGTGCAATAGATATTGGAACTAAGTTTGTAGGTATTTTGATTTTAGCAATGCTCGCACCTTACTTAGATAAAAGAGAAAATTTAAATAAGATTTTTATAAAGTCTTTAATTTATTCTATTTTAATAGTAGTTTCGATGATAATAGTTTCTCAAGCTGCATTAGGAATAGAACAAGCCAAACATGCTAATTTTCCTTTTTTTACTTTTGCTAGACTTATAAATGTTTTCGAGATAGTACATAGAATTGAATCAATTTATGTCGTAGCTTGGATCACAAGCAATGTTGGCAAAATAACAGGATATTTATTTTTTACTACTGTAGCTTTAAGCCAAACATTTAGAAAGAGAGAAAATAAGGTATATATAATTCCTATGTCTATAATTGTTTTTATATCATCAGTTTTAATAAAGGATAAACGTTCTATTTTAGCAGCTAAAGAACCTTTAAATAAAATATCACTATTTATAGCTTTAACTTCTATATTTATTATTCCTTTAATAGCTTTAATAGTATATTTTTTTAGAAGAGATAAATTAAAAGGCAAAACTAAATCTAATTAAGGGGCTGTTTCATAACTGATTTATCAGTTATGAAACGCCTCTTTTTTTATGTTCAAGTTGACAACTGAAGTACCTAAGTTTCCATAAATTTAAATATATTTTTCTTAGTCTAATTTTAGGTATAG
>NZ_JANJZL010000014.1:0-57105 GCF_024623155.1 Anaerosalibacter massiliensis
TCGCTCGACTTGCATGTGTTAGGCACGCCGCCAGCGTTCATCCTGAGCCAGGATCAAACTCTCATAATAAAAGTTTAATCTCAGAATTACTTACTTTCATATTTTCATATGAACTTAAGTTTTAATTTAAAGTTATTAACTTAAGGACTTTTTACACTGTTCAATTTTCTAGGTTCTTTTGAGTTGCTTATCTAATATAGCATATTCTGTAATGTTTGTCAACTGTTTTTTTAAATTATTTATTTAGTAAATCTAATTAATATTTCAAGCAACAATTTAAAATTTTATCATGTTTTTCTATCCTTGTCAATAGTCTTTTTAAAAAATCTTCATTTTTTTCTTAAGCTTTATATCTTTAATTTTATATTTTCCTATTTCAAAGGACAGTTAATAACTTAACATGTTTTTAAAAACAGTTCAACTTCGTTTATATTGATTTTCAGGAGATTTTATCTTCTTAATTCATTTTACCTCTATATTTCTTTGTTTTTCCTACTTTTTCTTCAAAATATATTTACTATTCTACTATATTTTACAAATAATATATCTTAAGCATCATATTTTAACTCATTTCTAAATCTATTAACCGCTTCATCTTGAGGATTTATCTTATAAGCCTTATCTATGTCTTCAATAGCTTTTTCTATCATTCCTAATTGGAAATAAGCAATTCCTCGATTACATATTATTTTATAATCCTTTCTGTCTATTTCAGCTCCTCTTGTAAATATTTCTATAGCTTCTTCAAAGTTTCCAATAGAAAATAAACATATTCCTAATTCATTATATATATTTACTTCATTTTCGTTTAATTCTAATGCTTTCACAAAATACTCTATGGCCTTATTTATATCACCAATACCCTTATAAGAAAGACCTATCATATAATTTAAATTCCAACAATCATGTCCACCTTTTAGATTTATAAATTTTTCAATTGCTTCTTTATGCCTTCCTGAAAAAAGTAAATTACATCCTTCTTCATAATCTGAATCATCTTCTATAATATCTAGTTCTTCCCTTATTTCCTGTTTTCTCTCTCCATCTTTATCTAAAACCATAAACTTTTCCCATATAAGCCTAGCTTTTAAAAATTGTCCATAATATTTATAATAATATCCTAATTTATAATATGCTAAAGAATATTCTGGTGAAATATCTAGTATTGTTTCTACTCTTTTAACTGCTTCTTTTAAAAATACATCTCCTTTCTCTTTATTTTCTAATTTGAAAAATTCTTTAGCTTTTTCTTCTAAAGAAATTCCATAGTTAAATAATCCCTCTACATTATCTTTATCAATGATTAATAATGCTCTAAAACAAATCATAGCTTTATCTATTTTTTCTTCCATTAAATTTTTTACGCCAATATGGAATATATATTCTTTAATTCTAGAATTATAAGCAAAAAGTATATCTTTATATTCATTTACATATTTAAACTGTGGATCTACCCCTAAAGTATATATTATACCTTCAATCAAATTGGAAACCTTTATATCTTCATCCATTTCTCCAGCTTTGATTTCATCAATAAGGGTATCTGTAATAATTGGTAATGGTATATAATCTTTAATTTTATAATCATTTATTTCTATATAAGAATTTGCCTTCAACTCAATAAAAGACAGATTTTCAGTTTTTTCTTTAAAATAATCATTTAATTCCATAATTTATCACCTACTAATCATAAAATTTTTTCATATAAAATCTTTTTCTCCTAGTGCTAGTACTCAAAATCTCAAATAAGAAACCTCTATATATCATTATAAAGGAAAATAGCACTTGTCCCAATAGATATTTTAATAATCCCAAAATGCTAATATCTAAATTATAGTTTAAATGAGTTGTAAATATATCTGTTAATGCATTTCCAGTAAACTTATACATTATAAAAAAGAATATTACATTTGGTAATAACCAATTAGCCCAATTTTCTTTCATAAATTCAAAAGAATAAACTATAGATTCCCATGGAGATAAAGATTTTTGATAGATTATTTCTGGTAATGGATTAAATATTACTAGTATTAAAATATTGATGATTGCATTTAATCTACTAACTGAACCAGATAATATTCCCCTTAATCCCCCTAATAAAAAACTTACCAACCATGCTATAAAAAATATTCCATATACTTTCCAAAGAAAATGGCCAAATCCATCTTTAAAATCTTGGAAAGTAAATTTATTATATTTAATTACATTGTATAAAAGATAAAAGTAGTTAGAAATTAAACTACTAGTTACTATAGCTACTATAATCCCAGCTAACATGCTTAATACACCTTTAAATAATAAACCAGTAATGCTAAAAATTATTATATTCAAAAAAGTATATGCAAGCCCTGTAAATACAATAAGCCAGTTTTTATAAAACCCTTTAGAAGCCTTTTTTGATGCTGATAAATTTATAAGAAATATGTCCCTAAATAAGTCCAATATTATTCCTCCTTCTATGAATTAAATTTATCTGTAACATCTCTTACTTCACATTTATTTAAAGCTTTATTATTTTTATAAATAAATAATAAAGTTGTTTTCATTTTCCTTAATTCTTTAACTCTATAATTGTTATCAATAAAGTCAATAATATTAAAATTAAATGTCTCAAAATGTACTTCATTAATAATTTTTCTTGGAGATATATTTTTATAACTAGGTAGATACTCTAATAAATTCTCATAGTTCTGTAAAAAATCATGTCTTTCACTTCTTAATTTATCTACATCTACTCTATTTATATAATTAGGAATATTAAAATCCACATTATTTGTAATATAATCAAATTTTAATATTTCATTAAATATATTTAAATTCTTTCTAACTACATCCTTATAAAATTCATATAATATTTTATAAAGCTTTTTTTTACTATGAGATAATTTATGATATTCTTTTTCTTCCCAATAACAAGCAAATTTTTCATAAAAACAAAAAGGACTATCATAATAATTTTTTATAATATACTGAAGTGAATTTTCAAAACTACTTTCATTTCCGTATTTTTCTAACAAATCTTCTATCGTCTTTAGTTTTAGCATTTCATCATAAGAAATATATTCTGTTGCTAAAACCTCATAAGGAGGTCTATCCAAAAATTTAAATCCATATTTCTCTTTATTTTTTCTTAAACCAGATCCTTTAAGCAGTTTTAAAAACCCTAACTGAAGTTTTTCTGGCCTTAATTCATATATCTCATTAAAAGAATCTCTAAAAGTATTATAGTCTTCATACGGAAGACCTGCAATCAAATCTAAATGTTGATGTATGTTTTTATAGCTTTTTATAATTTTAGTTACTTCTTTTGCCTTTTCTATATCCGTAGTCCTACCTATTGCCTTTATAGTTTCTGGATTTGTTGATTGGATTCCAATTTCAAATTGGAAAAGTCCTTCTTTAGCTTTACTTAAAAAATCTAACATTTCTTTATCTAATAAATGGGCTGTTACTTCAAAATGAAAATTCATATTTTTAGGATCTTTATCCATAATAAATTTCATTATTTCCATTGCATATTCTTTTTTAGTATTAAAAGTTCTATCTACAAATTTAACTTGTCTTACCTTGGCATCTATGAGTTTTCCTAAATCTTCTTTTACCCTATCTAAACTAAAAAATCTTACTCCTTTTATAGTTGAAGAAAGACAGAACTGGCAGTTAAAAGGGCATCCTCTTGAGCTTTCATAGTATACTATTTTATTTTTTAATCCAGACAATTCTTCATATGGTGAAGGAATTGTATCTAAATTTTTAATTAGAGGTCTAGGCTCATTTATTATTACTTTCTCCTTTTCCCTATATATTAAACCTTTTATATCCATATACTTCTCTTTTTTATCTATAAGCCTAATAATAAGTTCCCTAAAAGTTAGCTCTCCCTCTCCATATATTATAAAATCTATAAAACTATATTTTTTAAGTATATTCTCTCCGTCAAAGGAAACTTCTGGGCCTCCTAGTACTATCTTTATGCTAGGATTTACAATTTTCAGTACTTCACATATATTTAAAGTTTCTTCTAGATTCCAAATATAACAAGAAAAAGCTACAATATCTGGTTTTGTTTTATAAATTTCCCCAGCTATATAATCTTTATTTTGATTTATTGTAAACTCATACACCTCTATATTTGGAATATCCCTACATATGCTTTTTAAGTATCTAACGGATAATGACGAGTGTATAAATTTAGAATTCAAAGTAGTTATTATTGTTTTCATTATCTATCCTTCCTTTTCTTTTGATTAATTACATTATAGCACAAGACCTTTAAAACTATTTATAAAAATAAAAGCATTTTGTAGCTTTTTTTACTATAAAAAAGGATTTTGTTAAACTATATAGAATATTACTTAATTAGGAAGAGTATGATTAATATTTAGGGGAGGAATGAACTATATGCACGAATTTGATAAAATTTCTATTGCCGAAATGTCTAAAAAAGATATGTTAATAATTCTTGAAGCACTTGAATATACTGGAGAAAAAACTAATCAAACAGATTTTTTAACTTTAAAAAATAATATAATAAAGGAACTAAGTTTACTTGCAGACAGTAGTGAAGAAGAATTCCTAAACTATTTAGAAAAATAGACCCTCATAATAGAGGGTCTTTATTTTTTAAATATATATATGCCTGATTTTGTGGAAATATAAACTTTCATTTTTCCTGATATTTTTTCTTTTTTAAGAACCTTACATCTATTTAGTAAAGAATGAAAGAATTCCTCACCTTCATTAAATGAAAATATATCTGGTAAATAATATTTTTCAATACTTAAAAGTTTAGGATCAATCCTTCCTTTATTTAAACTCCAAATATAGTGACATAAATCTTGTTGAAATTTTAAACTTTCTTTGCTGTCAATATAAATATTGTTTTTCATAAAATATAATCCTTTAGAAAAAATATGAAATTTATCTTCTATAGTATTTTCTTTAATTACTAATAAGGCTTCTTCTAAAATATTAAAACTATTTGAAGATATGCCATTAAGTAAATTTATTATTTCTATTCTGTTTCTCTCAAAGTCTATAGCAAATTTTTTATAATATTCATCTGGCGGCACTCTGAAAAATCTAGAGTATCTATCTAAAAAATCCACTTGAGAAAAAGATATTATCTCATCTTTCAATTCCAAAACAATATCTTCACTATTATTTGCTGTTAAAAATAATATTTTAGATAATAATACTCCCTCTAATATCATCTTTATATTACCTGTAGTATATAATATATTTTTCAATACTTCATTCTTAATAATCTCCCATTGGCTATTAGAAAATACTATAGGAGCCAATCTAATATAAAGGCTATAATCTATACCATTCAAATATATATCTGTATCAGATAATTCTATACTATTTAAGATAGATGGGTT
This sequence comes from Anaerosalibacter massiliensis, assembly GCF_024623155.1. NCBI lineage: Bacteria > Bacillati > Bacillota > Tissierellia > Tissierellales > Sporanaerobacteraceae > Anaerosalibacter > Anaerosalibacter massiliensis. The sequence continues at coordinate 5,385 of NZ_JANJZL010000014.1, forward strand.
TTCTCCATTTCTATAATAATACCAAAGTCTCATTTCTTCATGAAATCTTTTATAATCTACTTTAGTTCCTACTACTTTTTTTGATGGCATAAGACTTTTTATAGTTAAAACTGTTATTTCTGATATATATTTTTTTTCTTCATCTTCATCAATCATATTAAATATATTTAAAAGAAAGTTTATAACCTTCTTTTCTTCCATTCGTATTCTCCTTTACATTTTGTTAGGAGCTTCTATTCCTAATAACGAAAGCCCTGTATTTATTACTAATTTTGTGGCGTAGACTAAGTGAAGTCTTGATTTTCTTAGACTTTCTTCTTCATTAAGTATTGGACAATTGTGATAAAATCTATTGAATGACTTTGCAATTTCTGCTATATGTCTTGTTATGAAAGATGGTTCATTTTTTTCTGCACTATCTATTATTACATTAGGAAAATCATATAAAAGCCTTATAATATCTATTTCTTCATCCCTTTTTAATAATGAATAGTCAATTTCATCTTCTACCAAAAAATTTCCTTTTTCCAATAAGCTATTTGCCCTAGCATGGGCATATTGAACATAGGGACCTGTCTCCCCTTCAAAGCTTAAAGTTTTATCCCATGAGAAAGTATAATCTTTTATTCTACCATTAAATAATTCTTGAAATACAATAGCCCCTATACCTACCTGTTTTGCTACTTCTTCTTTATTTTCTAAATTTGGATTTCTTTCTTCTATAATATCTCTCGTTTTTTCTACTGCTTTCTTAAATACATCTTCTAAGAAGACTACTTTGCCTTTTCTAGTGGACAAAGTACCATCTTCTAAACTTACCATTCCAAAGGTTACATGTATACAATCATCTGCCCAATCATATCCCATTAAATCTATAATTTTCCTCCATTGTTTAAAATGAAGATTTTGCTCTGAACCTACTACATAAATATTTTTATAAAAATCATAATGTTCCTTTCTATAAATAGCTGCAGCTATATCTCTAGTTATATATAATGTAGAGCCATCACTTTTCCTTATTAAAGCTGGTGGCATATTAAAAGGTTCTAAATCTACTATATCAGCGCCTTGTGATTTAATTAAAAGACCTTTATCCTGAAGATCTTCAACTACTTTTGGCATTTTATCTGAATAGAAACTCTCTCCTGTAAAAGAATCAAATTCAATTCCTAACATATCATATACTTTATTGAATTCTCTTAAGCTTATATCTCTCATCCATTTCCATAGTTCAAATGCCTCTTCATCACCATCTTCTAATTTCTTAAACCATCTTCTAGCTTCATCATCAAGGTTAACTTCTTTCTCTGCTTCCTCATGAAATTTAACATATAATTTTAATAGTTCATTAATAGGATCTTTCTCTACAGTAGTCCTATCGCCCCATTTTTTATAAGCCACAATTAGTTTTCCAAATTGAGTTCCATAATCTCCTAAGTGATTTATGGCCACTGTATCATATCCTAAGAAACTATATATTCTATAAAGAGCATGACCTATAATTGTAGTCCTTATATGACCAATATGGAAAGGTTTAGCTATATTAGGTGATGAATATTCTACTATAACAGTTTTTTCTTTACCTATATCTGAAGAACCATAGTTTTCTTTTTTATTCTTTATTTCTTTAAGGACAGTTTCTGTAAAAATTGTCCTATCAATAAAAAAGTTTACATAAGGCCCTTTACTTTCTATCTTATCAAAATAATCATTTTCTCCTATCTTGCAAACTATATCCTCTGCAATAAGATTCGGTGCTTTCCTAAATACCTTAGCCAACTTGAAACATGGAAAAGCATAATCTCCCATTTCATAGGATGGAGGTACTTCAATTAGGGACATTATTTCTTTTCTGTCTAGATTATTATCTAATTCTGAAATTAATTTTGCTACTTCATTTTTAAAATTAATCATATTAAATCCTCCCTTCATATTTAAAAAACCTTCGTCTCTATATAGAGACGAAGGTTAACTCCGTGTTACCACTCTTATTGGCAAATTGCCCACTTGTTTTCATAACGCTATAAACGTATCATCCTACTCATTTCAGATGTATTCTCCAAGGTTCTTTTCAAATATAAATTTGTACTAAGCTCCCACCATCCCTAGTTCTCTTTAACAAAATTATATTCTACTCTCCTCTTCATAGAATTTTCCTTTATTAATTTGTTTAATTATTAATATATAATATAATACTTAAAATTTCAAGAAATCATTTTAATTCAACTACTGTTACTCCAGTACCACCTTCACCATAATTACCTAATCTATATGATTTTACATGTCTATGACTTTTTAAAAGACTAGATATTCCCTCTCTTAAGACTCCTGTACCTTTCCCATGTATTATTATTACTTCTTTTAGACCAGCTATATACGCATCATCTAAATATTTATCCATATCCAAAAGAGCCTCATCTAGTCTTTCTCCCCTTAAATCCAATTCTTTACTAACAGTTCTTGCTTTAGATTTAATTATATTTTTTGCACTGATTTGAGATTGATCCACTTTCTTATGTTTAGCTCTTTTCAATGTAGATATATGAACATTTACTTTCATTATTCCCACCTGAATATTTACATTTCCATTTTCATCTGGAGTAGATAATACTGTTCCCTGTTGTTCTAAAGATAAAACTTCTACTGTTTCTCCAATTTTTAAATTTTTAGGTGGTTTATTACTTTTCACATTTAATACACTACTGGACAAATCTCCCTCTACATCTCCTAAACTTTCTTTCAATTTATTTTGTGCTTCTTGTATTTTTCTATTCTTTTCTTTTTCTATATCTGATGAAATTTTTCTCAAATCCGATACAATGGTATCAGATTCTTCTTTTGCACTTTTTAAAATGCCCCTTGCTTCTTCTTTTGCATTTCTAATTATCTTTTCTCTTCTTTCAGATATCTTTTCTTTTTCCCTATCTGATTCTTCTCTTAATCTTTTTATCTCCTGCTTTAATCTTTCAGTTTCCATCTTATTGGCTTCTACTATTTTTCTATCCTCTTCTATAGTTTGAAGCACATCTTCAAATTCTACATTTTCTTTTGATATAAGGGTTCTAGCATGATCTATTATATAATTATCTAAACCAAGACGTTTAGATATTTCAAAAGCGTTAGACTTTCCAGGAACTCCAATTGAAAGTCTATAGGTTGGACTTAGCGTTTCTAGGTCAAATTCAACAGAAGCATTTTTTACTCCTTCTTTAGTAAGTGCATAAATTTTAAGTTCACTATAATGGGTAGTAGCTATAGTTCTTATATTCATTCCATGTAAATAGTCTAAAATAGACATCGCTAAAGCTGCTCCTTCTGTTGGATCTGTTCCTGCACCTAATTCGTCAAATAACACCAGACTATTATCATTAATATTTTCTAGTATATTAATTATATTAGTCATATGAGAAGAAAATGTGCTTAAACTTTGTTCAATGCTCTGTTCATCACCTATATCAGAAAAAACATGATTGAATATAGCTATTTCCGAATTATAGTCAGCAGGTATATGAAGACCTGATTGAGCCATTAGAGTTAATAAACCTGTAGTTTTTAAAGTTACAGTCTTACCTCCAGTATTAGGACCAGTAATAACTAGAGTATTAAAATCCTTTCCAATATATATATCTATAGGAACTACTTCTTCTACTTTTAAAAGAGGATGTCTTCCCTTTTTTATATTTATATAACCATCTTTATTTAACATAGGTTCTGAAGCTTTCATATCTAGAGCTAATTTTCCCTTTGAAAATATAAAATCTACTTTTTCTAATATCTTTTGATTTTGTCTAATACTTTGACTTTCTTCTGCTACAAGCTCTGTTAATTTTAGAAGTATTTTTTCTATTTCCTTTTTCTCTTTTATCTGCAACTCTTTTAACTCATTGTTCAATTCTACAACCGCTATAGGTTCTATAAATAATGTAGCTCCACTAGAAGATTGGTCATGTACTAGTCCTGGAAATTTAGCCCTGTACTCTTGTTTTACAGGCACCACATATCGTCCATCTCTAATGGTTACAATAGCATCCTGCAAATATTTTTTGTGGGTTGAAGAATTAACTATAGAATTTAATTTATTCCTTATAGATCCATTTTTTACATTTATCTGCCTTCTAATATTTTTAAGATTGGCACTAGCATTATCAGAAATTTCTTCTTCACTTATTATGGCATTGTTTATACTATCTTCTATCCTTTTAAACATTCTTAATGAATCTATAAGTCCCTCTAAAATTGGATAATTAGAATCCTTATCTTCTCTAGTTTTCTTTATATAGTTCTTAAGATTTCTAGATACCCTTAAAGAATCTGAAACTTTTAATAAACTTCCCGGGCTAAGAGAGCCACCCATTTCTGCTCTTTTAATTTCTACCATTAAATCTTTTATTCCATATAGTGGAGGTTCTCCTTTTTTTATAAGAAGAGCTACAGCTTCACTAGTTTCTCTTTGCATATATTTTACTTCTTCAATATCAGTAGAAGGTCTTAGGTTTTCTACCATATTTCTTCCTAAATGTGATTCTGTTTTATCTTTTAATTTATCAATTATCTTATAGTATTCTAATACTTTCAGCGTTCGTTCATTCATAAAATTTATCACCTCAAAACTTAGAAGTTTGTATAAAAATTATAAAACTCCTCTAAAATAATGACCTCTAGTTATTCCAGTTCTTTCTTTATAAGAATTTACTACTTCCTTTATTTCTTCCCTATCTACCATTCCATTTTTATAGTCATAAAAAGCTTTTTGAATAATATCAATTCCCTTTTCTTCAAAAGAAAAATCTAATCTTATCATATCTACACCACTATTGTAAATAGACTCTATTTCTTCTAGTACCATAATAGGAACAGTATTGTACAAAGTAGTCGTCTCATTCTCTCTTAAAAATGGAAATATCTTGTTTTTTCTATCCTTCAATCCATATCCCTTTCTGAAGGAACATTTGTTGCAATTTAAACTATTATCACAACCTTTTACTAATGACATAGGACAATATTTAAGAACCATAATAGGTAAATATCCATATCCAATAGTTTCATAGCTTATGTTCCCTTTTCTACATACCTCTTCTATCTGATTTAGATTTAATTCAGGAGACAATGAAATACTATTCAGTCCTATTTCACATAAAAACTTTGAAGCAAAGCTATTAAATATGTTTAATCCTATATCTCCATGAATATTTAAATCAAATTTATCTTTTATAAATTGAAGAGTTCCTAAATTAGACACAGATACTCCATCTATATAATCTATAACTAATTCCAGTTTATTTTCCAAATCCTTTAATTCTTTCATACCAAGTATTTTGCCAGTAGATATATATACTTCTTTCCCTTTTTTATTTGCTTCCTTAACAGAATTTAATATATCTTCATTGAAATCTAAATATACTCTATCTAATTTTTCTAAATCTAAAGATTCAAATTGTGAAATACTTTTCACTTTGATATTTAATTTCTTACTTATTTTCTCTTCTTCTTCCTTTTTATTCAATTTCAAAAATTCATCTATTCTTTCTTTAAATAAATAATCAGAAACCTTTTCTCTTTTGTTAATTTTCATTCTCTTTTCATTTAATAATCCTATTCCTTCTCGTCTTAAACTATTTAACTCACTTAAAGAAAGAAATGAGTTTTCACCTAATTCTATATCTAAATTGTTTATATAATAGGGCTCATCTGATAATTTATCTAATTGTTTTTTTACCCTTTCTTCTGTTAAAGAAACTTTTTTAGCCATTTCTACTGGATTCTTACCCTTTATTTCTATAATATGTTTTCCATCTTTTATAATAAGGACTGGTACCTTTCCTACAGATATATAGACTTCCATATCTATAGGAAATTTTATATTCTCTGCATTTTGAAAAGACTGTTTTGCTTTTTCTAATAAAAGACTGTTAGAAGTTCTATATACTGGCGAATTTATATTTACTCCCTTTACCTTATCAAGTTCTAATATATTTCCTTCTTTAGCTGAATTATTTATAACAAAACCTATATATTCTCCATTATCTGTAACAAGCTGGATTCCGTCTTTAGAATTAAGGTTTTCCTCCAATTTAATGTATATATAATTTCTGTCTACATTTATGACTTTGCCTATATACATTCCTCTATTATTTGGTTTATCTAAAGAAATGAAATTTGTTCCAAAATCTCCGAATAAATAGCCTTTTGTAAAACCTCTATTAAAAATTTCTTTAATTTCTTTTTTATCAACATTTGATATATTATGATTGCCTATATCTAAAGCCTTTCTATATTTATTTACTATAGTAGCTACATATTCTGGTTTTTTCATTCTACCTTCTATTTTTAGAGAAATAATACCACTTTCTATTACTTTATCTATATCGTCTATAGTATTTAAATCTTTTGGACTTAGAATATACTTTTTATCATAAGCTTCAAATCCATAATATTCATCTTCTAGATTCACAATAGAATATGGCATTCTACAAGGTTGAGCACATCTTCCTCTATTTCCACTTCTGCCTCCTATAATACTACTCATAAGACATTGACCAGAATAGCAAACACATAATGCTCCATGGATAAATGCTTCCAGTTCAATATTACTCCTATTCTTTATATATTTAATTTCTTCAATTGAAAGCTCCCTGGCCAAGACTACTCTCTTAAAACCCATATTTTCCAAAAAAAGAGCTCCATATAGATTATTTACAGTCATTTGAGTACTTCCATGAATCTCAAATTCAGGAAATATGCTTCTTATTAAAGAAGCTAATCCTATATCTTGAATAATTAAAGCATCTATATCTATTTCATATAATGATTTTATATAATGGACAATTTCCTCTATTTCATCATTTCTTAGTAAAGTATTGACAGTTACATATACCTTTACTCCTCTTAAATGAGCATATCTCACAGCTACTTTCAATTCTTCTAAATCAAAATTAGAAGCATATTGTCTTGCACTAAAAAGCTTTCCTCCTAAATAAACTGCCTCAGCACCATTTTGTACTGCAGCATAAAGTGATTCAATACTGCCTACAGGAGCTAATAATTCTACTTTTTCTTTCTCTTTTTCCACCTGTATTAAAATTCCTCCTTACTAAACATATTGCTATTTTTGTCAAGAGCCTTTACTGTTTCTTCTAATTCTTTTTTGGTATGGATTAGCTCCATTTGATTCCTATATAGTTTGTCTTGTAATTCTTTTATAGTTTTCTGATTTTGCTTTAATTCACTTTCCTTGAAATATATTGATTGTTCATATTTTTTAATAGATTTATTTATACTTTCATTATTTCTTTTAGTTTCTAATAATTCGCCTTTGCAAATATTGCATTCTTCTTCTAATTTTTTTATCTTTAATTTACTCTCTTCTAATTCTTTTATAAGACCTTCATAGTTTTCCATAGGTTCCTTAACTTCTTCTTTTAATTTTTCTAATTCTGCATAAGTTCTATAGTATTCATCAGCCATATTAAATGCTGCAAGAAGAGTCGCCATTAAATCATTAAGTTTCTCATTTTTAGAGCTTACTTCTTTTATTTTTTCATCTACGAAAGCAGCAATACCTTTTACATACTCTTCAGACTCATTTCCTAAAACTGTAAAGTTACGACCAACTATATTAACTTCTACTTTTCTCTTCTCTGTCATAACTTACCCTCTCCCTTTATTTAGTTCATATATAAGTATTCTCCCTAAATATTGTTTTCCCTTTATTTTAAAATTTAATTAAAGGAGTAGAACTATCTACCCCTTTAACTCCTAAGATTAGCTGCAAAACTTTTTTCTAATTCGTTAATTATATTGCTATGAACTCTAGACACTTCTTCATCTTTCAATGTTCTTTCATATGATCTATAAGTAATTGAATAAGCTACACTCTTTTTATCTTCTGGAATTTGTTCTCCTGTATAAATATCAAACAACTCAACTTTCTCTATTAGCCCTTCTCCATTTTCTAAAATCTTTTCTTCAATATCCTTAACTAATATATCTCTATCTAATACTATAGCTAAATCCCGAACAATAGCTGGATACTTAGGTAATGGATTATATTCTCTTTCTAAATTTGCAAATTCCATTATTGTATGGAAATCCATTTCTGCTATATATACTCTTTCTTTCATATGATAATTCTCTAAAACATCTGGATGAACCTCTCCAATAACTCCTAAAACTTTATCTTCATATATAATATTAGCTGTTCTACCAGGATGGAATGAAGGATGGTTTTCTTCTCTTAAATATTTACATTTTTGTATCCCTAATCTTTCAAGAAGTGTATCCACTACTCCCTTTATATAAAAATAATCTGAATCTCCATACATGCCAATAGACAATATCTTTCTTTCAATTGGCAGATTTTCAATTGGAATTTCTCTTGGTATAAATATATTACCTATTTCATAGATAAAACTTCTCTTAACTCCATAATTATAGTTTCTTGCTAAAACTTCCATCATATTTGGAATAAGAGTAGTTCTCATAACACTATAGTCTTCTCCTAAAGGATTCATTATTTTTACGTAATTTCTTTTAACACTATCTTCCCTTAGATTTATTTTATCATATACTTTAGGGCTTACAAATGAATAAGTAATTACCTCATTTACTCCCATACCCTTAAGTGCTGATTTAGCCTTATCCTCAATTATTTTATCATAAGGTTTTTCTCCTCTAACTAAAGCACCTACTAAAGGCTTATTTTCTATATTGTGGAATCCATATATTCTTCCAATTTCCTCAATTAAATCTACTTCTTCTTTTAAATCTAATCTAAAAGTAGGAACTAAAACCTCTAGACATTTCTCCTTTTTCTCTACCTTTAATTCTAACCTTTCCAGTATATCAATCATTTCACATTCATCTATATCAGTCCCTAATAATCCATTTACCTTCTCAGGTCTTAAATGAATATTTTTTTCCTCTGATTCTTCTATATAGTTATCTATATATCCACCAACTATTTTTCCTGCACCTATTTCTTCTATTAATTGACATACCCTATCACATGCAATTTCACATAAATTTGAATCTATTCCTTTTTCAAATCTTGTTGAAGCTTCAGTTCTAAGGTTTAATTCCTTCGATGTTAGTCTTACACTTTTGCTATTAAAATTAGCAGCTTCTATTAAGATAGTTTTTGTATCCTTTGTAACTTCTGAATCAAATCCTCCCATTACTCCTGCTATACCCACAGGCTTTTCACTATCTGCTATAACTAAATTAGAGTCATTCAGATTTCTTTCTACTTTATCGATAGTAGTTATTTTTTCTAAATCTACTGCCCTTCTTATAAAAATTTTCCTATCTTCTATTTTATCTAAATCAAAAGCATGGAGGGGTTCTCCAAATTCTAGCATTACATAATTAGTCACATCTACAATATTGTTTATAGGACGTACTCCAGCTTCCATAAGTCGGGTCTGTAACCATAGAGGTGAAGATTCTATTTTAACATCTTTTATAACTCTAGCATAATATCTATTGCACAAATCTTTATCTACTATCTCTATGTCTCTAATGTAGTTTTTTATATCTTCTTCTTCATTTTTAATTGAAATTTCAGGATATATTATATCCCTATTAAAAGTAGCACAAGCTTCTCTTGCCATGCCTATAATGCTTAAGCAATCTGGCCTATTTGGGGTTATTTCAAGTTCTATTACATCATCACTAAGCCCTAATATATCCTTTATATCTGTACCTAATGTATACTTTTTATCTAAAATAAGTATACCATCCTTTTGTTCTTTTGGAATCACATTTTCACTTACTCCTAACTCATCAAAAGAACAAAGCATTCCAAAGGATTCTTCCCCTCTCAATTTGCTTTTCTTTATCTTAACTCCACCTGGAAGCCTTGCACCAACTAATGCTACTGGTACATAGTCTCCTTCATTTACATTTGGGGCACCAGTTACTATCTTAAGTTCTTCTTCTCCTATATCAACTTTAGTTATTACTAGTTTATCTGCATTAGGATGCTTTTCTATATTTAAAATTTTTCCTACTACTACCTTATCAACACCCTTATCTAATGAAATAATGGATTCTACATGAGACCCAGTTAAAGTTAACTTATCGGAAAACTCTTTTGAATCTATATCTAAATTTACATAATCTCTTAACCATTTCACAGGTAATAACATCTTTTCTTCCTCCAGTCCTTAAAATTGTTCTAAAAATCTCATATCATTTTCAAATAATAGTCTAATATCATCTATTCCATACTTTACCATAGCTATTCTATCTATTCCTAATCCAAAAGCAAATCCACTATATTTATCTGGATCTATTCCACAATTTTGAAGTACTTTTGGATTTACCATGCCGCAACCTAAAAGCTCCATACTCCAACCAGTACCATTGCAATCATCACAGCCTTTCCCTTTACAACTAAAACAAGATACATCAACTTCTGCACTTGGTTCGGTAAAAGGAAAATAATGGGGCCTAAATCTAGTATGCATATCTTCACCGAATAGTACTTTTATAAAAGTATTTATAGTTTCTTTTAAATTGGCCATAGTTATATTTTCATCAACTACAAGCCCTTCTAATTGATGGAACATAGGAGAGTGAGTGTCATCTACATCATCAAATCTAAAAGTTCTCCCTGCTGATACTATTCTTAATGGAGGTTTGTTTTCTTTCATAACTCTTATTTGAACTGGTGATGTGTGAGTTCTCAAGAGTAAGTTTTTATTTATGTAGAAAGTATCTGTTAAATCTCTAGAAGGATGATTTTCAGGAGAGTTCAATTCGTCAAAATTATTTTCAACAGTTTCAACTTCTGGTCCATAAACTACACTAAATCCCATATTCATAAATATATTTTCTAATTCTTCCATAGTTTTTACTAAAGGATGTCTATGTCCTAAAACAATGTCTTTTCCAGGTATAGATATGTCTATTCTTTCTTTTTCTAACTTTCTTTTTTGAATTTCTCTTCTAAAATTTTCTTTTGTATTATTTAATTCTTTTTCTATATCCTGTCTTACTTCATTGGCTAATTGCCCAATTACAGGTCTTTCTTCTTTGGAAAGCTTACCCATACCTCTAAGGACTTTAGTCAATTCTCCTTTTTTACCTAAAAACTTAACTCTAGCTTGTTCTAATTCTTCCATATTATTTAACGATTTTATCTCTTCCATAGCCTTTTCTTTAATCTGATCTATTTTATCTTTCATAACTTAACTCCTTTCACTACTAATTATATAAAAATAAGACCTATTCCAATAAGGTAAGGTCATAAATTTCAACTGTTTTATTAAATTATAGCATTAGATATCATAAAATACAAGAAATATTAGCTTCTCTGTCTAACTGCCTCATACATTATTATAGACGATGCTATAGCTGCATTTAAAGACTCTGCATTACCTATAATAGGAATTTTAATAGTTCCATCTGCTAAAGCTAATATCTCTTCTGATACTCCTTTAGATTCATTTCCAATTATCAAAGCAAAATCCCTTTTAAAATTCACATCATAAATATAATTTGCTGATTCTAAAGACGTTGCATATACCTGTATCTTTTTAGATTTAAGCTTATTTATAATTTGCAATTTATCTTCTATATAGACTATAGGAACATGGAATAAAGATCCCATAGTTGAACGTACAACTTTTGGATTGTATATATCTACACAATTTGAAGTCACAACTACTCCACTTGCTCCAAAAGCATCAGCAGTCCTTATTATTGTTCCCATATTCCCTGGGTCTTGTAATTCATCCAACATAATAAAAAATTTATCTTTCATTTTAAAAAGTATATCTAATTCTAAAATATTAAATTTCACAATAGCTAATATTCCCTGAGGATTTTCTGTATCTGAAATATCTTTTAATAATTTGTTAGGAAGTCTTACTAATTTCTCATCATACCTTTTTATCTTATTAAATAATCTTTCACCACCAGTAGTTGAAAACAATACATCAGAAAACAAGATATAAATAGGTTCAATACCTGATTCTATACATTCTCCAACTATCTTTACTCCCTCAATTAAAAAAAGCTTCTTATTCCATCTTTCCTTTTTTCTATATAAGCTTTTTGCATTTTTAATAATTGGATTTGAAGAACTACTTATATTTTTCATTTAATCATTCACCCGAACTTTTTTCTATCTTCTTTATATCTTCAGTACTACCAATAACTACTAATATATCATTCTTTAAAATCTTATCATCTGCATAGGGAGAAACATTAATATAATCTCCTCTCTTAATAGCCATAATGTTTAGTCCATAGTTTGTAGGCAATTTAAGCTGTTTTAATGTTTTATTTTCCCATTTAGGAATTGCAGTTATCTCCATAATACTATAGTCTGGAGAAAGTTCTATGAAATCTAAAATATTTGATGCAACTAAATTATGTCCAACTCTTATACCCATATCTCTTTCTGGAAAAATTATTTTATCTGCACCTATTTTTAATAGTACCTTACCATGCAATTCACTTTGGGCTTTAGCTATAACTAATCCAACTCCCAACTCTTTTGCAATTAAAGTAGCTAATATAGAAGCTTCTAAATCAGAACCAATTGCTACTATTACTACATCAAAATTTCTAATACCTAATTCTTTTAATACATTTTCATCCATTATATCAGCTTGAACAGCGTGGGTTACAAATTCAGAAGCTTCTTGAACTCTTTCTTCGTTTCTATCTATTGCCAATACATCATTGCCAAGATCATATAAGGTTTTTGCGACACTTACACCAAAACGTCCACATCCAATAACTGCATATTGTTTCATTTTATTATCTCCCTTCTAACCTACAAATATATTTTCTTCTGAATATCTATAATTTTCTTTTATATTCTTCTGTCTTTTAGCAAAAGCAAATGCCATTGTCAAAGGACCTACCCTACCTAAATACATCATAATTGTTATAAGCACTTTTCCAAAACTAGTTAAATCTGGGGTTATTCCTCTTGTAAGACCTACTGTTGCAAATGCAGATGTAGTTTCAAACAATAAATCTAGAAAATTTGCCTCTTCAGAGATAGTTAATATCATTGAAACAATAACTATCAAAAATAGTCCTATACTTGCTATAGATAAAGCTCTATATATTATTTCTTGAGGAATTCTTTTCTTAAAAGCTACTACATCATTCCTTCCTCTTATTACTGAAAAAGTTGTTAAAAATATTGCACCAAAAGTTGTAGTTTTTATACCTCCTCCTGTTGAGCCTGGTGAACCTCCAATGAACATTAACACTATCATAATAAATGTTGTAGTATCTCTTATCTTTGACATATTTACAGAATTAAATCCTGCAGTTCTTGTAACTACAGATTGGAAGAAAGATGAAATAACTTTTTCCTTTGTATTTAATGTCTGTAAAGTTTCTGGATTGTTCCACTCAATTAAATAAAATAATATCATCCCTACTATTATAAGTATAAAAGTAGTTACTAATACAAGCTTTGAATGTAAGGAGAATCTTTTAAATCTTTTATTTCTAGATATATCTATATATACAGAAAAACCTAATCCTCCAATAATTATAAGGAAAGCTATAGTTAAATTTATTGTTATATCTCCTACAAAAGGTACTATACTATTACCCATAATATCAAATCCTGCATTACAAAATGCAGAAATAGAATGAAATATAGAAAACCATATTCCTCTACCAAGCCCATATATTGGAATGAAACGTGTTGAAAGCACAAGGGCTCCTATTCCTTCTATTGCAAATGTAGAAAAAATCACATACCTAGTAAGTTTAACTAAACCAGACATAGTTTCCTGATTAAGTTGTTCTCTAATTATTAGTCTTTCCTTTAGAGTAATTTTTTTACCTAGTATCAATGCTACTAGTGTAGCTAAAGTCATAAAACCTAATCCACCCATTTGTATTAAAAATATTATTACAATATGACCAAATAGTGACCAATACTCTCCTGTATTCACTACAACAAGTCCAGTTACGCATACAGATGAAGCAGATGTAAATAAAGCATTCACAAATCCTATGCTTTCTCCTGATTTTGAAGCAATAGGTAGGTTCAATAATAAAGCGCCAATTAGGATTAATCCAGCAAATCCTAAGGCTAAAACCCTTGGAGGATTAAGTTCTAATTCTTTAAGCCTCTTTTTCAAAATGTTCATTTAACCATCTCCTGAAAATAAGGTACTAAAAATATTATTTTAAATACAATTAATAGCTACTAGTTAAGAAAAAATAAAAGCTCCGAAATCGGAACTTTTATTTTACATACCTTTTGCAATTTCTACTAGTTTTGAAAATCCTTCTGGATCGTTTATAGCCATTTCGGATAGCATTTTTCTATTTATATCTATATTAGCTTTCTTTAATCCACTTATAAATGTACTATAGTTCATTCCATTTAGTCTTGCAGCAGCATTTATTCTTGAAATCCACATCTTTCTAAAATCTCTTTTTCTTAGTTTTCTACCTGTATATGCATAGTCTAATGATTTCATTACTGCTTCATTAGCTGGTCTATATAATTTGCTTTTAGCACCATAATATCCTTTTGCTTGTTTCAAAACTTTTTTATGTTTCTTTTTTGCATTTACTGCTCTCTTTACTCTTGCCATGTCAGCTACCTCCTTGCTTCCTATATAAATTTATTTTAGTAAGGTAATAAGTTCTTGATTCTCTTATAATCTCCATCACTTACTATTGCAGGTTTTCTTAAATTTCTTATCCTCTTTGGTGATTTCTTTCCAGTCTTATGACTTTTATAAGCTTTATGTCTCTTTAATTTACCTGTTCCAGTTTTTTTAAATCTCTTTGCTGCTCCTCTATGAGTTTTCATTTTTGGCATATAAATTACCTCCTTTATCTATTCTGTCTTCGGAACTAGAAACATAACCATATTTCTACCTTCCATCCTAGGCTTTTTATCTACAGCTCCAACTTCTGAAACTATTTCTGTAAACTTTCCTAGAACTTCTCTACCCATATCCTTATGGCCCATTTCTCTTCCTCTAAATCTAACACTCACCTTAACTTTGTCTCCATCTTTTAAAAATCCTATTGCTTGCCTTGCTTTTACATTCAAATCGTGATCTTCAATACTAGGACTTAGTCTTATTTCTTTCACATTGATCACTTTTTGATTCTTTTTAGCTTCTTTTTCCTTCTTTGCCATTTCATATTTATATTTGCCATAATCCATTATCCTACATACTGGTGGTTTTGCATTAGGAGCTACTTTGACTAAATCTAGCTTTTTATCATAAGCCATGTCTATTGCTTTCTTAATAGGAACTACTCCCACCTGCCCACCATCTACATCGATGAGTCTAACTTCTCTCTCTCTTATTTGTTCATTAATTTGAAGCTCTTTAATATTACGCCACCTCCTAAAATTTAAAACAATAAAAAGCGGATACACAATACAGATATCCGCTTTTCTTTCAAAATAAAAATACAAAATATTAAAATAAGTATAAACATACCTACTAATAACTAAATTGTAACCCTATGAGCTTTAGCTATAAGGTGAGAAGCGGATACTTCTTCTTGAATTTACATAACATTAAGTTTACTAATTAATAGTATAGGTTAATTCGTCTACTTTGTCAATTAGTTTTTTATTTTATTTTGCTAGCTCATATAATGCTTTTGCATATATTTTTGTCATCTTCATTAAATGTTCAATAGAGATATATTCATCTTTTTGGTGAGCAACTTCTTTTTGACCTGGAAATACTGGTCCAAAAGCTACTGCATTGTCCATAGCTCTAGCATAAGTTCCACCACCAATAGTAATAGGTTCACTATCCAAGTCCCCAGTTTCTTCTCTATAAACCTTCATAAGTTTTTCAACTAGTGGATCATTCTTCGGTACATAGATGGGTTTCATTTCTCCTTCATCTTCTAAAAGTTTTATTCCAGTTCCCTCTAACTCTTCTCTAATTCCGTTATACACATCTTTCGCACTAGATTTTATAGGATATCTTACATTAATTGATAATTTAATTTCGTCATCTTCAACTTTTATAACTCCAGGATTAAAATTAAGTTTTCCTGAAACTTCATCTTCTAGTCCACATCCTATACTTTCTCCATGATGCTTCAATGCTATTTTTTCATTATATATTTTTATGAAATCACAAATATCACAATTACAATCAACTATTTCCTCCAAAAACAACATTAAATAAGTAATAGCATTTTCTCCCTTTTCTGGAGTACTACCATGAGCTGAAACTCCTTTAGACTTTACTACAATCGTTCCATCCTTTTTTTCTATAGAAATGTTATAGTCAGTTTTTTTCTTAAATTCCTCAAGTTTAGTTTCTATATTATCTAGATTTTTTGTTTCAATCACCGCTTCACAATAGTCTGGAACCATATTAACTGCATTACCACCATTTATGCTTTTTATAGATATACCTTCGCAACTATCGTTTTTTATTTTCTTTACAAGATCAAAAGCTATAATACCTTTTTCTCCATGTATTACTGGAAAATCTGCATCTGGTGTAAAAGCCATCTCAGGAGCCTTTTCATGCTTAAAATAATATTTCATACAACCCCATCCTGTCTCTTCATTAGTTCCAAATATTATTCTAATTTTTTTATTTAATGAAACATTAGCGTCTTTCAATGCTTTCATTGCATATAAACTTGCTATAGCAGGTCCTTTGTCATCTAATGTTCCTCTCGCAAAAATTTTTCCATCATGAATTTCCCCACCATAAGGTGGATATGTCCATCCATCTCCCTCTGGAACTACATCTACATGGACTAATATTCCTACAGTTTCATCTCCTTCACCTAAATCTGCATGACCTGCATATCCATCTAAATTTTTTGTTTTAAATCCCATCTTATTAGCTGTATCTAGTACATGTTTAAGAGCCTGATATGGACCTTCTCCAAAAGGCATTCCTAGTTTGGGTTCACCTTCAACACTTTTTATACTAACTAATTCTTGTGTTGATTTGACTATATCATCCTTATAGCCTTCAACCAATTCAATAAAATCCATAAAAAATCCCTCCCAATTCTTTATTTTACGTTTTTTATTAAAAATTAAACTTCTTATAACAATTATACCTTTTCAAAATATTTCCTTCAACAATAGAGTAAATTTTTTTATATAAAAAAGCTAAATGGTTAAACTATTATTAGCAAAATATAAAAGGTGGGGATAGTTTGCAAAAGAAAAAAATAATACTTTTAGTAGCTATTTTAAGCGTAATTCTTTCAACAATCCTTTTTTATGATAAATATTTCTCTGCATCTGGATTTGAAAGAATTACAAATGGAGATAGATTCATAGTATGGACAGTTACAACTATTATTATTATTTATTATCTAAAATTAGATTCAGACCCACAATTAGCTCCCTTAGCATTAAGTAGCGATAAGGAAGGAAGTAAAAAAAATAATAACAAAACTGATATTTCATTTAAAAATGTAGCTGGTTTGGAGGAAATTAAAGAAGAGCTTAAAGAAACTATTGATTTTATTAATAATTCACAGAAATATACAAAGATGGGTGCTAAAATACCAAAGGGAATACTTTTTTATGGCCCTCCTGGAACTGGTAAAACTCTTCTTGCAAAAGCTGTAGCAGGAGAAACAAACTCTACATTTCTATATGCTAGTGGTTCTGAGTTTGTTGAAAAATATGTAGGAGTAGGAGCTAAAAGAGTAAGAAGTTTATTTGAAAAAGCAAAGAAAGATTCACCTAGCATTATTTTTATTGATGAGATAGACGCTATAGGAGCAAGAAGAAATTTGGATTCAAACAACGAAAAAGATCAAACATTAAATCAACTCTTATCAGAAATGGATGGGTTTAATACTAGCGAAACAGTAGTAGTTATCGGAGCAACTAATAGATTAGATTTACTTGATGAAGCATTGCTCCGCCCAGGTAGATTTGACAGACATATTTATGTTGGTAACCCCAATATAAATGCAAGAGAAAAAATACTTGAAGTCCACACTAAAAATAAGCCTCTTCACAATAATGTATCTGTAAAAGAATTGGCAAATAAGACGCATGGACTTTCTGGAGCTCAACTTGCTAATATAGCCAATGAGGCTGCTATAATTGCAGTAAGAAATAAAAAAAATAAAATTGATAATAAAGACTTCAATCAAGCTATTGAAAGAGTTCTAGCTGGATTAGAAATTAAGAATCCTTCTGTATTACTAAAAGAAAAAAAGACTATAGCTATTCATGAAGCAGGTCACGCTCTAGTGAGTAAAATACTCAAAACTGACATGGTACAAAAAGTATCTATAGTACCTAGAGGTCAAGCACTAGGGTATGTTTTAAAGTTCCCAGAAGAAGAAAGATACTTGTATACACAGAAAGAGCTTATGGGTAAAATCACCGGTCTTTTAGCAGGAAGAGCTGCAGAACAAATAATCTTTAAAGACATAACTACTGGTGCAAAAGATGATTTAACTAAAGCTACAGAAATTGCACAAGAAATGGTTTGTAGCTATGGAATGAGCACATTAGGAAATATCTCCATAGATGAATACTATATTAAAAATAACTATGATATTATAAGAAGAGAAATAAAAAAAATAATGGATAAATGTTTTAAAAATGCTCTCAAAATAGTAGAAGACAACAAGATAATATTATTCCAAATATCCGATCTACTTATGAAACAAGAGACTATTAACAACAAAGAACTAGATAAAATATTTGAAGAGTATAAGACTAAATTAGATTATGCAACTTAAAATAGAGACCACTAGTGGTCTCTATTTTAATTATTTTTTGTTTTCTACTTCTTCTTTTATCTTTTTAACAAAGTCTTCTATATTCATTTGACCAAGGTCTCCCTCGTCTCTCTTCCTTACAGAAACAGTCTTTCCTTCTACTTCTTTTTCTCCCACTATTAACATAAAAGGAATCTTTTGTAGTTGAGCTTCTCTTATTTTATATCCTATTTTTTCAGTTCTGTCATCTACTTCAACTCTTAAATTATTTTCTTTAAATAATTTTTCAAGTTCATAAGCATAATCATTAAATTTATCTGATATAGGAAGAATAGAAATTTGAACTGGAGATAACCATGTTGGAAATCTTCCAGCATAATGTTCTATAAGAATTCCCATAAATCTCTCTATACTTCCAAGTATAGTTCTATGAACCATAACAGGACGCTTTTTCTCATTATCTTTATCTATATAAGCCAAATCAAATCTTTCTGGCATTTGAAAATCTAATTGTATAGTACCACATTGCCAAGTTCTACCTATGGCATCTTCTAAATGAAAATCTATTTTAGGTCCATAAAATGCCCCATCACCTTCATTAACTATATAGTTTATCTTTCTTTCATTTAAAGCTTCAATTAAACTATTAGTTGCCATTTCCCATTGTTCTTCTGTTCCCATTGAATTTTCTGGTCGAGTAGAAAGTTCAACATGATATTTAAATCCAAATACATTATAAATATAATCTGCTAAATCAATTACACCAACTAACTCATCTTTCACTTGGCTAGGTAACATGAATAAATGGGCATCATCTTGAGTGAAACTTCTTACTCTCATAAGACCATGCAATGTACCAGAAAGTTCATGTCTGTGAACTAATCCTAGCTCAGCCCATCTAAAGGGAAAATCTCTATAACTAAACATATTTGTCTTGTATATGATCATTGCACCAGGACAATTCATAGGCTTTATAGCATAATCATTATCATCTATTTCTGTAAAATACATATTTTCTCTATAATGATCCCAATGACCTGACCTATGCCATAACTCTTCATTTAGTATTAAAGGAGTTTTAACTTCTCCATAACCCCTCTTTCTATGTTCTTCCCTCCAAAAATCTTCCAATATATTCCTAAGAACCATTCCTTTTGGATGGAAAAATGGAAATCCAGGCCCTTCATCATGAATACTAAATAACCCTAGTTCTTTTCCTAATTTTCTATGATCTCTCTTTTTTGCTTCTTCTAATCTATCTAAATATTCATCTAAATCCTTCTTTTTAGTAAAACTAGTTCCATAAATTCTTTGTAACATTTTATTATTTTCATCCCCACGCCAATAAGCTCCTGCTATATTTAAAAGTTTAAGAGCTTTTACTGGCTTTGTATTAGTTAAATGAGGTCCTGCACAAAGGTCTACAAAATCTCCTTGTTTATAAAAAGAAATAACCGCATCTTCAGGTAAATCTTCTACTAATTCAACTTTATAAGGCTCATCTTTTTCTTTCAAAAATTCAATAGCTTCATCTCTAGGAAGAACAAATCTTTCCAATTCATAGTTTTCCTTAACTATTTTTTTCATTTCCTTCTCTATTTTTTCTAAATCTTCTGGAGTAAATCTATGTTTTGTATCAAAATCATAATAAAATCCATTATCTATGGCTGGACCAATCGCTAATTTAGTATCTGGATACAATCTTTTGACAGCTTGAGCTAATATATGAGAACTAGTATGTCTAAATATCTCTTTTCCTTCTTTATCTTCAAATTTTACAATATTTATTTTGGCATCTTCATCTATAGTATCATTAAGTCCTAAAGTTTTTCCATTTACTTCTGCTCCAAGAGCAACTCTTGCTAAACCTTGACTTATATCTTTAGCTATTTCATATACAGTTACACCTTTTTCATATTCTTTATTTGAACCATCTGGCAAAGTAATAATTATATTTTCCATGATTTCCCTCCTATTTCTATTTTAAATACAAAAAACCCCCTCATCCTATAAAATATAGGGACGAGAGGTTTATTCACGTGGTTCCACCCTAATTGGTGCTTAAGTTAAATAACGCAAATTGCGGAAATCCTTTCCTACTAGGTTAGGATTCAGCTTCGGGTTGGTTTTCAGTTAATAATACTTTAGAATTGCTTCCAGCCAAGGCAATCCCTCTCTTAAAAGATTATTTAGCCTACTCTTCCCTTCATAGCTTTTAAATATACAGTTTTACTTAATCAAATATTATAGCTATTATTTAATGTTTTGTCAATATATTTTAACATTATTTCTTATCTTTTTAAAAAACTTATACCTTCTTCAATTTCAAACATTTTTTGTTCTCCTGATTTCATATTCTTTATTGTTATTTTTTCATCTTTTAACTCGTCAGGCCCTAATATTATTACATAAGGAATTTCTAATTTATCTGCATAGTTAAATTTTTTACCCATTTTACTTTCTTCTAGATATACTTGTATATTAATTCCTTCATCTCTTAACTTATTAGCGATTGCTATTCCTTCCTTTAAGCAATCTCCCATAGGTATTATAAGTGCTTTTACCAAACTCTCCTTTTTACTTTCAATAATTTTTGCTTCCTTAAGTTGATAAAAAAGTCTAGTAAGACCTATAGACATTCCAACACCAGGTAAATTTTGTTTTGTATAGTATTTAGATAAATTATCATATCTTCCACCAGAACAAATACTGCCTATATCCGGATGATTGTCTAAGAATGTTTCATATACAGTCCCTGTATAATAATCTAAACCTCTTGCAATAGTTAAATCTATAGCCATATTCTCATCAGGTACTCCAAAATATTTTACATAATCCGCAACTAAGGAAAGCTCTTCTAACCCTAATTGAAATTCTTCATTATCAATATTCATATCCCTTAAGCTATGTAATATATCTCCATTTTTTCCTTCTATCTGTATGAATTCAATTATTTTATCTATAGCCTCCATATTTATACCTATTTCAGATAGCTCCTTCTTGACGCCTCCAGTTCCTATTTTTTCGATTTTATCTATAGCCCTTAAAACTCCAGTTCTATCTTCTATATTTAGCCATTCAAAAAATCCATTTAGTATCTTTCTATTATTTATTTTGATAGTGAAATCACCAAAATCTAAATCTTTAAAAGTAGAATACATAATACTTGGAATTTCTGCATCATTTATAATATCTAATTTTCCATTACCTACAATATCTATATCACATTGATAAAACTCTCTAAATCTTCCCCTTTGATTTCTTTCTCCTCTATAAACCTTTCCTATCTGATATCTTTTAAAAGGAAAATTTAACTCAGGAAAGTATTGAGCTACATACCTTGCTAAAGGCACTGTTAAATCAAAACGTAAAGACAAGTCATTACTTCCCTTTTCAAATCTGTATATTTGTTTTTCTGTTTCTCCTCCGCCTTTTGCTAATAGTATTTCTGATTTTTCAATTATTGGTGTATTTATTGGCAAGAAACCAAATTTCTCATAATTTTTTCTAATAATATCTAACATTTCATTGAATAAAATTTGATCTGAAGGTAATAGTTCCATAAATCCTGGCAATATGGAAGGTTTTACTCTCTCTTTATCCATTGTATTCCCCCCTAAACATCTATTATACTAATATTTATAATATCATTTTTTTTGAATCTTTCAAAGCATATAAGTGAAATTCTAATTTTATTTACTTTTTCTTATTGAGAGGAACTGTTATATTACATAATTCACATCCTTTACAAAAATCAACATTTTCCATAAATACATTTTGGATTATATCTACTATTTCATCATTCTTATGTTCTTCAGTTACATGAATAATTATATGCTTTGGTGCTATCGTAATCAAAGAACTTATTAAAATATCTTCTTTATTGATTCCATCTTCTGACAATTCATTAATAATATCTTTTAAAAAATCGCCATCTATTTTATTATTATCCTTATCATATAATTTATATTCTCCATTTTCTATAAGCACATTTACCAAATCAATTTTAGGTTCTTGAATATCTACAAAATACTGAAGTATATTTATAAATTCCCTGTATTCCTTAACAGCTGAAAACTCATCTATGCTTCTTTTTATAATTTGGTTTATCATTTCATCCATAGACTTCAACCTAAAGCTTACAAAACCATCTATTAGCATCATGTTAGTAACAGATATATAATCATATACTTCTTTAAAGATTAACTCTCTCTCCTTTGTAATGCCCTCTTCACTATATAAATTTTTATAAGCTAACTGAACAATTTCAATTTTTTCTTCCCTATTAAAATTAACATAATTCATAAAAACTTCTTTTAATATCATATCTTTTAAATAGTATTCAATAATTATTTCAGTTATAAATATAGATAAGTTATTATAAAAATTTTCATCTTTATACTCATTATAAAATTTCAGAAAAAATCTATCATTAATTTTTTCTTCTTTAATTTCAATATTTTCTCCAAAATCATAATTATTAACTATATCTTCTATATGAACTTTATTCTCTTTTAATCCAATAGATAACAATTATAACCCTCCTCTCTTTCTTACAATACTAGTAGTATACGTTTTTGACATAAGTATATACTCTTAATAAAGTTACAATATTAACAATATAAACTAATTATTGTACCAATATCAATAATTTTTTCATCGCTTAAAAAAATTAGGTTTTTTTTGTATTTTTTTAAAAAACTATAAATTCTCTCCTTATCAGGATGTTTACTTAATTTTCCTGAAATAAATATATCTTTATTGGATAAATTTCCAAAACAACCTCCTATAAATCCATAATTAAACCCTTCCAAGTCTATATATCCTGGTTTAATTAATAATGTGTCAATACCATAATCCATCATTTTTTTATACATAGGGTAGTCAGAAGTAATAATTGCTGTTTCATCTACAATTGCCATAGAGCATTTTGTATATCCTTGATTTACATGAATCAAATCTATTCCTTCTTTTTTTAAATAAAAAAGAAGTTTTTCATCTGTATATTTTAAATTATGTACTCCATAACCATAAACTCTTCCTACATTATATGCAATATCTTCTGGATAGTCCTTTGATAAGATCTTTTCACCCTTTATAAGATGTATACCCGTTCTAGAAAGCTTTTCTTCATAATATTCAAAAACATTTGGTGCTACAATTAAAGTATTGTAATTTATTGGATGCATTACAATATCAGGATGATAAGATATTGATTCATGAACTTCTTCACATTTAATAGTTTTTATAGCCATTATATCCATTCTTTCTAAAAAATTAATTATATTTTCATTTACTCTACCATCTATAATAACTAAATTGCCCTTTCTATATGGTATGAATGGATTTTCTTTTGTCATCTAAACTCCTCCTTAAATAAAAAACCTTCTATTTTTTTTATAGAAGGTTTTTTATGGAGGCGGCACCCAGATTTGAACTGGGGATAAAGGTTTTGCAGACCTCTGCCTTACCACTTGGCTATGCCGCCATATTCAATTTGATTATTACTTTAAAACAGTAGTTCTAAAGAACTTTTCCAACTAAGTGATTCACACAAAACGAAAAGCACGTTTTGGTTCTCTACTTATGCCTTACCACTTGGCTATGCCGCCTATATCTAATCTGGAGCGGAAGACGGGATTCGAACCCGCGACCCTCGCCTTGGCAAGGCGATGCTCTACCACTGAGCCACTTCCGCACATCATTTAACATTTGTTTTTCATTATGAATAGATTCATAGTTTAGCTCTACCACTAAGCGATGAACACCAAATCATAGATTTGGGTTCCCTGCTTATACCACTGAGCCACTTCCGCATATTACTTAGAAATAATGGTGCCCAGAGGCGGAATCGAACCACCGACACGGGGATTTTCAGTCCCCTGCTCTACCGACTGAGCTATCTGGGCAACTTAGCCACAATTGATAGTATACATTACTAATTAAATAAAGTCAATACCTAAATTAAAGATTCTAGATCTTTTTTTGAGAAATTATATTTTTTATTACAGAAATGGCATACAATCTCTGCCTTTCCATCCTCTTCTATAATATCTTTAATTTCTTTTTCTCCTAAACTTTTAAGAGCTTTTTCTATTCTATCCCTTGAACAGTTACATTTAAATTCTACTTCCTCTTTTTTAAGAATACTCATATTAAACTTTCCAAATACTTCTTTAAGGATGTCCTCTGGTGTAAAACCTTTATCTATCAATGTAGATATAGGTTCTGAATTTTTTATAGATTCTTCTAGTATATCAATATCTTCATCTGATGCATCTGGGAGCAATTGAACAATATATCCTCCTGAAGCTTTCACAGATAAATCTTTATCCACTAATACTCCTAAATTAACTGCCGAAGGCTGCTGTTCAGAATGTGCAAAATAATAAGTTAAGTCCTCTGCTATTTCTCCTGAAACTATATTTGACTGTCCAATATAAGGTTCTTTAAGTCCAAAATCCTTTATTACAATAACTCTTCCATTTCTTCCTATTGCTCTACCTACATCTAATTTTCCATTATTCTTCAATGGCAAATCTACCATAGGGTTTCCCACATAACCCCTAACTTCACCTTTTGAATTAGATGAAGCTACTACATTCCCAATAGGTCCATCACCACGAATTTGAATAGATATAGAATCGTTATCACCTTTCATCATTCTTCCCATAATACTAGCCGCTGTTAAAGTTCTCCCCAGTGCAGCTGTTCCTGTAGGCATTGTTTTATGGATGCTTCTTGCTTCTTCTACTAAATTAGTAGTATTGGCAATAAATATCCTTATACTTCCTTTTTCATCTATAGCTCTAATAACATAATCCTTCATAGCTAACTCCTTTTCTATATTGTTCTAGAGATATTTAAAGCCCCTACACTATTAGGGGCTAGTTTGCTACAATTTATTAAAAAATCATTATATTCAATTATAGTTTTTTAACGCTTGTAGCTTGAGGACCTTTTTCACCTTCAACTATTTCAAATTCAACTTGTTGTCCTTCTTCTAAAGTTTTGAATCCATCTTCTTCAATTGCTGAATAATGTACGAAAACATCTTCACCATCTTCAGTGGAAATAAAACCATAACCTTTTGTAGCATTAAACCACTTTACTGTTCCATTAACCATTTAAAACATTCCTCCAATACAACTAATTTAATATAGATGAGTATGTAATACCCTCTACTTTCCCTAATATTATCACAGTTAAATACCGTTGTCAAATAGTATTCTCTTAAAAATATCTAATTATTCATATAAATATCAAACTATTTTTTCACTATAAAATTAATTCTTTCACTATTTTTATTAGGTTTATTAAATGTAAATGCATCATATATTGTTATTTTATTGAATCCTGATTTTCTTAAAAGATCCTCTATCTCTTTAATATTATAGGCCCTCTCTATATGTTCTTCATCAAATCTTATATACCCTTCCTCACTGGCCTTAATAAAAAAGTTTAAATTAAATTGAGTTAATTTACTATTCTTATCAAAATAGTTTTCCCATACATAATATATATTTTCCCTATCTTCAATAAAAATATTATTTCCTATAATCTGACTCAATTTATAATAAGAGTTGATGTCAAATATAAATATGCCATTATCTTTTAAATGATCATATACATTTTTAAATATCTGCAAAAGCTCCAATTCATCAGTAATATAGTTGATACTATCACATATGCATAGTATACTATCAAACTTCTTACCTATATTAAAGTCTACCATATCTTGTTTTAATAAATGTACATTTTTAAATTGCAAAAGCTTATTATAGGCTATGGAAAGCATTTCTTCTGATCTATCAAAACCAGTCACACTATATCCTTCTTTACATAAATAATAAGTTAAACTTCCAGTACCAGAAGCCATTTCCAATATTTCTTTAGGATCTACAGAGAATCTTTTAAATATCTCCTTAATATATAAAAACCAACTTTCATAATCTACATCATCCATAAGTTCATCATAATACATAGCAAACTCACTATAACAACTCATATTCTATTCCCCTAATAAGTTTTCTAATATTGACTCTAATATATCTCCAGCTGAGCCATTTAGAAGTACATCACTATAGTGATCCATTACAGAAGTACCTTTATTTATAATAATTAGATTTTTAGCCATTTGTGGCAAATAATTAACTGGAGACACTGCTAAGCTGGAACCTACTACTATAAGTAAATCACTACTACTTACTTCATTAGAAGCTATATTAAAATCTTCAGGAAGCATATCGCCAAAAAATATTACATCTGGTCTTAATATTCCTTGACACCTGTCACACTTTGGAGGTATTTGCCCATTATTAACTTTCTCCGTTACTACATCTAATGGTACTGTATTTCCACAATTCATACAGCTAGCTTCCCTTGTGTTTCCATGGACCTCTAAAATATACTTTGAACCAGCTTTATGATGTAGATTATCTATATTTTGAGTTATTATGCCTTTTATAAAACCTCTCTTTTCCATTTCTGCTAAAGCGAAATGAGCTCTATTTGGCTCTGCATCTGTCATATTTAAAAGCATTTTATAACCTTTATCATAAAATTTTTCTGGATTATTGTATAGGACTGAAGTCGATAAGAGCTCCATAGGATCTACATTTTCCCAAAGCCCTGTACCTGGACTTCTAAAATCTGGTATTCCACTTTCTGTGGAAATTCCTGCTCCTGTCAATACCATAGTTTTAGAAGATTCTTCTATTAATTCACTTGCCTTTTTAATCTTGTCCATATCCATTAACAATTCCCCCTATTTATTTTAAAATTTCACTATATTATTTTTTATTTTTTAAAGTATTCTTCTTTAACATTTCTCTTTTCTTTACAGTAATAAGTCCTCCTATTCTTCCAGACTCCTTGGCTGTAAGTCCTCCCCAACCTACCTCTTCTATCTTTTCCATAAGACCTAATTCATTAGCTATTTCATATTTAAGCTTATCTTCTAATGTTTCTATTTTTTTCTTCTTTTTTGACATTTAAACCCCTCCCCTATTTAGTATGGTAGGGAAGATTTTTTTTATTCCATTATTATCTATTTAAAGAAAAGTATATAATTATAGAATATAAAAAGTAATGATATACCTAGCAGTGGCATATAATCTAATATTGTAGAATTATGCTCCTCTAAAACTTCCTCTGCTTCCTTTTCACTTTCAGGTAATGCCTTATATAATTTATATGATATAGTTCCACAAATAATGGAAAATACAAGTCCAACAATTATGGCTAAAATATTAGTGAAAAAATCAGTTGGCATATCAATGGCTTCAGTAGGTATATTATCTGCTTTTTCTAATAAGAAATATCCAATAGCTAATGCAATAGCATTGTTAAACCCATGGCCAATCATAGAAGAATAAATAGAATCTGTTTTATATACTATAAGTCCAAATACAATTCCTAAAAAAATAGGCCCTAAAAGATTTTGAAGATTAAAATGATATACTCCAAATAATATAGAGGATATAATTATTGCCTTTTTCTTTCCTAATTTATCATATGAAGACATTATCATACCTCTAAACAATATCTCTTCACATATTCCTGGTGATAAAGATATAACTATCAAGCCTAAAATAAACTCTGGTGAACTTTCGGGTATAGGTATAGGTAATGGTTTTATTTCTATAAAACTGCTTAGTAAAAGAATAAATATATAATTTAAGAATGCCCCTACTGGATATGCAAAAATAACTATTAGCGGTACAAGTGCTATTTGCTTTATAGAAATTTTATTTAATTTAAGAACTTTCTTTAGACTATATCCCTTTACTTTTAAATACAATACTGTTGGAAGAAAAATTATTATATACTGGGTAATTAATAGACCAGTATATATTTCTTTTGATTGTACAAAACCCCCTAAGAATATTAATAAAATTCCTAGAATTAAATAAAGAATATTTGCTTCTAAAATACTAACTTTTTCTCTTTTTCTATCCATATTTACCTCCTAAACTCTTTTACTTAATTGTATCTTTTTTCTTGCATCAAATCAAATAGATTGTTCTAATCACACAGAAACAAATATAATATAGTATAATATAATATATTAATAAAATCTGAGGTGAAAATATGGAAAAATTAAATGTAGGAATAGTCGGTGCAACTGGAATGGTGGGAAGAAATTTCCTTCGTATAATGGAAGAAAGAAACTTTCCTGTTAAGAATCTTTATCTATTTGCATCTAGTAAATCAAATGGTAAAAAAATAGTATTTAAAAAAGAAGAGTATAAAGTAGAAGAATTAACAGAAAACTCTTTTGACAAACCTATAGACCTTTTACTTTTCTCTGCAGGAGGAAATATTAGTAAAAAATTTGCTCCTATAGCTAAGAAAAAAGGTATCACTGTAGTTGATAATAGTAGTGCATGGAGAATGGATAGAGAAGTACCTTTAGTAGTTCCTGAAGTAAATCCTCAAGATATAGAATGGCATAATGGCATAATTGCTAATCCTAATTGTTCCACAATTCAATCTGTAGTGCCACTAAAGCCACTTCATGAAGCCTTTAAAATAAAAAGAGTTATATTTTCAACCTATCAAGCAGTATCTGGTTCTGGAGTAGCTGGCATGGAAGATTTAGATAATGGTTTAAAATATTTAGATCCTAAAAATTATCCTCATCCCATTGCATTTAACTGTTTGCCTCATATAGATGAGTTTACAGACAATGGTTATACAAAAGAAGAAATAAAAATGATTGAAGAAACTAAAAAAATATTAAATGATCAAAATATAAGGATAACTTCTACTACAGTAAGAGTCCCTGTGTATTTTGGACACTGTGTATCTGCTAATATTGAATTTGAAAATAATTTTGAATTAGAAAATGTATATGATATTTTAAGAAATTATAAAGGCATCGTAGTATTTGATGATATACAAAAAAATAATTATCCTATGCCTATAAATGTAAAAGGAAAAGATGAGGTATATGTAGGCAGAATAAGAAGGGATTTCAGTGTTAAAAATGGTATTAATATATGGATAGTCGCTGACAATACAAGAAAAGGAGCAGCTACAAATACTATCCAAATAGCTGAGCTTTTAATTAATAAGAATAAAATATAGGAGGTTTTATAATGAGTATTTTTAAGGGTTCAGGTGTTGCTATAGTAACACCATTTAAGGGTGAAGAGGTAAACTACGAAAAGTTAGGAGAACTTCTTGAATGGCATATCAGCGAAAAAACAGATGCTATAGTTATATGTGGTACTACCGGAGAATCTGCTACTTTATCTAATGAAGAGAAAAAAGAAGTTATTAAATTTGCGGTAGAAAAAGTAAATAAGCGTATACCTGTAATAGCGGGAACAGGAGGTAATGATACAAAAAGCTCAATAGAGCTTAGTAAGTATGCAGAAAAAGTTGGTGCTGATAGTCTTTTAATTGTAACACCATATTATAATAAAACTACTCAAAAAGGCCTTGTAGAACATTATTTAACTATAGCGGACAGCGTAAATATTCCTATTATTGTATATAATGTACCAGGAAGAACTGGACTTAATATTTTACCTAAAACTTTAGAAAAATTATCTAAACATCCTAATATCCGTGGTGTAAAAGAAGCTAGCGGAAATATTGCTCAAGTAGCAGAAGTTGCCAGACTTTGCAAGGATAACTTTGATATTTATTCTGGAAATGATGATATGGTAGTACCTCTTCTTTCTTTAGGTGGAGTTGGAGTTATATCAGTAGTAGCAAATATTATTCCAAGAGATACCCATCAGATGGTATATTCTTATCTTGAAGGTGATATAGATAAATCTAGGGAATTGCAGCTAAAAATGAAACCTCTAATTGATTCATTGTTTATAGAAGTTAATCCTATTCCAGTAAAAGAAGCTATGAACTACCTTGGTATGAATGTAGGTCCTGCAAGACTTCCGCTTACAACTATGGAATCTAAAAATCATGAAATATTAGTAAATGAAATAAAATCCTATGGATTAGTATAAGGAGGTAGACATATGATTAAAGTCCTTATAAACGGATGTCATGGTCAAATGGGAAAAGTAGTGTCTGAAGAAATTAAAAAGGATAGTGAAATGGAATTAAAAGCTGGTGTAGATAAAAATGCACTAGATAATAATAGTAATTTTAAAATATATAATAATATACATCATTGTAATGAAAATATTGATATAATAATAGATTTCTCTCATCCTAGTTCTTTACTCAACCTATTAGAATATGGAATAGAAAAAAATATCCCTATAGTTATAGGAACTACTGGACTTAGCCCTGATGATATAGAAAAAATCAAAGAAGCTTCAAAAATAATCCCTATATTCTATTCTGCCAATATGTCATTAGGTATAAATGTTTTAATATCTATGGTAAAAAGTATTTCCCCAGTACTGGAAGATTCTTTTGATATTGAAATAATCGAAAAACATCATAATAAAAAAATTGATGCTCCAAGTGGTACAGCCTATATGATTGCAAATGAAATAAACAAAGAATTAGATAACTCCAAAAAATATATATATGGAAGAGATACAAAAACTGACAAGAGAAAAAAAGATGAAATAGGAATACATGCAATAAGAGGGGGCACCATAGTAGGAGAGCATACAGTAATTTTTGCTGGATGTGATGAAGTTATAGAGATAAGCCACAGTGCATCATCTAAAAAAATATTTGCACAAGGAGCAATTAAAGCCGCTAAATTTCTATATAACAAAGAAAGTGGACTCTACAATATGGAAGATCTAATTAATAGTTAGTATTTATAACAAATAACCTTGTATATCTTTTAAAAGATATACAAGGTTATTTATTTCTAATAAAAAGTAAAAATATAAGGTATATTTCTATAATAATTTCCATAATTAAGCCCATAACCTACTGTAAATACATCTGGCGTAGTAAATTCTACATAATCTGGCTTTAAATCTATTTTTGTCCTACTAGGTTTGTCTAACATAGCACAAACTTTTATACTCAATGACTAAATCAAAAGACCAGCTATTAAATGTCAATTATTTAAAAGATGCTAAGGTAATAGCTCAATTAGTGAAAGATGGTAGGTATTAAGAACCTGTTATTTCTGAAGGTATATATGCAAAATTAAGTTCAATAGAAAATAAAATCCATCGATGTATAGATAAGTATTTTCCTGATCTTCCAACTGTTTTTAAAAATATAGAAGGGAAAGCTTCTAGAGTTTTATTATAAATAGCCTGTCAAAATGGCAGGTTATTGTTATTCCATTAGATGGGATTCTAGTATTTGTTCTTTTCTAAAGCCTTGTAACCCTAAATAATGCTCTAAATTATTTAATAGATAATTTAATTTTATTGGACCTATTAATTCTGAACCTGTTACCGCTACTCCATATTTACTTGCTTCTTGTTTTACTAATTCAAAGGCCCTATATAGCGGTGTAGCTGCACAATCAAACATATTCATAGATACTACTGTTCCTTCTCTTTCAGGGAATTTAATTCCTACTGCTCTTACTGTTGAAAATCCGCCACTTGGTCCTCTTACTGCTTTAGCTATAGATTTTGCTATACTTAAATCTTCTGTTGCCAAGAATACATTATATGCTGTTAATCCTTCCATATCTGCACTTACTATTGTTGCTCCATATCTATCGCTTAGCTTTCCGTCTACTGATAAATCTGGTTTTCTGTTTTCGTAATCTGGGTTACTTTTGTCTTCTAATAGGACTTTTAGTCCTTCATATTGGCCTTTTCTTATGAAGGATATACTCTTTTTATCTTCTGTCCTTGCATTTGCTGCTGAGAAATAGATTGGTACTTGATGTTTTTCAAATAATTCTTTTCCTATTTCCTCTGCTAATTCCACACATTCTTCTAAGCTAATATTTCTAAGTGGGAATAGAGGAATAGTATCTTGAGCACCTATTCTTGGGTGAGTACCTTTTTGTTCCCTCATATCAATTAGTTCATAGGATTTCCCTGCCATGGCAATTAAGGCTTTCTTTAATGGTTCTGGTTCTCCTATAATTGTGAGTACCGTTCTATTAAAATCATGTTCTGGTTCTACACTTACTAACTTTACACCTTCTCTACCCTTTATTTCATTAGCTATAGCTTCAATAACATCTTTTCTTCTACCTTCACTAAAATTTGGCACTGCTAAAATATATTTTTTACTCATATGGATCCCCCTCTACTAAATAATCAATAACATGATAGCATAAATTTTTTATCAATTCATTGTATATATTCTATAATTTTCCCCGGCTATCAACTTAGTATCTTATAGTATTTTGTAGAAGTTCATCTATTTTATCTTTTGTAAATTGATTCTGAATTATCTTTTCAAGGCATTAAGCTCCATATTAAAATTCTCCTCATTTTTCTTCGTATCCATAGCCTTTCTTAACCTTTCTGGCGTAACTGGTAATTCTAAAATCCTTACTCCCGTTGCATCGTATATAGCATTTAATATGGCAGGAGCTACTGGTATCATAACTGGCTCGCCAATTCCCTTAGCACCATAAGGAGCCGTAGGTTCTGGATCCTCTATTAAAATTTTTTCTACATCTATCATGTCCATAGCTGTAGGTATTAAATATCGAGAAAATTTATTGCTTTTAATCTGTCCTTTGACTAAGTTTAAATCTTCAA
Organism: Anaerosalibacter massiliensis; assembly: GCF_024623155.1. Taxonomy (NCBI): domain Bacteria; kingdom Bacillati; phylum Bacillota; class Tissierellia; order Tissierellales; family Sporanaerobacteraceae; genus Anaerosalibacter; species Anaerosalibacter massiliensis. The sequence goes on from NZ_JANJZL010000014.1 coordinate 38,699, forward strand.
ACAAAGCATATCCTAAAGCCATAGCAAAACCGCCATCCATTTGCCCCTCTACTAAGCGAGGATTTACTGCCCGGCCTACATCTTGGGCAAATCTTACATTTAGGATTTCTACTCTTCCTGTAAGAGTATCTACTTCTAATTCAACTCCACAGGCATTAAAGGTATAAGGCCAATAAGGAGCTCCTTGTCCAGTTTCTGGATCCATCTCAACAGTTTGAGCTATAAATTCTCCTTCTGCTTCAATTGTGCCATCTCCATATTTATTAACCAATTCTTTGAAGGAAATCCGCTTTTCTGGGAAAAATCCTAAATATATTTCCCCCTTTTCCACCATTAACCCATGAGTACTGTTTAATCCTAGCTCTTCTTTTGAAATCTCTATTAATTTATCTTTGAAGTTTTCACAAGCTATTTTAATAGCATTTCCAGTATTATAAGTTTGACGACTAGCTGCAGCTGTGCCTGAGTCTGGCATAAGACTAGTATCCTCGGATATGAATAATAAATTCTCTGTTGAAAGATTTAAAATTTCGGCACCTATTTGAAGGAGAGCTGTTTTAGCACCTTGACCTACTTCAGTAGCTCCAACATATATTCCTATCTTACCATTATCATGTAATCTTAACTTTGCTTTTGATACATCAGGGAATCCATTTCCGTAGCCTGTTCCGTAAAAAGATATTCCAATTCCTTTTCCTCTCTTTTTCATTTAGCCTCCTCCCCTCTATGATAAAAGTCCATTCCTTCAACTACTTTTTCCAAACATTCTTCTAAAGGTACTGATTCTGTTAAGACTTGTCCTGTAGCAGTAACGGAACCTTTTCCAAACATATTAATCATCCTTATGGATACTGGGTCCATACCTAGTTCCTCTGCCAGAATATCCATTTGTTGTTCGTGGGCTATAGGTACCTGAGTTACTCCAAATCCTCTCATAGCTCCTGCAAAAGGATTGTTGGTATAGACTGCATAACTATCCACTACTACATTAGGTATATAATAAGGTCCAGTTATATGGACTCCTGCTTTCCTCAAAACATTTGTGCCCCAAGAAGCATAGGCTCCTGTATCTCCAATGATCACAGCCTTCATAGCCAATAGCTTACCATCTTTGTCAGCTCCAGTTTTACATTTCATAATCATAGAATGTCTTTTAGAATGGGCAATGAAGGATTCTTCCCTTGAATAGATTACTTTTACAGGTATCTTAAGAGTATATACTGCTAAAGCTAAATGAGTTTGAAGGCTTATATCCTCCCTACCACCAAAAGCCCCTCCCACATTGGTATTTATTATCCTAATTTGGTCCTGTGGCAAATTAAGGTTTGCAGCAACTTCCTCCCTATCATAATGAGGATATTGAGTAGCAACCATGATGGTTATTCTACCTTTATCATCTATGAAGGACACCCCTGCCTCTGGTTGTAAAAAAGCATGGTCTACCATATGGGTCTTATAGGTGTTTTCAACAATTGCATGGCTATTTTTGAAGCCTTCTTTTATATTTCCTTTTCTAATCTTATAATAATACATAATATTGCCACTTTCATGAACTTTTGGTGAATTTTCGTCCATAGCTAATAATGGGTCAAATACACCTTCTAATTCATCATAATGAACCACTATCTTTTTTAAGGCTAATTCACAAACCCTTTCAGACTCTCCAACAACAAAAGCAATTGGATCTCCAATTCTTCGCACTTTTTTCTCACAGAAAACCTCATGGTCTTTAAAGACTACTCCATGGCTATTTTTAGGCACATCCTTATAGGTGAATATCTTAATTATCCCCTCTAACTTTTCCGCCTCTCTAGTATCAACCTTTATATAGGCATGAGGCTTTTCAGATCTAAGGGTTTTGCCATAGGCCATTCCATCCATATATATATCTTGAGGGTATAAAGCTTTTCCTGTAACCTTACTATAAGCATCTACCCTTATAAGGTTTTTACCGACTACATCTAATCTCATCTTCTTCCCTCCTCTAAATATTTTATGGATAGTTCTACTGCATCTACAATCTTGTTATATCCCGTACATCTACATAGATTTCCAGAAATCCCTTCCCTTATTTCCTCCCTTGTAGGATTAGTATTCTTATCTAATAGTGCTTTTACAGACATTATCATCCCCGGGGTACAGTATCCACATTGAACTGCTCCCACATCTATAAAGGCCTGTTGGATTGGGTGAAGTTCTCCATTTTGTTCTAATCCTTCTATGGTCAAAATATTGCTACCATCAGCTTGAAAAGCCATAACTAAACAAGAGTTAACTGTCTCTCCATCCATTATTACTGTACAAGCTCCACATTCTCCTTCTCCACAGCCTTCCTTAGCTCCAGTTAATCCTAGCTCATCTCGGAGTAAACCTAAAAGCTTTATATTTTCATCTACATTTAAAGTATAATCCTTTCCATTAACATTTAATTTTATATCCTTCATGCCCTCACCCCATCTAGAAATTTAATCCCATCTCCTATTGATTCTCTAAGCATACTTTCTACAGCTACTCTTTTATAAGGTAGAGTTGATCTTCCTTTTAATCTTTCATCCATAGATTGTTGCACTACCTTTATAGCTTCATCTATAGTTCTTTCGTTTAATTTTTTCCCACATAAAAATTCCTCTACTTCTAGTTCTCTCATAGGATATTTACCTAAAGAACCACTAGCTACTCTTATTGTTGTTACCTGTCCCTTTTTGTCCAATTCTAGAAAAGTAGCTATAGAAATCCTTGAAATGGCTAATGCTTTCCTAAGACCTAATTTGGCAAAGCTTAAAACTCGATTTTCTGTTGGCTTTTTAAAATCAATACTTACTAGTAATTCATCTTCCTTCATTCCATAATTAGCTTTATCCTTATAATATTCTTCTAAAAGCACTTTTCGTTTCCCGTTTTTACTAGCTAGAGTAATAGTGCTACCCAAACAGATTAAAGGAGGGATAGAATCTGCAGCAGAAGAACCATTAGCAATATTTCCTCCTATGGTGCCTTTATTCCTTATTTGAGGAGAACCTACTAGTCTACAAGCTTTGTATAATCCCCATAAGTTTTTCTGAAACAATGAGCTTTCAACTATTTTGGTAAAAGTTACCCCAGCTCCTATTTTTATAAACTCTCCTTCATCTTTTATAGATTTAAGCTCATCTATACTAGAAATATCGATTAATACTTTAGGAGTAATTTTTTCATTTCTCAATGCGATAACTATATCTGTTCCCCCAGCAATTATCTTTGCATTTTCTCTGTATTTTTCCAATAATTCCACAACTTCATCTATGCTTCTAACTTTATAAACTCCCTCCAATACCATTTTCTTACCTCCCTTAACTAATTTTGTTTAGAAATGCCGCCTTCCAATGGAAGACGGCATCCTATTAGAGTAGGGTTTTTAATATAAATAATATGGCCAAAATATACATTACAACGGATACATCTTTATGTTTTCCAGTTAGTACTTTTAAGAACACATAAGATACCATACCAAATACTATACCTTCTGCAATACTATATGCTAATGGCATCATTATTATTGTTAAGAAAGCTGGTATTGCCTCTGTGAAATCGTCTAGATCTATGTCCTTTATTGGGCTCATCATAAAAAGTCCAACAAGGATTAATGCTGGTGCAGTTGCTGCTTTTGGAACTATGGTGAATATAGGTGCAAATAATAAGGATAAAGCAAACATACAAGCAGCTGAAAGAGCAGTAAGTCCAGTCCTACCACCTTCCGCTACTCCAGAAGCAGATTCTACAAAAGTAGTTACTGTACTAGTTCCTAAACAAGCTCCAAATACAGTACCAACGGCATCAGCAAATAATGCTTGACTAACCTTTGGAAGCCTTCCTTCTTCATCTAACATCTCTGCCTTTGAAGCTACTCCTACTAATGTTCCTACAGTATCAAACACGTCTACAAATAAGAAAGTAAATACAACAATTAACATATCCCATGAAAAAATATGTTGCCATTCAAATTTAAATGCTACATCTTTTAATGATGGTGGAAGAGATATTAGCCCAGTTGGAGTAGGAGTTACACCCATAGGTATTCCTATTATAGTCGTAAGTATGATACCTATTAGCAATGCTCCTTTAACATTTTTAGCCAATAACATTCCCATTATCAATAGCCCTATTAGTGCAAGTAATGGTGCTGACTGAGTCAAATCACCTAACTGAAGAATAGCTCCACCTTGTTCAACTATCCCTGCTGATACAAGACCTATAAATGCTATAAATAATCCAATTCCTACAGAAACTGCTTTTTTCAAGTTTATTGGAATTGCATCAAATATAGCTTCTCTTACCTTAAATAAAGATAATATTATAAAAATAATCCCCTCTATAAACACTGCAGTCAGGGCAAATTGCCATGATTTTTGCATAGGTCCTAAGACTACTGTAAATGTGAAGAATGCATTTAACCCCATTCCTGGCGCTAAAACAAAAGGATAATCAGCATAAAAAGCCATTATTAAAGTTGCAATAACTGCTGATAATGCTGTAGCTGTAAATACTCCACCCTTATCCATACCTGCCTGTGACAAAAGGTCTGGATTTACAACTAGAATATAAGCCATAGTCATAAAACTAGTAATACCTGCAAAAATTTCAGTTTTTACATCAGTATTATGTTCCTTAAGTTTAAACTGTCTCTCTAAAAATCCGCTATTGGTTGCTGATTGACTTGACATAGAGCTCCCCCTTAAATTAAATTTATATAAAACTGTACCCTCCTTTATTTAATGATTAATATAATAACAAAAGTTTCTTTCAAATATAGCAATTCTACGGAAACTTTTGTCAAAAATCATTTCAAAATCATATATCATTCAACTATTGGGGAAAGAATTTTAAAATTGTTTACATCTATAAGCCCCTTATCCGTAATCTTCCAAGCTGGAGATGTTGATAAAGCTAAAAATGATAGATGCATAAATGGCGCATGTATCTTACAGCCTAAATTTTTCTTAACTTTTTCTTCTAGTTCAGCTATTTTTTCACTAACTTCATATCCATCTAGTTCATCAGTTATTAAACCGCCTACTGGCAATCTCATATCGGAAAGTATTCTTCCTCTATTGGCTATAGCTATACCTCCGCCTAGTTCTATAACCCTATTAACTGCCAAAGTCATGTCCCTTAAATTGGTTCCCACAACTAAAATATTATGAGTATCATGGGCTACTGATTCTGCAAAAGCTCCCTCTCTCATACCAAAACCTTTAACAAAAGCTTTACCAATATTTCCTGTCCTACTGTATCTTTCTATACAGGCTATTTCCAAGGTATCTGTGGTCACATCTGGCACAGCTACTCCACCATGTACCTTTACAGTCTCTTCTAATTTGGCTGTTAAGTTTTGATCTGGAATAACGTCTATACATCTAACCCTAACTGTAGGTCCCTCTGCCTCAATCTGTAGATCCTTTTCACTAATAGGCCCAATTTTGACGGAATTCTTAACTTCTGGTGGATAAGTATACTTAGGTAAATCTATTAATAATCTACCTTTTGAAACCACTAATTTACCATCTATGAATACTCCTTCTACAGTCATTTCATTTAAATCATCTATAACTACTATATCTGCCATCTTTCCTGGAGCTAAAACTCCCACATGGTTTAATCCAAAATAGGTAGCTGGGTTTATGGTAACCATTTGAATGGCTTCTACAGGGTTTACCCCTTCCTTAATAGTTCTCTTTACTATTTCGTTCATATGACCTAGAGTTTCTAAATCCGCTGCCACCATATCATCGGTAGCTAATATACACCTTCTCGAATCCATGCCTTCTTCCGTAACAGCTCTAACACATTCAGCCATATTCCTTTGAGTAGAGCCTTCTCTCATAAATAGATAAACTCCTTGTCTTAACTTCTCCATAGCTTCTTCTTTAGTTGTAGTTTCATGACAAGAACATTTTCCTCCAGTGGAGATTATATGGGCTGCTAGTTCACTACCAAATAGTTCTGGTGCATTACCATCAACTACCATATTTTTAGACCTAGCATACATAGTTGAAGCAAGTAAATCCGTAATAACTTCAGGTGTATTCCTATAAACATGTTTGGCATTGCTAAATCCTTGAAGTTCACCTATTCCAATTATGTTTTTATAGTTTAATAGTTCTTCCATATCCTTAGATGTTACATCAACCCCAGCTGTTTCCAAATCTGGACAATCAGGAGTTAGTGCTGGTACTACTAAATACACATTGTTTGGAACTAAGTCTATTTCATCAGCCATAGCCTTCATACCAACAGGTCCCAAAGCATTTCCTATTTCATGTGGGTCTGCTACTAGCGTAGTAGTACCCGACAGAATGGATAGTCTAGAGAATTCTGTAATAGTTAACATACTGGATTCAAAATGCATGTGAGAATCTATGAAACCAGGTGATAAATATTTTCCTCTAACATCAATTACTAAAGTATCTGGTCCTATTAAGTCCTTGCAATCTCCTAGTAATAATATATATTTACCTTTGATGGCAATATCAGCTGTGTAAATTTCTCTTGTAATAACGTTTACAACCTCTCCGTTATATAAGACAATATCAGCAAAATCCTTATCGCCCATAAGCACATCTATTAAATTCCTATACTCCATTGCCATCTTTATATATTTGGTGTCCAATTCTACTACCTCCTCTCTTTTTCAATGCACAATTTACTATGAATCATGCATTGTGAACTGTCATTCATGTACATCCATTTCATCAATTATTCCTACTATAGATATATCAATGGGAGAATCCATCTTCCTAGCTGCAATTCTAGCAGCTGTTCCCTTTGCAAATATAACCAATTCACCTATGCCTGCCCCTACAGTATCTACAGCAATTAAATGTTCTCCTATAGGTTTCAGTTCCATATTGAGAGGCTGGATAATCATAAGTTTAGTTCCTACTAATTTTTCATCTTTTCTCGTTGCTACTACTGTTCCAATTACTTTGCCTATATACATTTTACCTGCCTCCCGATCTTTCCAACTCTATTTTAATCCCTAATTCCTTAATTCGCTCCTTTGCTAAAGGGGTTATGATAGTTCCCTTTGGTAAGACAATAGATTTACTATTTGAGGAATAATTCATTACATCCCTTTCTGTTATTACCTTATTGAAAATAGTGCTTTCACTGGCATCCTTGTTAAAAATAGGAGATTTTGATTTATTGACTATTTTTTCTATATAATTACCTTCTTCTATTTCTATAACTCCCATCTTTTTTAGGGCATTAATATGATTTTCTATAATATCTCTTATCTCCCCATTCTTAGGTGGTTCACCAAAATAATTTTTAACAGAGGTGAAATCTAGATATACTTTTTTTCCCATGTATAGATAAGTCCATATAATATTAGGTACAAAGCTATCTATCATGCCTAAAGATACTTTTGAAAGTGTATTTATAGTAATGTTTGGTCCTATTACATAACAATAATTTTTAAGGATATTTTCAAGATCAAATATATCCTCTTCTCCGTAGACTTTATATGGCTCAAAAGCATCAATAAAGCTATAGGTATCTAAAATCCTTTTTGCCATAAAGGAAAAGGCTAAGGAAACTTGAATATTATTTTTCTTTAGTCTTTTTAACTCCTGAACTTTTTTATTAATCTCTATATTTGAACCAGTAAAGACTATCAACGCCTTTTCCTTAGAATTAGAGAAATTTCCTCCGTTAATTCTTTTAGTTATGTCTGCTAAAACATTCAAGGTTATTTTGTTTTTAGCCATTTAAAACACTCCAATTAAATTATTCATATTGCTTTAATATAACTCTTTCAACCTCTGAATGTGGTCTTGGTATTACGTGAACAGAGTGAAGCTCTCCAACTGCTCTTGCAGCTTCTGCTCCAGCATCTACTGCTGCTTTTATTGCCCCTACATCTCCTCTAACCATTACAGTTACTAGCCCAAAACCTATCTTCTCGTAGCCTATTAATGTTACATTAGCTGCCTTTACCATAGCATCTGCAGCTTCAATAGAACCTACCAACCCTTTTGTTTCAACTAATCCTAGCGCTTGACTCATACTTATTCCTCCTTGTCAGATTTTTTCTTATTTTTCTTTGCTTCTTCTTTGACTTCCTTATTCTCCTCATTTGCCCTCAAATTTTTGGAGAATTTCCCAATTAATTTATCCACCTCATCATGAGGTCTTGGAATTACACGGCTAGCAGCAACAACTCCTACCCTATTGCCTGCTTCAACTCCTGCATCTACTGCTGCTTTTACTGCTGCAACCTCGCCAGCTATCTGAATATTTACTCCAACTGCTTTTTCTATTCCTATTATCTTTTCCACTCCTATTAAGGTTACATTAGCTGCCTTACTAGCTGCATCTAAAGCAGCTACAGCAGTAGTAAGCCCTATGGTTTCAATAAGTCCCAATGCCTTATTCATCATACGACCTCCCTTTACCGGCTACCTTTAATCCTTTCTACTACTTCATCTAAAGTTAACATAGTAACTGTATGTTTTCCTTCCTTGATTTTCGTTTCTCCCTTTATTACGTCAATAATTAAATCCTGCTCCTTATGAGTTAAATTATTAACCTTTTTTTCTGAACTAATGTCATTGGTAGAATTAAATTTTCTCTCTTTTTTATCTTCTTTCATTGCATTGACAACTACATCTAGTTCTTTCAGATTTAATTTGTTCGCCCTGTCTTTTAAACCATTGTGACTACCAAGGTTAGTCTTTTTAACTATATTGTTCATAGCCACCCTAGCTAATGGATTAACCATAAAATTTCACCACCATAAGACTAAAATATTTTATCCACTTCATCATGAGATCTTGGGATAACATTAGCCGAAACTACTTCTGCCACTTGAGCTGCTCTATCCTGCCCGCTTTCTACAGCTACCTTCACTGCCCCTACATCGCCTGCAACAGTGACTGATACTAGTCCAGAGCCTACTATTTGGAAATCCATTATTTTTACATTTGCAGCTTTTAACATAGTATCTGCCGCTTCAATAGCGGCTACAAGAGATCTTGTTTCAACCATGCCTATAGTCTCTCTCATATTACCTCACCTTCTCTTTATTAATATTTGAGAAATACTTGTTTATATCTATATTCTCAAATCCAGGAATTATAGCCCTTTCAAATTTAACTCCTATTTCACCTAGAGGTTTTGTAGCATCTATACCTACCTTGTCTGTTACTCCTTTTAAACCATGAGATGGATCTAAAGATGAACCTAAAGCTCTAGGTATAGTGACCAAATCTTGACTTGCCTGTGCTCTCGTGGTAATAGCCCATTCTATATCCTGTAAATCAAATATATCTACATCCTCATCTACTATAACTATCTGTTTTAAGTCCTTATTAGAGCCTAAAGCTGCTATAATTGCTGATTTGCCATCTCCTTCTTTTTGCTTATTTATGGATGCAAAAGCATTGAACCTATATCCTCCACCTTCCGTAACATTTACATCAATTACATTCACTTGATTTTTTAAATAGTTATATAATTCCACTTCTCTAATAAGTCCATTAGACACATGTTCTTCCCTACAAGGGAATGCAGCTTGAAATATTGAATTATTCCTATGCATAATAGTATCTATTTCTATTATTGGGTGAAGTGCCTGTTCTCCATAATAACCCATCAACTCACCAAAAGGTCCTTCTAATTCTCTTTTTCCTGGTACCATTCTACCTTCAAGGACTATTTCTGAATAAGCCGGTACTAAAAGATCTACAGATTCGCAAGGTACTAGTTCTAAAGGTTCTCCCCTTAAAGCACTATCTACTTCATATTTATCCACTCCATAAGTAGCAGAGCTAATTTGACTAGCCATTAAAAATGGTGCATCATATCCTAATACTATAGCTACTTCTAAAGGTTTTCTCATTCTTTCTAATTCTAAAAAATCATTAGTAAGTTTTGGTGATGCTATGAGAGCTGATAATTCATTCCTCTTATTTATTTGAAATCTTCTAATAGATGTGAAATATCTCCCTGTTTCTGGATCCTTTATTACCAATATTCCAGCTGTAATAAACTGACTAGAATCCTTTTCTTGAAACTTAGGAATAGGGAGAATTCTTAATAAGTCAATATTTTTTCTAATTATATTTTCTTTTATAGGTCCATTTACTACTACCTTGTAAGGTTCAGGATTTGCAATGGCATCCATAAATTTAAACAATCTATTTTCATGATTCATATAAAGTAAATTATAAATAATTTCTCTAGCACCATAAAGGCCTCCAGCAACCTTTACTGAACTTCCTCTAACCTTATTAAATAAAATAGGTTTTTTATTTCTAAAATATTTGAGAACTGCACCTAGTTCGTATTCTGGATTTACTTCTCTTTCACATAGGAGAAGTTCTCCCATCCTATCCATTTCCTCTAGAGTATGTCTTAACATTTGCTTCTCCAACATTTCCCCTCCTTTCCTATAAACCTTTCCATCTATTGACTAAATTGTTTTCTACTCCCATCATATCAAGTATTCTTCCTGTCATATTTAAAACTATCTCCTCCAAGGTCTCTGGATGGTTATAAAATCCAGGGCTAGGTGGAAATATAGTAACCCCAATTCTAGACAGTTTTAGCATATTTTCCAAATGTATAGGACTTAGTGGAGTTTCTCTAGGTACTAATATTAGCTTTCTTCCTTCTTTAATAGTTACATCACAAGCCCTAGCCAAAAGACTATCAGAAAATCCATTGGCAACACACGATAATGTTTTCATCGAGCAAGGAAGAACCACCATACTATCTGCTTTAAAAGAACCACTAGCTATAGGAGCTGCAAAATTTTTATTATCATGAAAATAAGTAGCTAGACCTTTTAATTCCTCTAACTTCATACCACATTCGTGCTCAATTACATATTCTCCCATAGTAGTTACTACTAAATGGGTTTCAATATTTAATTCTTTTAATACTTTTAGAAGGGAAATGGCATATATAGATCCACTTCCCCCTGATATGCCAACTACTACTTTCATATGAGTTCCTCACTTTCTCAAACAATACACCATTCACTAGGTATTATTCAGGCGACCAAAGGTCGCCCCTACAATTGTCCAATTGTATTACTTAACCTTGTTTTCTTTGTCTCCTCCACCTTCCCATGGGTCTAAGCCTTTTTCCCAAGCGTCTATATATTCGTCAATAGTCATTACTTTTGCAAATATACTTAAATCTTTAAGTCCATATTCATGCATTTCTTCTGTCTTGGAATCACATCCATCGCTTAAAGTAATTACTTTATATGCTCTAGCTAACGCATCAGTAGCTGTACTTCTTACACATACATTAGTCCATACTCCTGTTACTACTACTGTATCTATGTTTTCTTCTCTTAAATATAGGTCCAAATCTGTATAAGCAAAACCACTATGTCTTCTCTTTGGAACTATATACTCATCACCTTCTGGATAAAGTTCTTCTATAAAATCTGAACCCCAAGTTCCTGCAACAGCATGAACCGGTCTAACTCTAAAGTCTGCATCATTTTTTCTATGAGCTTCTTGAATGTGTACTAATTGAATATCGTCTCCTTCCCTTTTCCTAACCCATTTCATTAGTCTTTGAAGGTTTTTAGTTATTCTTGCAGCTCCTAGACAATAAAGTGAACCTTTGTCATTAGCAAAATCGTTTAACATATCTATAATAAGTATTGCATGTCTTGACATATAATTCCACTCCCTTTTTTTCAAATTTAATTTATTTAGTGGAGCATAAGTATACCTTACATCCCAATTAATATCTTATAGTTCTAGGTAAAACTTGTATGCTTTGTCTCTTTACAAATCTTCCAAATCCTGGTTTTACCTTAATACCTTTAATTCCTCTTATATGTTTATCTATTACTTCTGGATGGTTAATTCTATAGCTATTTTCATATTCTTTACTGTGTAGATGTGGAAATTCCTTGAATATTTCTGCATATTTTTCTTCAATTCCCTCTGGATAGTTGTGAATAATTTCTTGTAATTCTTTGTCAGTCATTGCTCCTAAAGTACTTTCTTCCACATCTTCAAATACTAAATGTCCACGAACTACAGTCTTAACTACTTTACCTTTCAATTCCATACCTTCTAGAGGATTATATCCACACATTGAAGCTTGTTTCTTAGGATCTATAATCCATCTCTTATCAAGGTCTATTATAGTAAAGTCAGCATCTGAACCTATATACATAGCACCTTTCTTAGGATATAGGCCATAATGTTTTGCAGCATTAGTTGATAGTATATCCACTAATTTACTTAATGAAATTCTGCCTTTATTATATCCTTCACTTACTAATATAGTAACCATCGTTTCAACACCAGGTATTCCTGGGAAAGATGTCCAGATATTCATTCCTTCTCTATGTTTTTCACTTTCAATTTCATAAGGAGCATGGTCTGTAGCTATGAAATCTACACTACCATTTGTTAATCCTTCCCAAAGCATTTTATTATCTTTTTCTTCTCTTAAAGGAGGTGCAATCTTAGCTAATGGACCATATTTACCCATAGCATCTTTGTAATTTAAAGTTAAATAATGGGGACAAGTTTCACTAGTTACATTTAAACCTTTTTGTTTTGCTTCTCCTACTAATTTAGCTCCGATCCCAGTACTCATATGAACTATGTGCAATCTTGCCCCTGTATCTTCTGCAAAATTAATGCCTAATTGAATAGCAACTTTTTCTGCCAATTCCAATCTTGCTTCTGCCCAAGCTGGTCCATCCATACGTCCTTCTTTTTGGAACTTCTTAACATAAAAATCACACATAGCAAAATTTTCAGCATGAATTCCAATAGGAAGACCAGTTTCAGCTACAGCTTTAAAAGCTTCGTACATTTCTGGATCTGTGACTCTTGGGTATGTTGGAACTGATGGTGTCATATAAGCCTTAAAAGCAATTGCACCAAAATCAGCTTGTTCTTGAACATTGTGTAGCCATCCTTCTCTTACGTCTTCTCCTGTAACTCCGCCCCACATAGCATAGTCAACTAAAGATTGAGGTGCTACTAAACCTAGTTTTAATTTTAATTGTTCGACACTTCTTGCTGATGGAACTGAGCAACAAGGCATGTCTATAACTGTAGTTACTCCTCCTCTTGCTGCTGCTGCTGAACCCGTTAAGAAATTTTCCCTATGTGGAAACCCTTGATACATAAAATGGGTATGAGAATCTATACATCCAGGTAATGTTAAATGACCGCCAGCATCGATGATTTCCTTTGCCTCTATCCCATCTACATTATCTAAAAAGCCAGAAATCTTTTCATCTTTTACTAGGATATTTGTTAGAACCGTATCATCTCCTTGTGGAATTCTAGCATTTTTGATTATGACATCATACATTTTATAACCTCCTTGTTTCTATAACAAATCCATTTTTTCTATATTAACACAATATTATTTAACAATCCTTGTTAGATTCCTATGAAAATATTTTATTAAATCCTAAAAACTATTGAAAATTTCATTAAAATCTAATAATTCTAAGTAAAATCAAAATTCTATTCTTAGGTTTTTCCATATAATAGTATAGGCCAATCCTTTTTCTAAGGATTTGTATAGTTTATATATAGGTTTCTATATTATTATAGGTATAATAAAAATCAATATAATATTTATGTAAAATAAAATTTATAAGGAGGTTATAATTTTGGCCTTAAAACTCATTGATTTATCTCAAGAAATCTTTCAAGGTATGTCCGTATTTCCTATGCATCAAAAAACCTTCATTATGACCAATATGACCCATGAAGAAAATATGGAAATGACAGGAAGCACTACCTTAGGATTTTCTGCAAGAAATCTTCTTTTAAGTGAACATTGTGGAACCCATAGTGATGGAGTATCTGAATTTAAACCAGGAGGATCTACTATTGATAAAATGTCCTTAGAACATTTTTGGGGTTCTGCCATTTGTATTGATGTAAGCTATGTAAGATATCCCAATTATATTGAACCAAAGGATTTAGAAGAAGCCGTAAGAAAATCGGGACAAGAAATCAAAAAAGGAGATATAGTCCTACTGTATACGGGACATCATGACAGGACTTATGGTACAGATAAGTTTCAAACAGATTATACTGGACTAAGCTATGAAGGAGCTAAATGGCTAGTTAAACAAGGGGTAATGAATATTGGGGTAGACGCACCAGCTATAGATTTAACTCCAGATGATATTAACTTTTCTGGTCATTTAGTTTGCGGAAAATATAATATAACCAATACGGAAAATTTATGTAACTTAGACAAAGTACTTAATAAAAGATTTTTATATATTGGATTACCTTTAAAAATAAGGGACGGTTCTGGTTCCCCTATAAGAGCCGTTGCCTTAGTAGAAGAATAAAAAAGAGAGCCACTGGCTATCTTCAGAATGACAGGGTAGTCATTCTGAAGATAGTGTAATGGCACTCCTAATTATAAAACCTAGCTCCAATTGACGGAAAATTTATTTTATCATAAGTTCTCTAATCTTTAATGCAATTTCTAAATTTAGTCTATCATTTGAATCATCTAAATCCATACCTGTTATGCTATTTATTCTATTGATCCTATATAAAATAGTATTGTAGTGGGTATACAAATGTTCAGACATACGAGTTAAATTTCCATTAAATTTAAAATAGGCTTCTAAGGTTTTAACCAATTCTGTAGATTTTTTATTATCATAATCTACCAAAGATTTCAAAGTGGTATTGTAGAAATCCTCTAACTCCTCTGTTAAAAAATCTTGGCACAATATTTTGAATATACCTAATTCATTAAAAGTAATAATTTTCTTATCCATAAGTACTCTACCTGTCCTTATGGTTTTAACTGCATCAGAAAAACTTTTACTTACATTATTCAGCCCTTTATAAGCTCTACCCACCCCTATTTTTATATTCATATTTTTAAGCTTTTCTTCTAAAGCTTTAATTACCCTATCGTTAAATTCCATAAGTCTATCATCTATAGAATTTACTTCATCAAAGCCTAATAAAATTTGAATTCCATTTAATTTTGTAGCCACTATACCATCTAATCCTAAATAATTCATAATATCTTCTACTATAGTAACTGTCGTATTAACATGATCTTGCAGGTATTCAAAAAAGTATTCATCATCTTTCTCATCTGCAAATTTTAATTTAAAACTCATTACCTCAATAATATAATAATCACTTGGCTTTAAATTGAAAAAATGGGCTCTTTCTAGAGCTTTTCTCTTTCTCTTGACATCAGTAGATATTAAATCCTCAAAGAATTCAGACCTATATCTTATTTCTACTTCTTTAACGGAAAGCTCTTGTAATACAGCTAAAGCTATAGTAGTTGAAGCTGATTCAATTATTGATAGATCAAAGCCTCCTAAAGGTGTATTAGTAGACCAAGCAAATATATGGCCATATACATTGCCCTTTAATACAATAGGCATAATCATTCTCTTAATAAATTTACCATCCATTAAAACCTTATCTTCATCTAATTTTTTTAACTCACTTCTGCCATTATTTGGGTTATAAAAATCCCTTACATCTTGTAAAATCTCTTTTACTAAATGTTCATTTACATCCCCTAATTGTTCAAAAACCTGGCGAGAAAAATTCAAATTTATTACTACTGGATTTTTTATATTTTCATGAACTACTTGGGTTACTTCTTCAATGCCTTTTCCTTCTAACATGACAGCCATAAATCGTTCATGAACATTTTCTATTCTTTCCAATAAGGATGCCTGCTTATTAAATATTTCCTTAAAAGTGGATGTCATAATATCTGATAAGGATATAGAATAGCGAATATCAATCAAAGGAAAATTTAATTCATTTGCTAAATTTAAAACTTCCTCTGGCATTGAATCTAAATAAGGCATCACCTTTATTCCAATGCCAGCAAGTTTTTTATCTGAACATACCCTTATTAATTTTTTTTGGACTTCTATATTATCCTTTTCGAAAAAATAAGCAGTGGTTAATAAAAATTCCCCCTCATATACCCAATCCAATATATCTGGATCCGCCATAATATTGACTCTTGATATAGTATTTCTAACACCTTTAAAACCTGCAATTAACTTACAGCCTTCCATCACCTCTAAACCCAACATATCTTCTACACTAATTCCATTTTGCCTAGACATATTCCATCTACCCCTTGTCATTTTATACCTTTTATTGAAATTATAGCATAGCCAATATATTCTGTCTACTTAGGTTCTTCAATCTCAGAGATTTAGATTTTTAATAATAATTTTCTTTTTACTAAATTTGTTTCCTTTTGAGTTTATTTTAATAAATGGAATCTTAAAATGCCATTAGGTCATAAAAATAGATACAATTCCCCTGCCCAAAGAAGTCTTAAAATCGAATTTCCAATTTTATATTAAATTATATTTTTGTAAATATTGGATTATTCCAATTATCTTCTATGGTAAATCTTTCATCTCTCATCTTTTCCTCTCAACATTTAAATAAGGCTAATACATCTTGTACAATATGAGGTCTTTTATCTTTAAACTTTATACTGCATCCATACCTATGCTTCTATTTCTCTTCCTGGAAGGATAAGGTTTAATATAATGGCAGTAATAGTTCCTGTAGTCATTCCAGATTGAAATATAGTTTGAATATTTGGATGAAAATTACTTAATACTTCAGGTCTATATACTACGGCTAATCCTAATCCTATGGATACTGCTACCAATAGGCTATTTCTTTTATTTAAATCCACTTCCTTTAATAACTTAAATCCACCAACAGCTATCATACCAAACATCATAATTCCGGCTCCTCCTAATACAGGATTTGGCATTATAGATACTAATGCACCTATTTTGGGAAATATGCCTGCTAACATCAGGATAATACCAGCAACAATAATTACAAATCTACTAGCTACACCTGTAATAGGAATTATTCCTACATTTTGACTAAAAGATGTATGGGGACCAGCGCCAAATATTCCAGCTATAAAACTTCCCACACCATCTGATAGTATTCCCCTAGATAATTCCTCCCCAGTTATCTCATGTTCACTAGCATTGGCTACAGATATCAAATCTCCCATAGTTTCTATTGCTGTAACGATATAGGCAGGCAAAAATGCTAAAATAGCAGATAAGTGAAATTCCATTCCATATCTAAAGGGTTTTGGTAAAGAGAGCCAAGCCGCTTCCTTTACTGGTGTAATGTCTAACAATTCCATAGGTATAGAAATAATGTAACCACATATAATGCCTATAAGTATGGCACCAGAGCTTACAAATCCTTTTCCCTTTTGATTTAATAAAATTATAATTGTCATAACAATAAAAGCTAACAATATAAATTTAGGATTACCATACTGTGGATTCCCAGCTCCTCCTGCTACCCAATCAACGGACACTGGAATCATCGTAAGACCTATTAATGTTACTACTACCCCTGTAACTACTGGTGGGAAGTATTTTCTAAGAGGTTTAATAAAACGACTTAAAATTATTTCAAGAATTGCCCCCACAGTGGTTGCAGCAAAATATCCTGGCAATCCAAAAGAACTAGCCACTGCAATGCCGGGACCTACAAAAGTAAAATCTGTACCCATAATACAAGGAAGTCTTGCACCTACGGGCCCAACTCCACGGGATTGAATGAATGTAGCTAATCCTGATATAAACAATGTAGCACTAACCATAAAAGCCATTTCATCCACGGACATTCCAATAGCCTGTCCCACCACAAGGGGTACTGCTATAATACCACTAAAAGCTGCCATAATATTTTGAATAGCTAAAGGTATTGCCAGATTCAATGGTGGCTTGTCATTAATATCATAGATTAATTCAGACTTCTGTGTTTTTTCTACCTTTTCATTAACATTATTAATAGTCATGAAAACCCCTCCTTATTTTTATATACGCTCCTCTATATTTTCACAAAATAGTATAAATACCTTTGTGCTTTTCATACAAAGTTCTAATAAAAAACCTTATACTAAATATCTTATTTATACTTTATTGTTTGAATTAATTATACGAGATGTTAGTTTTATAAGTTATAATGGGCTTAACATGATTGCAAAGATTACACAAGAGATGGTGAACATTTTCACATTCTTAAAAAAGCAAATAATCTATGCCGGCAATAAGTTAGTAACTTATTCTAAACAAAGCAGCTAAAGCCAAAAGGATTAGCTGCTTTGCTTGAAACAATGATTGATTAGCTTAGCAAAACTTAATACCCTACTACCGCTCATAGCCTTTTACATTGTCCAAATCATTATCACTATAAACTCATCAATATAAAAATAATTATGACATAAAAGGGGCTGTTTCAAAATAAAAAGCCCATAAAAGTAAAACAGGCCGAAGAGCGGTAGCTCTTCGACCTGTTTTTTAGTATAATTTATCTGCAATGAAATCACATACTAAAATTAATTATAAAGCA
>NZ_JANJZL010000015.1:0-55826 GCF_024623155.1 Anaerosalibacter massiliensis
TATAATTAATTTTAGTATGTGATTTCATTGCAGATAAATTATACTAAAAAACAGGTCGAAGAGCTACCGCTCTTCGGCCTGTTTTACTTTTATGGGCTTTTTATTTTGAAACAGCCCCTTTTTTATTTGTTTTTATAGAATATTTTATTAAAAAGCAATAAATGATTAGCTATAATTACCAAAAGTTTGATACTAGATTGTAACTTTTAGAATATAAATAAGTATTATAATAAATATACATTAAAATCATTTATTCAAGACATAGTGGAGGCATATAATGGCGAGAAAAAGAGTTAAAATAGTAAACAAAAAAAGATTTATTTTTTCGTTAATTTTAATTGTTGGGTTTATATTTATTCTAAGTATTACTGTAAAGGGAGTGATTAATAAAAGAAAAATTGTTTCAGATAAAGAAAGCTCAAGTTTTATTGCTGAAGAATCTAAGGATAAATTATCTAAAAAGTTAAAAGAAGATGAAGGAAAGAAAGATGAAAAAAATCCAGAACAAAATTTAAATATTGAAGATAAAACCTTTATAGTGAAAGAAGAGGAAAAAGAGAATAAAAAGGATAAAAATCAGGATTATAAAGAAATTTTTAAGGACAGTTTATTTATTGGCGATTCAATTACTGATAGTTTATCTGGATATGAAATCATTAATGATAGAAATATTATTGCTAAACTAGGTCTTACAGCATCGAAGGCTAAAAATGAAATTGGTAATGTTGAAGATAGAAACTTTTCCAATATTTATATATTATTTGGAATGAATGATATTCTTACGGGAATTGATACGCAAAAATTTGTGCAAGATTATATTGATTTAATAAATATAATTCGAAAAAAATTGCCAAATGCCAATATTTATGTTCAATCTATTCTTCCTGTTTCATCAAATGTTCAAAACAAAAAACCATTATTAACTAATTTACGGATAGAGGAGTTTAACAATGGACTAATCAGGATGTGTAAGGATGAAAATATAAATTATATAAATTTAAGGCCATTATTAGAAGGAAAAGAAGATTTACGTGAACCAGATGGAATACATCCTAAATATGCTTTTTATGGTCAATGGTTAAATTATCTTGTAAATAGCAAATAATATAAGAATATAAATTAGAGGAGGATTTTTAAGATGACAAAATTATTTAAAGAAAAGTATAAAAAAATCTTTATAATAGCCGTTTTAGTATTTTCTATATCAATTATTTCAACAGGCTGTTCTTCTAAGAAAGAGGTAAAAGAAATTTCAGTAAATAAAATAGTTGAAGAAATTAAAAATGAATCAGATATATCTAGCTTAAAGGAGAGAAACAACGAAAAACTTGAGAAATTGTATGATATCAATAGTGATGAAATTGAAGAATTTGCATTATATACAGCATCTTCCAATCTTAAAGCTGATGAGTTATTGATATTAAAAGTTAAAGATGAAAAAGATTTGCCTAATATAGAAGATAAGATTAATAAAAGAATAGAAAACCAGTCTGATAGTTTTAAAGATTATCTTCCAGATGAATACTATTTGATGGAAAAGCATGTATTAAAGACTAATAATAATTACATATTATTTGCAGTGTCAAAGGATGTAGATAAAATAGAGAATGCATTTGATAGTATACTTAAGTAAGTAAAAGATTAATAAATATTTTTTAGGTGGTGGACAAGGTTTGGTTTTTAGTAGTCTAATATTTATATTTGTATTTTTACCTTTGGTTTTACTAGTGTATTATATAAGTCCTAGAGAAATGAGAAACCTTGTTTTTTTTATAGCTAGTCTCATATTTTATGCTTGGGGAGAACCAGTATATATACTTATTATGTTGTTTTCTACAGTATTTGATTATTTAAATGGATTGCTTAT
The DNA here is from genome assembly GCF_024623155.1 of Anaerosalibacter massiliensis. NCBI lineage: Bacteria > Bacillati > Bacillota > Tissierellia > Tissierellales > Sporanaerobacteraceae > Anaerosalibacter > Anaerosalibacter massiliensis. The sequence continues at coordinate 1,868 of NZ_JANJZL010000015.1, forward strand.
AGATAAGTACAGGGAGAATTCGCATATTACAAAATTGGTTTTAATTAACTCCATAGTTATTAATTTAGGAATTCTTTGCTTTTTTAAATACTATGGATTCATAGTTAATAATATAAATAGTCTTTTTGATATTAATATAAAAGTAATAAAATTACCTCTCCCACTAGGAATTTCTTTTTATACATTCCAAACTCTATCTTACACAATAGATGTGTATTTAGATAAGGTTAAACCACAAAAAAACATTATTTCCTTCGGGACTTATGTGACTATGTTTCCTCAGCTAGTAGCAGGTCCTATAGTTAGATATAGTGATGTAGCTTGGGAAATAGATAATAGAATTGAAAGCTCTAAATTATTTGGAGAGGGAGCAGAGTTATTTATTATAGGACTTTCAAAAAAAGTCGTTCTTGCAAACAATATAGGAATACTTTGGAATACTATAAAAGCTATTCCTACCAGTGAACTTTCTATTCTTTCAACATGGCTTGGAATAATAGCTTTTACATTTCAAATATACTTTGATTTTAGCGGATATTCTGATATGGCCATAGGATTAGGAAAGATGTTTGGGTTCAAACTTATGAAGAATTTTGATTATCCTTATATTTCTAAAAGTGTAACTGAATTTTGGAGAAGATGGCATATTTCCTTAGGTTCTTGGTTTAGGGAGTATGTATATATTCCTCTTGGTGGAAATAGAGAAGGAAGAACAAAACAATACAGAAATTTATTCATAGTTTGGTTTTTAACAGGGCTATGGCATGGAGCAAATTGGAACTTTATTTTGTGGGGATTATATTATTGTATATTTTTAATTATAGAAAAAACTTTTTTACAAAAATGGTTAAAGGACAAGCCTATATTTATTAGTCATATATATACTCTTTTAGTAATAATAGTAGGATGGGTACTTTTTGAATTTGAAGATATAAGTAAGGGCTTAATTTTCATTAAAATTATGTTTGGGTTTGGTTCAAACCCACTTTATGACAGTAGAACTATATATTATTTATATACTAATGCAATATTGTTAGCTTTATTAGGCATATGTTCTACACCATTTGTTGGTAAAGCAATAAAAAAGTTAAAGGGGAGATTTAAAATAGGTGAATATGTAGTTATACCTATAATATTGGCAGTACTGTTATTTATATGTACAGCTTATCTTGTAGATGAAAGCTATAATCCATTTTTGTATTTTAGGTTCTAATAGGAGAAGAGGTGCTATTTTGAATAAGACTAATAATTCACATAAAAACATTATTGGTTCAATACTATTAATATATATTGGTCTTATAATGCTTTTTAATATAATAATTTCAGATAAAGATTTTTCAGATATGGAAAACAGAAGACTTGAACAGCTACCTAAGTTTTCTTTTGAAAATATTTTTAAAGGGCAATTTATATCAAACTTTGAAAAATATATTTCAGATCAATTTCCTTTTAGGGATTTTTTTATAGGAGTGAAATCATACTGTGAAAGAATTTCAGGAAAAAAAGAAAATAATGGCGTGTTTTTAGGAGAAGATGGATATTTAATGGAAAAATTTAATAAGCCACATGATAAAGATTTCAAAAATAGAATTGATGTAATAAATTCTTTTGCTGAAAATACTGCCAATATTAATAAGTATTTTATCCTAGTTCCAAATTCAGTCAAGATATTGGAAGATAAACTTCCATACTCTGCTCCTGTAGATGATGAATATTTTTATATGAACAAGGTTAAAAACGGTCTTGATAAAAATATAAAATTTGTAGATGTATACGATATCTTTTGGGATAAAAAAGATGAATATATATATTATAAAACTGATCATCATTGGACTACTAAAGGTGCTTTTTATGCATATGAGAAACTAGCTAAAAGTATGGGATTTTACCCTCATGAAGAAGACTATTTTAATATAGAAAATGTTGCTGATAATTTTTATGGCTCTCTTTATTCTAAGGGTGGGTTTAGAAATATAGATTCTGATGATATCAAATTATATATTCCTAAAAAAAGTGAAAATTATACAGTAAAGTATTATGAAGAAAATAATACTTCTGATTCATTATACAATATGGATAATTTAAATAAAAAAGATAAATATACAGTGTTTTTAAATGGTAACCATCCATTATTAAAGATAAATACTAATATTCATAATGGAAAAAAGCTATTAATTATTAAAGATTCCTATGCTAATAGTTTAGTTCCTTTTTTAACGGGACATTTTAATGAAATATATATGATAGATTTAAGATATTTTGAAGAAGATCTAAGTAAGTTTATAAAAAATAATGATATAGATGATATATTAATTTTATATAATGTAAAATCATTTTTTGAAGATGATTCCATAAAAAAGATTTCATGGTAAAATTTTAAAGCATACTGTTCTAAACAATATGCTTTTTTATAAAATATATTTAAAAAAGTACTAACCATTTATAATTGGAGCACTTGATGTTCATACTCGTATACTTTTATAAAAAGAATTATTATATCAAGAAATCCTAGACAAGTAAAATGCTAAAAACCCCTCAAGAATATAAATGTACTGTATTTTATTTGCAGTACATTTTCTTTTTTAAAAAGGCAAATAAGTTCAAGATATCCTATAATTTTTATGATATAAATCAGTTTAAATTTGTTATACTTTTAATGTTAGACATATGGGAGGGGAGATATATATGAAAAATAAAATTTCAACTAAAATTAGTATTGCTATTGGATTAATGTTAGTAGTTACACTTGGACTTGTTTTCTACATATGCTTGGACCGAATACATGATAAGAGTATATCGGAAGCAGAAGAAATTGTGAGACAAGCTTCTTTAAAAAATGGAAAAGAAATATTAGAGCAATTTGAAAAAATAGGGAATATTGAGAAGACTCTTATAGAAAATATTGAAATGCTTATATCAAAGGATTCCATAAAAAGAGAAGATGTAATTGAGATGCTTAAAAAAGTATTAGAAAAGAATCCAGACTTAATGGGAGCTACTATTGCTTATGAGCCTAATGCTTTTGATGGAAAGGATAAGGAAAATATTAATAAAGCTGGTAGTAATGATAAAGGAGTTTTTATGCCTTATATTACTGATGGAAAAGTAAATGCTGCCTATGATGAAAGTACTGATATGGATTGGTACAATATTCCTAAGGATACAGGTAAATTGTATTTAACTAATCCTACTACATATAATGTTAATGGAAAGGATTTAATAATGGTATCTGTTGCAACACCGATAATGAGAGGTAATAAATTTGTCGGTGTAGTTTCCATAGATGTTTCACTGGAAAATATACAAGAATCTATTAAAAAGATTAAGCCTTATGAAGGATATAGTGCCATTCTAGATAATAATGGAGTTTATATAGCAAATGGTAAAAATGAAGATCTAATCCTTAATGAGGTTAAGAATGAGGATAATAGCATAGTAGATAAAATTAAAAAAGGAGAAGAAGTAGTTTTAAATTATGAAAAAGGAAAGAATAAAAAAGATTTTATTGAAATGTATATACCAGTAACTTTAAAGGGAACAGATATAACTTGGTCTTTCAAATCTATTGTACCAAAGAATAATATTTTAAAAGACTATAGGGAGCTTGTTAAAATAATAATATTAATAGCAACAATATCTATTATAGGTATAATATTCATAGTTATGCTTGTAATAAGACATTTTTTAAAGGGCCTAAGTGTAGCAAAAGAACATATAGCTCTAATTGCCAATGGAGATTTAACTAAGACAATGCCAGAAAAATATTTAAATAATGAAGATGAGGTAGGAAGTATTTTAAATTCATTGTCAAAAATGCAAGAATCATTAAAGCTAATGATTGAGGGAATTATTTTGGAATCAAATAATGTTGAAAAAACATCTAGGGAAACAGAAGAAAATGTAAATGAACTTAGAGGAAATTTAGAAGAGATTTCCGCAACTACAGAGGAATTGTCAGCAGGTATGGAAGAAACAGCAGCTTCTACTGAAGAGATCAATGCTTCTTCTTTAGAAATAGAACAAGCTGCAGAATCTGTAGCAAATAAGGCAGAAGAAGGCTCAAAATCAGTTAGCAATATTAATGCAAAGGTAGTAAAATTAAGAAATAATTTTATTCAATCTCAGAAAAAAGAAATGGAGATATTTTTATCTAATAAGGAAAAGTTAGAAAAGGCTTTAGATGATATAAAATCTATAGATCAAATACATTTACTATCTGAAAGTATTATGGAAATAACATCTCAGACTAATTTATTAGCGTTAAATGCTACTATAGAAGCAGCTAGGGCTGGAGAAGCAGGTAGAGGATTTGCAGTTGTAGCAGATGAAATAAGAAAACTTGCAGAAAGTTCAAAAGGTACTGTTGAAGAAATACAGGGTATAACTCAGGAAGTAATTGATTCAGCAGAAAATTTAGCTACTAGTTCCAGTGCTCTATTAGATTTTATTTCTGTTAATGTAGATGCAGATTATAAATCAATGTTAAAATCAACAGAAGAATATACAAATGATATAGAACTTATAAATGATTTAGTATCTGATTTTAGTGCGACTTCAGAAGAATTACTTGCATCAATTCAAAATATTATTAAAGGGATTGAAGAAATAGCTAATGCAAATAATGAAGGTGCTTCTGGAACATCAGATATTGCAGAAAAGACCTACTTAGTTGTTGAGAATGGAAATAATATTGTAAATCAATCTAGTAATGCTGTGAAAGCATCAGAGAATTTAGTAGAATTAATATCAAAATTTAAAATATAAAAAATAAAACGATAAAAGTCCTGAAATACATTTTGTTTTCAGGACTTTTATCATTAATATACATTTAAAAAGTTATAAAATAATCTTAAATGAAGTAAGCTACTATTAGGGTGATGGAAGATGAAGAATAAAAACTATAAATCATTAATTATTAAAACTTTACTAATAATAATTAGTGTCTTATATATATTATTTATATATATAGATATATTTAATGGAAAATTTCCAATACCATTAGATAGAATTAAATACATATGTATAGTTCTATGTTTTTTAATATCTCTTCTTACTGGTAAAGATGCACTTAATAAAAGGGATGTATTTTTACTTCAAATAGGACTATTTTTTACTGTTATTGCAGATTTTTTTCTTATTATACTTGTTAATAATACTTTAGGAGTAGTATTTTTCTGTTTTACTCAATTATTTTATTCTATTAGGTATAGATTTGGCAAATTTGAATTAGTACTTAAAAATTCTATAATTATTTTCTTATTAGTATTAATATTTTATTTAACAGTAAATCATTTCATTGCAGATATGGATATTTTAATTGGTGTATCTTTATATTATTCGATATTTTTAATAAGAAATGTTGTAGACTCAGTAAAAATTTGTAAAAATAATTTATATCCATATCCAAATAAATACATGATAGCTATAGGAATGATACTATTTCTTTTATGTGATATAAATGTTGCTCTTCGTAGTATATCAGGAGATATATATTCAGTATGGAATTTTCCTTATTTATTTAGATATACTATTTCCTCATTAGTTTGGATTTTTTACATTCCGTCCCAAGTGTCACTTTCATTAAGTGGATACCGATTTTAAGATTTTAATTTTATTAAATATATAAATAGAAGGGTTTTTTATAATCAGAGTGGAATAGATACAATAATGAGGTGATAGTAACATGGAAAATGCAAATATCAAAATTAATCATAAGAAGAAAAAAATACATATAGGAAGAAAAGAAGAATTTGAACAAGTTCAATTTAAAGTTTTCCCTAAAGTCAGAGAGGCAGTTAAAATATTTAAATCTAAAAATATAAATAAAATCTTAGACTTAGGATGTGGCTTAGGAGTAAATTCTATATATTTAGCCAAAGAAGGTTTCCAAGTATGTGCAGCAGATATATATGAAAAATACACTAATATAGTGGAAAATAAAGCTAAAAAATGAAATTGGAAAATATTAAGTGCATGGTATTTAATATGAAGGAATTACCATTTAATGACAATAGATTTGATGGAATCGTATGTGTTTCCACATTAAGCCATGGTACATTTGATGATATAAGAAATTATATAAATGAAATGTATAGAGTACTAAAACCAAAAGGGATGTTAATAACAGATATTCTTTCAATAGAGAATAATTCTTTTAGAATAGGTAAGCAAATAGAGAAAAGTACATTTATTGGTAGTAGAGAAGGAGAAGAAGCTATACCACATCATTATACTAATGAAGAAGAAATAAAAGAATTATTTAGTAGGTTTAATGAACTTAAAATAGACAGTTCAGAATATATATTCGACTCAGGAAAAGATAAAGAATTTATTTCTAAAGTTTTTGATATTGAGGCTATAAAATAAAAGGAGTTGAATTATCATGAGAGAGTATAATGATACTATAAAATATTGGGATAATATTTTTGGACAAGCTAATATTTATGATCCAAGAAAGGTGATAAAAATACAAAAAATAGAAAAAGGTATTAGTTGGCTTGTGAAAGATAGCAAATCTATAGTTGATTTTGGTTGTGGAAATGGGGCAGTATTGTTTCGAAGTTTATATCAAGGGATAGAGTATGGTTATGGCATAGATATTTCAAATAATGCAATAAAAATAGCAAATAAGATTATAAGAGAGTTTAATCTTGAAAATAAGGTTGATGTAATTTGTGGTGGAATAGAGAAATTAAGTGGAGTAAATAGCAATTCTTTTGAAAGTGCTGTATTATTTAATATTTTAGATAATTTAAAGCCTGAAGATTCTATTAATTTAATTAAACAAATCCATAGAATAGTAAAACCTAATGGCAAGATTTTATTAAAACTTAACCCATATATTACAGCAGAAGAAAGAAAAGAGTATAATTTCATAGAAATTTCCCAAGAGTTTTACAAAGAAGAATCAGGATTGTATCTATGGAATCTAACTGAGGCTAAGCTTCACGAAATAATTAGTCCATATTTTATTATTGAAAAACACGAGAAAATCGAATTTAAAGAATTTAACATAATAAATCGCATGTATTATTTAAGAAATAAATAAAAATTATACTTTAAAATGACAGGAGGAAATTATATGAATACTGTAGGAATAATTGGAGCTATGGATTTGGAAATAAGATTATTAAAAGATAAAATGAGCTTATCTAAGAAGGAAAGTATAGCAGGTTTCAATTACTATCTTGGGAGAATACAAGGAAAAGATGTAGTTATAGCTTGTTGTAGTGTAGGAAAAGTAAATGCAGCATCTTGTACACAGATTTTAATAGATAAATTTAATATAGATTGTATTATAAATACAGGAATAGCTGGTAGTTTACATAATGAAGTTAAAATATGTGATGTAGTTATATCAAAAAATGTTACATATCATGATGTAACTAAAAATCAGATGAAAAATTTTTTTCCCTTTAAAGAATATTTTGAAGGTGATAAAAAGTTAATTGAATTAGCAATAAAAGCATGTGAAAAATATAAACTTGATAATTGGAACTATCACATAGGTAGAATAGTTAGTGGAGAACGCTTTATATCAGATAGTAAAATGAAAAAAAGTATAATAGAAGAATATTCACCATATTGTGTTGAGATGGAAGGGGCAGCTATTGGTCATGTAGCTTATATAAATAATGTGCCATTTGTTGTTATAAGGGGTATATCTGATAATGCAGATGATGAAGCATATACAAATTATGATATCTTTGAAAAGATCTCAGCAGAACATTCAGCTAATATAGTACTTAACATGATGAAAATAATTTAATATATTTTTATATAAAAGAAGGTGTTTTATGTGAAAGGTGGTATTTATGAGAAATTTGAGGATATGGATTAGTATTCATTAATTGCTAAAAAAGGATTGTAAAACTAATTGTAAGGATGTGGAATGTATGGATAAGAAGATAAACCTATATTTTTTTGGAGAGCTAGGAGTATATGATGAATATAATCCAGCATATGTTTGTAATAGAGAATTTGTACCATATATTTTATATTTAATCGCATATAATGAGCCATTCTGTATATCGAAAAAAGAAATAACTAAAATATTAAGAATTAATGAAGAAGAAATTAGCTATATAATTAATGGCTTAGACAGAATAAACGCTATAGAAATAAAGAGAGATAAATATAAATTAAATTTTCCAGTATTTTTAGAAGATGATATTCCATTATTGGACAAACATTTTTCAAATATAGGTAAGATTATAGGAGATAAAATAATTGAGAATAGAAAAGTAATTTATGAGAAAATATCTAGGTTATCAAACTATCCTTATTTTAGTAAAGAGAGACTCTTATATCATGTAATTTGTGATGATATTTTTGATGGCATTGCTTTTGATTTTTTTGAAGAAAAGAATATTTTTTCTCCTCATAGAAATCAACCAGGAAATAGAGATTATATAATTTTTGGATATGAAGATAATAAAAGAGTAGAAAGATATAGTGATAAAATATTATGTAGTAGCAACAATTATGATAGTCAAAGTTTTGTATTTAATAGCTTTGGTGATTCAAATGGTATAAGGAAAGATATGTTTAGATTTTTTAATAAAGTTGAGAAAACACTTGAAGGTGTGACTCTATTTAAGGATTTAAACTTAGCTTATATAAAGGTCATAGAAGAGAAGAATAAAGAAATTGCAGAAAAATGTGGTGAATTAATATGGAAAAGTTTTAAAAATGAAATGGATTATTATGAATTAAATGATACTGAAAAAAATTTAGTGCATTTTCTTATTCAAATGGGATATTTAAATATTGATAAGACAAATTATATAGTCTCATGTAATGTACCTGTATTTCAATATAGCGATAGAGAGATTATTCACGAAGTTTCAGATATTATCTTAAATGATATATATATAATAGTTAAAACTATATTTGAGGATTTTTCAAAAGAAGCTATAGATTTAACAGCAATAAAACATAAAGTAAATATAAAAGAAATAGCAATTGAATTATGGCATCAGGTTTTTGGATTGACTAATGAATATTTAGCAGGAATAGGATTTGTAGAATCACCAAAATACATAGAAGGAGAAGGAAGGTATCTGAGAAGTTTTTCAATTAAAAATTATAATGATAGGAAAGTATATATTTAAATTGAAATAGTAAATTTTTTTAAGAAGTTATAATTTGAAGAAAAATAACATATAGCATATATATGTTTTTATTTCCTAAAAGTGAAAGAGTTAAAACAAAAATCAAGGGAAAACTTTTAATTAAAGATGTTATTTAAATACTAACTGATTAGGTAAATCTAAATTTGCCTAAAACAAGTTTTTCAAGGAGGTATTTATGAAGAAATCTAAATTAAAAGTTTTCCTAACTTTTTTTCTAATAATCTTTATGATAGTTAATTTTATAGGATTTTCTATAGGTAATTTTTGCCATAAACAAATGTGCCTTAGACGAGGGGAAGATGATGATGTTGTTCATGAGGTATCAAAAGTTTTAGGCTCAAATAATAAATATGAAGAAGAAAATGTTACTATAAAGTCAAATCAGGGTTATACACTGAATGGAACATATGTAAAAAATCCAAAAGAAACTAAAGACACTGTTATATTGGTACATGGTCTTGCTAGAACAAGAAAAAGTATGCTTTCTACTGCAAGATTATACTTAGATAAAGGATTTAATGTACTAGTATATGATTCAAGAAATAACGGTGAAAGCGAAGGAGAAGACACGACATATGGACATTTTGAAAAATATGATTTAGACGAATGGGTAAAATATATATCTAGGAAAAATCCAGGTGGTAATATAGGTGTACATGGCAGGTCAATGGGAGCTGCAACAGCACTTTTACATTCAGAACTTAATGAAAAGCATAAAAAGGTAAAATTTTATGTTTCAGACTGCTCATATTCTGATTTGAAAGATGAATTTTTATATATTGGAGAAAAAGGGAAATTAACTATACCTTTAGATACTATAGCATTTTGTGCAAGTGCTGTTACGAAATTAAAATCTGATTTTAAGTATAGTGATGTTTCACCTAGGAAATCAGTTAAAAATGTAAGTACACCAATAATGTTTATTCATGGTGAAAAAGATGAACTTGTACCAGTTTCTATGTGTAAAGAACTTTTTGATTCAAAAAACAAAGGTTTAAAGGATATATATATAGCAGAAAATGCAGGTCATGGTGAGAGTTTTAAAAATAATAGGGGTGAATATAAAAAAAGAGTATATGAGTTTGTAGACAATGCTCTAAGTGAAGATAAAAAATAAAATTCCTGTACAAAATTGTACGGGAATTTTATTTTTTAGAATGTAAAGTTGTTATAAAAGAAATAAATATGTTATAATAAATAAAAATAGAATATTTAAATCCCTAAATCCATTAAATTAAGTTTTAATGGGACTGGTTCGTGAACTCCCAGGATAAAAAACTAAGGATTTGCATTATTTAAATCTATTTTGCATTTATAATAGATTTATTTTAGTTTGCCTGTATCCTTAGATACAGTTTTTTATTTTAAAAAATAAAATTTTGTAATTGGGAATTTGAACTAATGGGAATAAAAAAGAAAGGAGAAAAAATGAAAAAAATACCATCGTTCAAATTAAGTATAGTAGGACTTGGAATTGCATTAAATGTAATAGGAACTTTTACAGCATTTAGTCTCAAATTGCCAATACTTTTAGATTCTATAGGAACTATAATGGTTTCTTTTTTGCTAGGACCATATTATGGAATTATCACAGGTCTATGTGGTAGTATAGTTAGTGGTATTACTTTTGATATTTATTCACTATACTTTGCACCAGTTCAAATATTTGTAGGATTTTTTAGTTCATTAGTGTATAATAAAGGTCTTATGAAAGACAATAAAAGATTTTTAGGAGTATTTGTAATTTCTATATTTTCATCATTTATTGGTGCCATAATAGCAGCTTTTGTATTTGGAGGTATAACATCTTCTAGTTCTTCGTATATAGTGGCTATATTATCAAATATGGGGATTAGCAAAGTATTAAGTGTATTTATAGTACAATTCTTAATAGATTATTTGGATAGATTTGTAGCAGTTTCTTTAGTTATTTTAGTAATATTAAAAATTCCAAACAATATAAAACAGGAGTTGATAAATAATTAATCATGAATAGATATAGTATTATTGAAAATAAAAATAAAAGAGAGATTGTTCTTTTAAAAAGCTTTCCATGTATATGGGGAAAATGTAGTTTTTGTGATTATATATTGGACAATTCAACATCAGAAAAAGAAATTAATAATGTAAATATAGAAGTTCTTAAAAATATAACAGGTAAGTATGATGTTTTAGAGGTAATTAATTCAGGAAGCTGTTTTGAACTTCCTAAAGAAACTTTAGAAAAAATAAAAAGCATTATTATAGAAAAGAAAATACAAAAATTATATTTAGAAAGCCATTGGTGCTATAAAGATAGACTTAATGAAATGAGAGATTTTTTTAGTATACCAATAGTTTTTAAAATAGGTATAGAAACATTTGACTATGATTTTAGGAATAAAGTTTTAAATAAAAATGCAAATTTTATTACACCAGAAGAGGTAAAAGAATATTTTGACTCTCCTTGTATAATGGTAGGAATAAAGGGGCAGACAAAAGAGATGGTAGAAAGAGACATAGAAATTGTATTAAATTATTTTTCCTATGCTACTATAAATATATTTACTCCTAATACATCAAAATTGGAAAAAGATGAAGGGCTAATAGAATGGTTTAAAGAAAAGTATTCTTTTCTAAGTACAAAACCAAATATAGAGATATTATATGAAAACACAGATTTTGGAGTAGGAGATTAAAATATGCTGTATTTAAGAAATAACTTATCAAGTTTATCTGTTTTTTATATGAAACATACGAAGAAATACATAATGACAGAAATAAATAAAATCAGAAATTCTTTTTTAAAAGATTTTTAGAAATTTAGAGAAAAAATTTAAAAAAATGGCTTTTAGATTAATTAGCATATAGTATTGCGATAACTCAGATGTAAAAATAATGAAGATAAAACTAGGAAATAGTATAGGAGGAAAAGGGTTATTAGTATTTACAGGGAATATATGATCAGTAAAAAATGCTATAGAGTACTGTAAATGTAAAAATGATTTATATAAAACTATTATAGATTATCAAATAATAACTTATCCTAGTATAACAACTATAAATATATTTGTAATGAAAATTTAATACTTTAAAATCTTTATATTTAAACTATATTTATATAAATAAGGAGAGATTATTTGTGAGTAATACATATCTTAATTTAAATCTGGAAAATGTAAAAATAGAAGATGTAATTGATATTAAGTTTTTACAAAAAATTCAAGATGGTTTTGCTACAGCAGTTGGTTTAGCAAGTATTACTGTAGATTTAGATGGAAATCATGTTACGAAGCCAAGTAAATTTACTGAATTCTGTAATTTAGTACATTCTACTGAAATAGGGCATGATCGATGTGCAGCATGTGATAGAGAAGGTGGAGAAAAAGCTATGAGAACGGGTAAGCCTGTTGTACATCAGTGTCATGCAGGATTAATTGATTTTGCAGCACCTATAATGCTTGAAGGAAGATTAATTGGAACAATTCTAGGCGGACAAGTAATAGAGAGTTTACAAGATGATGAAAAATATGAAAAAATAGCTTCTGAAATTGGAGTTGAAGGTTCAAGTCTTGTAGAGGCTTCAAAGAAAGTAAGGAAGATGTCCAAATCCGAAATTCTTGCTGCTGCTGAAGTTTTATATTTCTTAGCTAATAATATGGTAAAAGATTGGTATAATCAATACAAGTTGAAAGAAGTTTCAAATAAATTAAATGAAAATTTAAATCAAATAGTAGCTACTATGGAAGAATTATCAGCATCAGCACAGGAAGTGAGCAATACTCAACAACATTTAAACAAAGAAATTAATAACGTTAATACTATGTCTGAACAGATTAGTGAAGTTTTGGAGTTTATCAAGAAAATAGCTGACCAAACCCATATGTTAGGTTTAAATGCTGCTATTGAAGCAGCAAGAGCTGGAAGTGCTGGATTAGGTTTTGGAGTTGTTGCAGAAGAAATAAGAAAGTTATCAAGTCAATCTAAGGAAACTGTAGAAAAAATAAAATCTTTTATTTCTAATATTCAATCATCAGTAAATAATACTGTGAAAATGGGAGATAATACTGCTTCAGTTACAGAACAACAGGCGGCAGCTGTGCAGGAAGTAACTGCAAGTATAGAAGAAATAACAGCTTTATCAGAAAATTTAAATGAACTTGCTATAAATAAATAGTAGATTTTACATATTATTTATAAATTTTTATTAAAATTTAATAATAATATATAGAAAGAAAAGAAGTAAAACACTATAAAAAATATGATTTTATAGTATTTTACTTCTTCTTTATTTATATAATTAAGAATTGAAATTATCTATAGCAATTCCCGATATTTTTAATGTCCGTTTTACTATTTTATAAAGAAAAGCAGTTCCTAACCCATTGATTACTATGGTAGGTAGAACTACAGTTATCATTAAAACTTTCAATGGTACAGGCAATCCAGTAATTAAAAGAGCAGATATTAGAAACGTTGTTCCACTTATAAAAGTTCCTAATCCACTAATTAAAGCTACTATGAAAGAATTAAGTTTAAAATGTTGAATACCTTTAATGATAATAAATAAAATTAAACATGTAACTAGTTTGTCAATTAAATTAGATATTTGACCTCCTGGAAAATTAGTAGTCATAGCAGAAAGTATACCACCTAATAATGCTGTTAATATAGTATTACTAAATGTACTATTTATAAATAGGGATATAAAGATGAATGCTAACAAAAAGTCAAATTTCATTCCTCCTAATATACCTGGTGTAATTTGATGCAAAATAAATCCAATGGTTAGCAGTAATGCTGTTAAAATATTGTTTTTCAATTTCATAATAACATCCTCCCTGTCTTGTTCTATTGTTTTATATTTCCAGTCACTTTCTTCAGTTCACAACATACCACTCACCACCTTTATTTTTTAATTAATAAATTATATAAAAAAAGTCCTTCATCCTTGTAAAAAGGACGAAAGACATATTTTCGTGGTACCACCTTTAGACTATCTAATAGATAGCCCTTCTCTACAGATACGAAATCTTATGATTTGATATCCTATTTCTATAACGGGAAATCCCCGACATTGACTACTCTAAACATTTCATTTCATCAAGTTTCTTGTAGACCCATTCATTAACAAGCTAATATCAGGCTTTCACTATCCCTGATTCGCTAAAATCTCACTTAGTTAACTACTATTTCTACGCATCGAATTTATCTTTTATTTATACTAGTTTAATACAATACAGTTAAAAAGTCAACCTCAAAGTATAAACATTAATAATATATTATAATAACCTTTCACATAATAAATGTTTTTATATATGAGTTATATATTACTTATATGTAGGCAATAACATATTGTTACAAAATATATATTTTACAATAAAAAAATTTCTACAAATTACATTGTATCTTTTTCAGTGTCAAATCAAGTTTTAAATTCTACATAGTTTTATAGATTGTATTTTTGGCAAAAAATGTTGAAATATAGGGAAAAACAACGAGTTAAAGTCATTGTTGTTTAAAAGGTATTTAGATATAATTAATAATAGGTATGAAATTAAATTTTAAGTACTTAAATAAGTATAAAATAATATATAAGTTATTAAGTCAATGTGAAAATATGCTACAAATAATATAAGGTGTCAGTTTTGACACCTTATATTAAATTTTAAATGATAAGTTGGTGATATATTTATATGAAAACATCTAGATTTTATTTTAAAGTTTATGTAAAAAATATTGTATTTTTATTAATGGTTATTGCAGTAAGTTTTTTTTGCTATTATCATAAAGAAGTTCTAGAAATGTCTATTTCTTTGTTTACTAGATTGTCATCATATTCTTTATATTGTACTACTATAGGAATGATGATAATCAGTACATATATTGGTGGAAATAAATATGAGATAATAGAAACAATAGTGCCTAACAAAAATAAACTTTTCTTAAGTAATATCTTAGCAGGTATAAAGGTTTCTACTCTGTTGTTTGCTATACCATGTATTATTATATTTTCACATATCAATTATATAGGTGTAAATGTGTATACAATTAGAGAATTCTTTAATTATGCTATCATATGGTATTGTGCTAATATATTTGCTGTAGTCCTTGGAGGAACTGTAGGAACTTTTGTTGATAATTTTCTTCGTTATATTATTTGTATAATTATATATTTGTTTTCAATGGGTAGTTCTATGACATTATTTCCCCCAACAAACAAATTTTTAACTATATTTAGTGATTTTTTAAGTATATTTACAGATAAGGTAACAGCTCCAGTCAATTATACTTCTCCTATACTATTTAATAGGATTTATTTATTAGACAAGCTATTTATCATATTTAATATTTTATTTATGATTACACTTGTATATGTTAAAACAAACATAAAGACAAATAAAAATAAGTATAGGTATTATATTGGTGCTTTAGTTGTTTTTTTTATAATACAATCATCTATGATCTACATGACTTATCCTTTATTAAATATAGCTAACGATCCTATATCAGAAGTAGAAAATAAAAATATTCAACATGCAGGATATAGTATAAAAGGATATTCTATGAATATTGATGTTTTCAATAAATTGAATAATAAATGTTCTATTAACTTGACTACAAATAATTTAGAGAAAAATCAATTAGAGTTTTTCTTAAGTGAAATATTTAAAGTAGACAAGGTTTTTATTAATGG
The DNA here is from genome assembly GCF_024623155.1 of Anaerosalibacter massiliensis. Classification (NCBI taxonomy): domain Bacteria; kingdom Bacillati; phylum Bacillota; class Tissierellia; order Tissierellales; family Sporanaerobacteraceae; genus Anaerosalibacter; species Anaerosalibacter massiliensis. The sequence continues at coordinate 17,678 of NZ_JANJZL010000015.1, forward strand.
CAATAAAGCTAAATATTCTAGAGTTAATGATAAGATTATTATAGAAACTAATAATATTGAAGATAGTGAACTTATAGTTGATATAGAATACTCCGGAAAAGTTTACGTGGAGAGTTTTAATAGAGCTCATGTATTATATACGTCAAATAGAGATATATCCTTATTAGATAATATAATCTATTGGTATCCTACGTTAGATAATAATCAAAAATCTAGTAATTTTCAAATAGATGTAAAAAGCAAATCAAAAATATATAGCAATTTACCTAAAATAAAGGAAGATAAAAATGAATCTTACTATTATACTAGGCTAAAAGGTGAAGGAAGTGGATTAAATATATTGTCCGGAAATTATACTACGATGAATTATGAAAATCTGGAAATTGTGTACCCAAAATGTATTTCAGAATCTAATATTAAAATTTGGGTAGATGAGCATTTAAATCAGGATTTTTATCCAACTTTAGATATTTCAAGAATTAACAAGATAATAATTAGTTCTGGAGGAAATGGTATAGTAATAGATGAAACTATTTTTATGCCAATATATTAGTAAATGTAGATATGGAGGTGTGAACATGAAAAATCAATTAAAAGTTGAAAACATAAGTTTTAATTATTTGAATAAAAAAATTCTTTTAGATATTAATTTTGAATATGAAGATAGAGGAGTAATAGGATTGTTAGGACCTAATGGTTCTGGAAAAACTACACTTATGAGAATATTAGTAGGTCTAAAGACTCCAAAAACTGGACAAGTACTACTCAACAACAAATCTATATTAGATAACAGAAAAGAATTAGTTAATATGGTAGGATATCTTCCTCAAAATTTTGAAATATATAATTATATATCTGGATTAGATTTTTTGTCATATGTATGTGATATAAAGGGATTAAATAATAAGGAAAAAAAGGAGCAAATAGATTATTTAGTAGAAAAATTTAATTTATCAAGTGTCATTAAAAAAAGATTTGGAAGCTATTCTGGAGGATATAAAAGACGACTAGGAATTGCCCAGGCAATGATAGGCAATCCACAATTTATAATAATTGATGAACCTACTGTTGGATTAGATCCTGAGCAAAGATTTGAATTTAGACAATATCTTGCAGGTATAGGTAAGGAAAGTATTATATTGATATCTACTCATATAGTAGAAGACATATCTTTTTATTGTGACAAGATTATTATATTAAATCAAGGCAAAATTACTTTTGATGGATATAGAGATGATTTAATTGAAATAGTAGATGGAAAAATATATGAAGGTATTATAAATATCGAAGAATATGATAAAGTAAAAGAAAACTTTAGAATAATAGAACAGTCTGGAAGCGAAAGAGGCAAAGTAAAGCTAAGGGTTATATGTGAAGACAATAATATTTCAGATAGATTTACTAAAGTCAAACCATCATTGGAGAATGCTTATGTGTATTTTCAAGCAAGATAAAAAATTATATTTAGATATATTTTATAAAAAGAAATATATACTTAATAGTATTATTATAGCCTTTGGAATTGCCTTGATTTTATTGGGAGTATATTATATAAAAATCAATCCTTTACCTTTAATTGATGGTATAGATATCAATGAAAATTATGCTAATGGAGGTTTATTGTGGAGTGAGCCATTATTAGAAAGAGATGTTCCAATATTTATGATAATTGTAATATGTTTTGCATTTTATGAAGACTATATAGGAAATGCCTATGAAATATTAACATTTTACAATAAAGAAAAATTTAATACTTTAGTATTTTCAAGATGGCTTATATATACAGTGATAATATTATTTATAGCTTTGGCTAATGTATTTATTCAGTACATATACAGTATAGGAAGTATATTAGATGTTTTAATTCTAATGATGAGGTTTATTCCTCCCATACTATTTATAAGTTCTTTATGTTTGTTTGTAATAGTAATTTTTAAAAATTTTATTCCAGCCTTTGTTGTTTCCATAATATATGTAGTACTTGACCAATTTAGTGGTGGAAGACTATTTAAAGTATTTACTTTAATGGGGAATTCATTTTTTTTAGAGAATAAGAGTCTTTTTTATATAAATAGACTTTCACTAACTATTATATCAGTTATATTTGTATATTTTGCATGTAGGATAAGTGCTAAAATTTGATGTTTATAAAATTATTAATTGAATCTATTTTAATGTAGAATTAATAGTTTAGAACAATTATCTAATATATTGAGCGAATATAATAAAAAACAATTAAAAAGAGTAAGTAAATAGGAGATGGTAAAATGATAGGGGTGCCACGAAATAAAGTTATATTAAGTGAATATGATAAAGGTTGGGAAAAGGTCTTTGAAGAGGAAAAACGAAAAATATTAAATATATGTGGAGATAATATAATGACAATTGAACATATTGGTAGTACTTCAATACCAGGTCTTATTGCCAAACCTATAATTGATATAGCTTTAACTTTTGATAATAAAGAGAAAAGAGATAAAATAATTGAATCTATTGTATCTTTAAGTTATGAATTTATACAAGAAACTGATGTTATAGATAGACTATTTTTTGTAAAAAGAATAAATAGAGATTCATACTATCATATACATGGATATCCCCAAGATAGCGTAAATTATACAAATCAAATATTATTTAGAGATTACCTAAGAAATCATAAAGAAATCGCAGAAGAATATGCTCAACTAAAAAAAGATCTTTATAGAAGGTATAAAGACAATAGATCTGAATATACAGCGGGAAAGTCAAATTTTATTAAAAATTTATTGAAAATAATCACTAAGTAATTTTATATAGTATTGTTATTTGCAATTTAATTGTCCTATTTAGTATAGTCTATCAAATTATAAACTAACTAATAAACGGGCTTAGGAAGATAAATTATAAGTAGTTCTTAAAATATTAACTCTTATTAAAAAAGTTCGAAAGATTTTGTGGATTTATTCGAACATTATTATCGCGTAAAAGTACAAGGGCTTTTGCGCAGGATGGTATTAGCTTTCGGGAGCTTTCACAGTTATTGACACTTAGCTTTGGGTTGCGTGGTATTGATTTTTCAGGTATAAGTTTGCGTACATATGCTAGCGCAGGTGCCCGTTATCCTATAGAGGTATATCCGGTAATCTTAAGGTCGAACGACATTGAGTTGGGAATCTACCACTACAATGTTGTTGAAAACTCATTAGAGCTAATTAAGACAGGGGATTACACTAATCAAATGTATGAGTTCTACAAAAACCAACAATTTGTATTGAACGCTCCCTGTATAATTTTCTTTTCCATGGTTTTTGAAAGAAGTATGGGTAAATATGGTGAAAGAGGTTACAGGTTTATTTTTCTTGATGCTGGTCATATGAGCCAAAATCTATATCTGACAGCGGAATATCTGGATTTGGGTGTGGTGGCCCTTGGAGCTGGAGTGAATAATGATGATGAAATCGACGACCTAATAGGCCTTGTTCATAAAGTCGAAAACGTTTTTTGTGGCTTCGCAGTGGGATTGCCTCATTTTGTCACAGATTAACCCTCTTTTTTGAAATCAGCAGTTGGACTAGATAAGGTTTATGCTGTTAGAACATTATAATACCGCGTCAATTTTCAAGTATTATAAGCTTGCTGTTTAACGATTTAAACGGTCAAGTTTTTTGATAACAATTTTAGTAGGAAAGGAGGTGCAAAAGATGGAACCAAAGATGGAACCTATTATTGATTTAATATGGTCTGTTGAAGAAGATGAACCTATTGATTTAAACAGCGATCAGAAGATCAGTGCTAACTGTGGTGGTTCTTGTTGTTGTTGTTGTACTGTACCTAACGTTGTAACGAAATGGATTTGTACCTAAATTTGTTAGATTTGTTCATCAGCCAGAAAACAGAACTGAAGTTTATGAGTACGTAACGAAAGCAGCATAAGACTTGCAACAAACCAGCAAATGGGTGGGAGCCTACATAGATAAATTACAATTTGTCCATTAGGTTCCCCTCCACAATCCATCGAGCAGCGGCAATGGACACGCATCTTATATACCTTGCCATATAGACTAGAGATGGTTAAGTTGCTAACTGGGAATAGTAAAATAAGGATTGTTCTAAAATAATGTAGAGGATGGTATTCTATTATGTATATTGCGGTATTTTTGTTGAATATTCTATTACTTCTACTACTTGTGTGGATTTGCATGTTTTTGGTCATATTTGGTCACGAAATGGGTCATGTTCTTATGTACCGTATATTCTTTCGCAATAAAGACTGGCATATTACAATTGGCACAGGTAGGACATTTATTAAGCTTAAAAGGTTTACTTTAAGAGTCTTTCCGATAGTGGGGTTTTACCACGTTGAATCCGAATATAAGGGATCCAAGCTTCAGTACATCATGATGTATCTCGGTGGCCCCTTGGCAAATGTATTCTTTATTATTGTACTGAGTTTTTTATCACAAATCATTAAGGCTAACGAACTAAAGTTCGAACAGCCCAATTTAGTTTGGTTTTTGGGATTTACTTTTCGGGCGAATGTATTTCAATTTGTTGGCACTGTGGTTCCGATGAAGTACTTGTTTTGGCCTTACAAAGGCTTATTAAGTGATGGAATGAGGATTTTAAAGAAGGCTACAGAAACTAACAAGAGTTAAGAACGACTGTTTTTTCACAAAAACAAAAATGGTGGAGGTATAACTGTGTTAATCTTTAACAATTTATTGGTAAACAAAAACTCGGATAAGTTTCAACCTTTTCTGGTTAACCTGCTTTCGGGTAGGAGAAGGTTACTTAACGATGATGAAGTCGCCTTAGTAAGAAGTATGAGTAATAAGGATAGGCCAGCCTCTTTCAATGAAGCTGAAGCTGAATTATACAATAAGTTAATCATTGAGAAACAGTTTCTGATAGATGAGACACGTAGACTTATCGAAGATAAACTAATTGAGTCGGGATATTTTAATCTAAAAAACAAGTATGCTGAAGATTATAGATTTTCTATAGAGTTGACAAGAGCATGTAACATGAGTTGTTCTTATTGTTATGTACGTTCACGCTTAAACAGTGGTCAGAATATGACAAAAGACCATGTGAATGCTATTTTTGAATTTTATAGTACCTATGCTGATGATAAAAACAAAATTGCTGAAACCCCATATATTAGGATAACTGGCGGTGAACCACTGATAAATAGAGGTACTGTCGACTTGATAAATTACATAGCTTCAAAATGGGAGAAGTCAAAACTCTTGTTGTTTACAAATGGTGTGAATCTATTGAAATATTACGATGATCTTCCTCTTTCAAGATTTGGGGAGATTCATATTTCAATAGATGGGATAAAGGATGTACATATGAATCGCCGTTTTTCTGGCGTGAAACCAGATAATAGAATATACGACGAAATAATCTCCGGTGTGCAAAAGTTATTAACTGATGGGGTAAACATAAAAATCAAAACGACTTTAGACAAAACAAATTATCGAAGATTTGAAGAATTTAAAGATTTCTTAGAAGAAAATGATATCTCAAACTCACCATATTACGAGCACCTTCCGGGGATAACGCTTGATTATCAAAATTCATTAGATATATCCGAAGAATCCAACAATAAATACGATATTCGAAAAATACAAAAGTACATAGCAGGCCTTAACCCGATTTCACCCACATTTCCAAGCTATTCGACGTTGTTTAAGGTTCTTAATAGACCTAAAAATGAGCCTTATATGCCAAAATATCAAAGGTGTAACAGTCAGTTCCTCGCAAATTATTATTTTTCCTGCAATGGGAAAGTGTATTTTTGTGACTGCGTTGACGAAAATGACGGTGTAGTTGGCACGTATTTTCCTAATATCAGTATCGATGAGACTGCTGTATCCAATCTTCTAAACCGTAGTGTTATGAGAAATGAAAGATGTAAAAAATGCGCATATAAATTTATATGTTTGGGTGGGTGCCCAATATCTGCTCGAACAAAAAATGCAGAAATGTCATGTGGAATTTATGCAGATGAGGATATTCTTGATAATCTAGAATATGATTATCGCTGGATACGGTAATAAAAATCTAAAGAAACATAGAAACTGGAGGAGAAGGAATGAAACTTATAAAAAACTTAATAATTACTGAAATTGGTGATAAATATCTCTTAATAAATTCGCTTAACGGTATTATAGACAGGATAGACTATTCAACTTTAGCTATAATTGCTAAATGGCATGAATGTGATGAGATTGTTCCGGTGGGCAATTACGAAGAAGTTTTATTTAACAAACTAAAATCGCGAGGGTATTTATGTAACAGCCATAAAGAGGAGAGGGAAAAAAAAGAAGAAATCATTTGCGCTTTACGTGAAAAACACGCTAAAATCAAGGCGAATAATACCAATATAACATTTGTAATGACTTATGACTGTAATTTCCGATGTCCATATTGTTTTGAAGATTTCACATTTGGTGGTAATGATGATTCACGATCCCTGAACTCTGCTCCAAGAAAGACTATAATGGATCGCGTCTTAATTGACGCCGCCTTTGACTTGGTAGGAGATTCCCTGAAGACAATCGGTTTGTTCGGTGGTGAACCATTATTGTCTAAAAATATGCCAGCTTTGGAGTATATAATCTATAGAGCCCCTGACAAGATATATAATATTACTACAAATGGCTATTATCTAGACGCATTTCTTAACCTGCTATCAAAGATCAAGATTTCATACATCATGATCACATTAGATGGCGATGAAGAGACACATGACAGTCGTAGGTTTTTAGCTAATGGAAGGCCTACGTTTAGGAAAATCTTAACCAATATAGAGAAATGTTTGGAGAGAAATATTCCTATTCGAATAAGGATGAATTTAGATTATAGTAATTTTAATGAATGTATCGCTCTAAGAACAAAGCTTCTGGATCAATTCAAGATGTATGAAAGTTTACTAAGCTTTGAAATATCCCCCATGATAGAAATGTTATCCACTGATAGAAACAATATGTTTATGGACTTATATAAAGCAGATATTGAATATAGTTCAGAAGGACGGATACAAATGAATCAGATTCTTAGTAGATTCAGTCCAATTCTCAATGCGTTAACTACAGGTGCGAAGCTTAGACCCACCTATTCTTTCTGTTCTGCACACTATAGTGGGCCTATTGTTGACCCATACGGTTATATTTACCCATGTTTATTATCAGTTGGTAAAAAACCGCTTGCAATAGGCAAATATTACCCTGTTGTGGAATGGTTTGAGAATAGCATTCGCAATCGAAGTATTGAAAACATTTCAGAGTGCAGAGAATGTAGGTACTCTTTGTTGTGTGGAGGAGGTTGTCCTGTATCCTTAAATGATTATAGTGACTTCTATAAGCCAGAATGCTTCTCCATCAAAAACCAGATTCACAATATTTTACCGATGTTTTACGCCGCCAAAACAGAATGTGAATAAAATAAGACTGAACGCTATGCAATTAGAAATTGAAATTCCTTTGAAGGAGTTCAAATTAAGGGAGGACAAGCATATGGTGCATGCACTTATAATCGCTGATATAGAAGGTATTACCGATATATATGATTTGAAAAATATTGATGATTGCGTTGAATTGTACACTTCTGAAATTCAAGTGTATATCAAGACTCTCTTTGAGAACGACGTTACAAAAATCACGGTTTGTGACGCGCATGACGAGGGCAATCTGATTTCACGAAAAATCATTACGCATGGAGATTTTGGTAGAGGTGATGTAAGGATCGTCTCAAAGGTGGAAAATTTATCTTTCGACGAAAAATATGACTTTGCGATACTTGCTGGTTTTCATGGTATGAATGGAAGTCCTGGTATTTTACCACACACACTACGTTTTGATTTTAAATTAATCTCCTCATTTTGCACAAAGCTCCAAGCAAGGATTCCTATCGGTGAGGTTGAATTATATACTAGGTGGCTAGGGGCCCAAGGAATACCTGTAATACTTGTCACTGGTGATAGGGAAGCAGTGTATGAGGCTAATTGTTTTAACCCCTACCGTCAAACGTGCTGTGTCAAGAGCTATTTCCAGATGAATCAAATAGACAGAATTCATTTTTATGAGAAGATAGCCTATTGTATAAAATGTTCGTTAAGCTTAAATTGGGATATTTGCTTATCTGAAGACAGTAACGAAATTGCGATTGAATTCAATAACCCGGATGTTGTGGAAGCTTTAGGCGATGCAAGCTATAATAGAAAAGAGAACAGTATTATTTTTGATAGTTGTTCAGAGCTTGTAAATAATCTCTATCCTCTCATAGATAGATTAAATGAGATTAATAATGCCAATGTAGCATTAAATTCAGCTTTCATAAAGGAAGTAAGAAAGTTAGCTGTTTCTCTGAAAAAAGAGGATCTGGCAAAATCTGAAATTGGACCGCTACTTTACAACAATCTCTTGTTTTTAGATAGCAAGTCAAGGGACAAAATAATGAAGGGGATATTAGCTATGACAAATAATTTGACTTTACCACATGATATTGAATAATAGGATCAGGTGATATCAATGAAAATTTTCTTTTTCTGCAAGCCGTACTTGCTATCACAGAAATATACTATTGTAGCTTATATAGCACTGACACTTCTGTCCTCTGCCATAGGCATTATATCCCCCTATGTTATAGGAAATTTTTTAGACGATCTAGTCATCAGTGCCGATAAAAGTGTTATTTTTCGTTTTTGTATAATTTTTGGAGGACTGAGCATACTTAAAATACTCAAGGATTATATAACTTCCATTATGTATACAAAAATGCAAGTTCAGATGGGTTATGATTTAAACATCAGAGTAATTAAACATGTCCAAAGTTTGTCTTTGTCATTTATTAACCAAAAAGATGGTATGTATTTAAATCAACGTTTCAATGGTGATTCCTATAACCTTATTACTTTCTGCCTAACAACACTACAGGGAGTAATAACAAACATTATACTAATTGTTGTGCCGTTTGTGATATTACTAGCTAATAACTGGTTAATTACAGTGCTAATGATTGGATTTATTTTAGTATACATAACTCTTTATCTAGCTCTTAGGGAATGGCTTTACAAAGCAGGATTGGTCTTTAAGGAGAGTCAGGCAAAATTTATTTCAAAGTTATATGAGCAGTTAAAACACATTAAACTCATAAAGATAAATTCTATTCAATCTGAGCTGAACAAAAGAGCAGAAGATAGCTTTACAGATTTTAAAGCAACCGCTATACACAGCCAGAAAGCGAATTTCGTGTATTCAAGCTTGGAAGGTATGATAGCTTCAATTGCTCAGATAACTTTATTTGTGATTGGTGGATTACAAATATTTAATGGAAATTTTACTGTGGGTATGTTTACTATCTTCAACAGTTACTTTAGTATGATGCTTAACGCAAGTAGATATTTCTTTGGTTTAGGGGCTACATATCAAAATGCAATGGGTTCTTATAATAGAATTAAAGATATCCTTAAGTGTAGAGGCGAGAGTTATGGAGAAAAGATTGTTGAGAGTATAGATAGGATTGAGCTGTTAGACATAAGTTTTAATTATAATACTTTCCCAAACAATAATTATGCATGTGAAGCGAGTAGCTCGAATCAAGAACAAGAGACGATTGTAGAGGATAGGGCGTTTGATACGGCACAAGTTAGAGTGGAAAATGTAATTGATTCTTTTAGTGCTAAATTCTCAAAAGGGAATATGTATGCATTATCTGGTCCGAATGGAGCAGGTAAATCTACCATTATTAGTCTGATAATGGGGCTTTACATTCATGAATACGATGGGGAAATAAAATATGATGATGTATGTATTCGCGAAATAGATATGGTTACAACTAGAAAAAGATTAATTGGATTCGCAGAACAAGAGCCATTACTAATCAATGACAGCATTAGATATAACCTTGATTACAATGATAACGCTAGTATAAACGGCATTGATTTGTTGAAGAATACTGATAATATGTGTGCGAACAGCAGAACGGTTTCGCTGGATGAATGTATAAAAATCTTGAATATGGAGAGCTTCATTAACCAAAACAGCTTTTCATTCATCATTAACGAAAAAAATACCAATATATCTGGAGGTGAAAAACAAAAAATATCCATTTTAAAAGTACTATATAAAAACCCTGAAGTGATGATTTTCGATGAACCAACCTCAGCTTTAGATATGAATACCACTAGGAAGTTCATTAACTATTTACAGAAAATAAAGAGCGATAAAATTATCATCATTGTAACACATGACGAATATGTTAAAGGTTGTTGTGATGAGATTGTGCAAATATGACCACTAGTTAGTCATATACAGAGAAGAGACGTCAGTAAATGTTGATAGAGTCTTGATTGCATGATGAATTAATAGTCGCTCTTTCCACGGTCGGAGATTTTGCAGAAATATTTGTTGAGGAAAACCGCAAGAATGGGATAGCCGCAAAAAACGGTATAATTGATACAGCCTTCTCTAGAGTGGACTATAGTGTGTGTATGTGAATAGTCACTGGATTTAATGCTATATATACTTATACGAATGATTTGACGCAGGATAGTCTTATTGCAATGACAAAAGAGGCTGCCGCCGCAGTAAGCAAAAATTCCAGCTCTCGCGTTTTCGCAAAGGTTTTCAAGTCCTAGACTTTGATAGAGAGCATTTAATCGTAATCTTTTGTGATGCAATTATCAAGGAACATGCTGTGGCTTCAACCAATAAAGAAAAATAAACAGAATCGTCAAAAAATGGTGCACATGCGAGAATTGGGCATTATGATAATTTGACCTATGTCAATATAGTAGACACATTTTCCCGAATAAAATTTATGAAACCCTCTTAGACTTATCTTCCCACTCTTGGGGAGTAATATAACCTAAAGAGCTGTGTATTCTTTCTCTGTTATACCATGACTCTATATATTCAAATATTGCAAGTCTAGCAGCATCAAAGTCAAAATATTTAACTAGATTAACTTCTTCTTTCTTCAATACTGAGTGAAAGGATTCTATACAAGCATTGTCATAGGGATTTCCTTTACCGCTAAAGGAGTGAATTAGCTTGTGATTTTTAACATATTCTCCAAATTCATAACTTGTATATTGACTTCCTAAATCACTATGAAGAATTAGACTTTCAGCAGGTTTCTGAAGTTTATAGGCATTATCTAAGGCTTTTATAGCCAATGTAGTATCTATATTTTTAGACATAGAGTATCCAACTATCTTCCTACTATTAAGATCCATAACTGAAGCTAGATAGCACCAACCATCTTTAATTGTATGAATATATGTAATATCGGTTACCCATTTCTGATTGATACCAGTTGTAGAGAAGTCTCTATTGATTATGTTTTCTCTATTTTCAACCTTATTCTTCGATGGAAATGGTCTAAACTTCTTACATACTGGACCTACATCAATATAGTAGACACATTTTCTCGAACAAATTTTATGATATTTTCTTGGAATTATTTTCTCACTCTTAAGGTGTTTGGAAAACTGTATCTATAATATTATGCTAGTACCATTAAACAAATAATCTTGTGCAATATAAATTTAAGCACAGGATTTTTTTGTTTTTAGCATATCTTCCTACTATCATGGGTAGAATTTATATAACAGGATATAAAGAAGGGATCTGATTTTGTGAATGTAAATAATAATAAAACTCCAAATAAATTAATTCATGAAAAGTCGCCATATTTACTTCAACATGCATACAATCCAGTACAATGGTATCCATGGGGAGATGAAGCCTTTGAAAAGGCTAATAGAGAAGATAAACCTATATTCTTATCTATAGGTTATTCTACCTGTCACTGGTGCCATGTAATGAATGAAGAATCCTTTGAAGATGAAGAAGTGGCAGAACTTTTAAATAAATATTTTATACCTATAAAAGTGGATAGAGAAGAAAGACCAGATATTGATGAAGTATATATGACTTTTGCTCAAGCTTTAACAGGTAGTGGAGGGTGGCCACTTAATGTATTCACTACTCCTGATGGAAAACCCTTTTATACTGGGACCTATTTTCCTAAAAAATCAAGTTATAGATATACTGGATTAATTGAAATATTGAATAAAATGAATGATTTATGGAAGAAAAGTAAGAATGAACTAATTGAAGAAAGTAATCATATATTAAATGCAATAGAAAATTCATATCTTACTTATTCAAAGGGAAAAGTAGGAAAAACAGAACTAGATGAAGCAATTGAAGAATTGAAAAATACTTTTGACAGAATATATGGAGGTTTTGGAAGAAGACCTAAATTTCCTATACCTCAAAATATATTTTTATTATTAGATTATGGAGCAAAAAACAATGATAGTGAATCTGTTTATACGGCTAAAGTTACTTTAGATAGTATGTATAAAGGGGGAATTTTTGACCATATAGGGTTTGGATTTTGCAGATATTCTGTAGATGAAAAATGGCTTGTTCCCCATTTTGAAAAAATGCTATATGATAATGCACTATTAGGAATTGCTTATTCAAAAGCTTGTCATATAACTAGAGAGGAATTATATAAAGAAATAGCTGAGAAAATATATGAATTTGTATTTAGAGATATGACTTCAGATGAAGGAGGATTTTACTCAGCATTAGATGCAGATTCAGAAGGGGTAGAAGGAAAGTTTTATGTTTGGGATTATGATGAAATAATTGATATACTAGGAGAAGAAGATGGAGAATTTATTTCTAGTTTCTATGATATAACTAAATCAGGTAATTTTGAAGGAAAAAGTATTCCGAATTTAATAGGGAAGGATTTATATTTTATAGACAAGGAAACTTTTAAAAGGGTAGAAAGTATTAGAAAAAAATTATTTGATTATAGGGAAAAAAGGGTTCATCCTCATAGGGATGAAAAGATTCTTACTTCTTGGAATGGACTTATGATTGCATCTCTTGCTTATAGTGGTAGGATCTTAAAAAAAGAAGAGTATATAACTAGAGCAGAGAAGGCTTGTGATTTTATATTTAACAATTTATCAAGAGAAGATGGAAGGCTTTTATCCACTTATTCTAAAGGAGAAAGTTATAACTTAGGACTATTACCAGATTATAGTTTCCTTATATGGGGGCTTATTGAATTATATGAGTCAACAAGGAATGAAAACTATCTTGAAAAAGCTTTAAAATTAAACGAGGATATGTTGAAATTATTTTGGGATAACAAAAACGGAGGATTATTCTTATATGGTAATGATGGAGAAAAGCTTGTAATAAGGCCTAAAAGTATATATGATGGAGCAATTCCTTCAGGAAATTCCATAGGGACTTTAAATATGATGAAATTATTTAAACTAACTGATGATAAAAGTTTGAAAGACAAGGCTGAGGAAATATTATATGTTTTTGGAGAAGAAATAAATAAAAATCCACTATCATATGCTTATATATTAAGTTTAGTATTAGATGAATATGTGGAATAAAACTGTTTACTTTTTTAGAAAATTATATATAATGTATATTAATAGGTAAATATGAAATCTATGACCAAGAGTAGTATATATAAGAAGGGTCTATAGAGAGTCAAGAATGGTGGAAACTTGGCGATACTCTTATATTGAATGGACTTGGGAGATTAAATCTGAAATATAGTAGGATTTTACGGCTTATCACCGTTAAAGATTAAAGTGGGCTTTTAGCCAACTGGAGTGGTACCACGGAAACTACCTTTCGTCTCTTTTTTGAGATGGAAGGTTTTTTATTTATATAAATTAGAAATAGGAGGTTTTTTTATGGAAGAGAAAAAGACAGTATTTAGTGGAGTGCAACCTTCAGGAGCGTTGACTATTGGAAATTATATAGGTTCTATTAGAAATTGGGTAGACCTTCAAGATGATTATAATTGTTTTTATTGTATAGTTGATCTTCATGCTATAACTGTTCCACAAGTTCCAAAGGACTTAAGAAAAAATACTTTAGATTTACTTGCTTTATATTTAGCTAGTGGATTAGATCCAAAAAAATCCGCTATATTTATTCAATCTCATATTAGTCCTCATGCTGAACTTACTTGGGTACTAGATACCATAACTTACATGGGTCAGCTTAACAGAATGACCCAATTTAAAGAAAAATCTAAAAGAAGCGAAGAAAATTTAAATGCTGGACTGTTTACTTATCCTGTACTAATGGCTTCTGATATACTTTTATATCAAGCAGATTTAGTACCTGTAGGAGAAGATCAAAAACAACATTTAGAATTGGCAAGGGATTTAGCTGAAAGATTTAATAATAGGTACAGTGAAACTTTTAAAGTTCCAGACCCATTGATTAAAAAGGTAGGAGCAAGAATTATGAGTCTCCAAAATCCAGAATTTAAAATGTCTAAATCTGATGACAATGAAAATGGCTATATTCTTCTATTAGACAAACCAGATGCTATAAATAGAAAAATAAAGAGAGCTGTAACAGATTCCTATGGTGAGGTAAAATACAGAGATGAACAGCCAGGAGTTAAAAATTTAATAAATATCTATTCTGCATTTAGTGGAGATTCTATTAAAGAGATTGAAAGAAAATATGAAGGTACTGGATATGGACAATTTAAAAAAGACTTATCGGAAGTAGTTGTGGAAGGGTTAAAACCTCTTCAAGAAAAATATGATTACTACATGAAAAATAAAGATTATTTAGAAGAGATATATAAAGAAGGAGCAGAAAAGGCAGAAATAGTAGCTAGAAAGACATTGAGAAAAGTATATAAAAAAGTTGGATTTATTCCAAGAAGATAGAGAGTACAAATTGCACTCTCTATTTTTTATGTATTTTTTGATAAAAGTGTATTGACAAAATCTTATTGTATGCATACAATGAAAGTGATTAATAAAAGTGTATTGGTTTATGTATAAATAAGGAGGAGTGTATTTATGAATGAGAAAATATTAGAATTAAATGAGAAGTTTAGAGGCGGAGTAATAATGGATGTAGTAAATGTAGAAGAGGCAAAAATTGCAGAAGAAGCTGGTGCAGTAGCAGTTATGGCATTAGAAAGGGTTCCAGCAGATATCAGAAAAGATGGTGGAGTAGCAAGAATGTCTGACCCTAAGTTGATAGAAGAAATATTAGGAGCTGTTTCAATTCCTGTCATGGCAAAGGTAAGAATAGGTCATTTTGTAGAAGCACAGATTCTTGAAGCTATAGGTGTAGATTACATAGATGAAAGTGAGGTACTAACACCTGCAGATGATAATTATCATATTGATAAGAAAAAATTTGGAATACCTTTTGTTTGTGGTGCAAGAAATTTAGGAGAAGCTTTGAGGAGAATAGGTGAAGGAGCTTTAATGATAAGAACTAAGGGAGAGGCAGGAACAGGGAATGTAGTAGAGGCAGTAAGACATATGAGAACTGTTATGTCACAAATAAGAAAATTAGAAAATATGCCTAAGGAAGAACTTATGACTGCTGCTAAAGAAATGGCAGCACCTTATGATTTAGTTTTATATGTAGCTGAAAATGGAAAATTACCTGTAGTTAATTTTGCAGCAGGAGGAATTGCTACACCTGCTGATGCAGCACTTATGATGCAACTTGGTTGTGATGGGATATTCGTTGGTTCAGGAATATTTAAATCTTCTAATCCAGAAAAAATGGCTAAGGCTATTGTAGAAGCCACAAAAAACTATAATAATCCTAAAAAATTAGTTGAAGTTTCAAGAAATTTAGGAAATGCAATGGAAGGGTTAGAAATAAGTGAAATATCAGAAGAAAATTTATATGCGAAAAGAGGAATATAAAAATATTTAATGTAAAATTTAATAATTTATAGTATAATTTTTATAGGAATTTGTCCTTATATAAAAATAGGATAAATTCCTATAACTTTTTAAAATGCAGGGGGTTATATGTTGGACAATATAAAATACTTTTTTAGAGGAACACCAGATGATTATATTTTCTCAACAGGTTCTACAATACATTGGATTATAGTATTATTTATTTTACTTGGAATAGAATTAATTTTTAAATATAGGAATGAGTTAAGAGAGGATAAATATAAAAAGATATTTAAGACTTTTATAATCACTATATTGGCTATACAACAAATTGTTTTATATTCATGGTATAAGATTTCAGGATATTTTACAATTCATGAGAGTTTACCCCTTTATAATTGTAGATTAGCAATTATTTTTACTATATTTGCTTTTAATAGTGGGAAGAAATTTTATAAAAATATTTGCTGTTATTGGGGAATGATTGGTGCTGTTTTAGCTCTTGCATCTCCAGTTCTAGATCCTTTTAGATTTCCCCACTATACTGGAATATCATTTTTTGTAGGACATGGATTATTATTGTGGTCAGGAGTTTATTTTTTAGTAGTTGAAAAACATATTGTAGATAAGAAAAGTTTAGAGTCAGTTTTAACTTTTACTAATATATATCATGGAATAATATTTATTTTTAATAAATTAACTAACTCAAATTATTGCTATTTAAATGCTCCACCTTTTTCTATTGATTTTATAGATAGAATGTCTCAGTTTAAATATACTTTTATTGCATTTAGTGTATTCAATATATCAATTACAATGTTTTATTTAATATATAAAATATTATATATACATCTTTTAAAAAAGAGGACTATAAAAAATATGTTTAAAGTGTATTAGGATTAATATGATTTTTAGGGGGGACAGCGTGAAAAACAAAACTTTTAAAACTATTCTTTGGATTTTATTTTGTTTATATATTTTATTGCTAATTAAGGTGATACTTTTTAAATATCCTATGTCAGTTGAAATTCTTAAAAACAACAATATGGCTAATTTAAAAAGAAGAATATTATACTTTAGCAATTTTATACCTTTTAGGACTATTTATGAGTACTCAACTGGAGATATAGGATTTAATATAAGTGTATCAAATATTTTGGGCAATATTATTGCATTTATGCCTTTAGGATTTTTATTACCTTTACTTAAGGAAAGACTAAAGGAACTTAAAAAAATATTTAAAATTGCATTTATAATCAGTCTAACTTTTGAAGTTATACAGTTAATAACAGGTCTTGGACAATTTGATGTAGATGATATAATTTTAAATGTTTTAGGTGGAGTACTAGGTTTTTTAATATATAAGATTTTCTATAAAATATATGATCATAGTTTTGTAGCAAATAAAAATAAATAATTCATTTTTATTTGCTACAAATAGATTTTTTAATTACTTGGTTATTTTCTTCATTGCTTTTTCAGCAAATTTAGTTATTACTATTTCGCTATAATCTGCTCTTTCTTCTAGTTCTCCTGCTATTTCCATAATATCCATCATATGATTTAATCCTTCTTCCGTAAGAATCAAATCTGGCTTCCAAGTGTCTTGTTCTTTATATCTAGTTATAAGGGCTATAAGTACTTCATCATCAGTATCAGGGAATTGGGGTTTTACAGCTTTGGCTATTTCTTCTACACTATGAGATTGGACCCAAAGCATGCTTTTATATATAGCATTGGTGAATTTTTGGACTGTTTCTTCATTTTTATCTATATAATCCTTTGTTGCAGAATAGCATGTATACGGAAGATAGCCAGCTTCTTCTCCAATAGAAGCAACTACATGACCTTTATCTTCTTTTTCTAATGTAGCAGCTACTGGTTCAAATAAGGCTACATAATCTCCTTCTCCTCCAGTAAAGGCTCCTGCCATGACATCAAATTGAATATCGGTCCTTACATTTACATCAGTTCCTGGTTCTAGTCCATGTTTTTTGAGGACATATTCTAAGGTCATTTCTGGCATGCCACCTTTTCTGCCTCCAATAATAGTTTTTCCTTTTAAATTTTCAAATTTAAAGTTTTCTTCTTTTTCTCTTCCTACAAGAAAAGAGCCATCTTTTTGTGTTAATTGAGCAAAATTAATAGCATAGTTTGATTTTCCTTGATTATACACATATACTGACGCTTCTGGTCCCATGAATCCAATATCTGCTTCTCCACTTAGTAGTGCAGTCATGCATTTGTCTGCTCCCTTTCCATTAATCAGTTCAATTTCAAGTCCTTCTTCTTCAAAAAATCCTTGAGTTATAGCTACGTATTGAGGGGTATAAAATAAAGAGTGAGTTACTTCTATAAGTTTAATAGTTTTTAAATTGTTTTTTTTGCATCCAGTTAAACTAAAACTTATAAAAATTGTCAATACTAATACCAAGGAAAAAAGTTTAATACTTTTTTTCATTAGAATCCCTCCTAAAAATTAATGGAGACTAGATTATTTTTATTATATGATTATAATAGATAAAGAGTTACAAAAATAATGGAAAAGGAGAATAATATGAATTTAGCAAATGGCCTTACATTAAGTAGAATTTTTTTAATACCTATTTATTTGTTATTTTTTTATTCTACTCTTGAAAAGAGAATAGTTTATGCAGGTATAGTACTTATATTATCAGGGATAACAGATATACTAGATGGATATATAGCAAGAAAATACGATATGATAACAAAACTTGGAACAGCCCTTGATCCTGTGGCAGATAAGCTAACTACCTTTGCAGTTTTAGTAAGCTTTAATTCTTATGGACTAATTCCTCCATGGATTTTAATCGTATTGGGAATGAAAGAATTAGCCCTTATAGTGGGGGGTGGTATATTATATTATTTTGGAGGAGAAAAGGTAATACCTGCAAATAAGTTTGGGAAGGTAGCTACTTTTTCTTTCTATGTAGCAATAATTTCTGTAATTTTGTCTTTATCGCAGATGATGACAAATATATTATTATATATTGCAATAACTTTCCACTTATTTGCTTTTTTAAATTATCTAACTATATTTAAAACTATTATGAGAGATAAAGATGAAGCTTAAATTGTTGACAAATAAGGGGATACTTATATATAATAACTATAACTAAATGAATAACCCTATATTTAGACTATGAAGAAGAGGAGTAAGAATATATCCTATATAGAGAGAATAGTCCATAGGCTGAAAGACTTTTCTAGGCAATGTTTTCTGAAAGTAGCTTCTGAGTTTTCAAGCTGAATCTTAGTAGGTTTGAACGGTTAATACCGTTATATATTTGAGAGCCATAGTTTTTAGCTATGGAAACTAAGGTGGTACCGCGAAAATTTCCTTCGTCCTTATATATGGATGAGGGTTTTTTTATATTTAAAAGGAGGATTTATAATATGATTGAAAATTTACCTAAGACATATAATCCTAAGGATTTTGAAGAAAAAATTTATAAGTTTTGGAATGACAAGAGATATTTTGAGGCTGATGTAAACAAAGAAAAAGAACCTTTTACAATTATGATGCCTCCACCAAATGTTACTGGAAATCTTCATATGGGGCATGCTTTAAACAATACAATACAAGATATATTGATAAGATGGAAGAGAATGGAAGGATATGAGGCATTATGGCTTCCAGGAACAGATCATGCTAGTATATCTACTGAAGCTAAAGTAGTGGAAAAATTGAAAAAAGAAGGAAAAAGTAAAGAAAATTTAGGAAGAGAAAAATTTTTAGAAGAAGCATGGGATTGGACTAGAGAATATGGAGGCAATATAAATAATCAATTAAGAAAATTAGGTGTTTCTTGTGATTGGTCCAAGGAAAGATTTACATTAGATAAAGGTTTAAGTAATGCAGTAGAAGAAGTATTTATAAGACTTTATAACAAAGGCCTTATTTATAGAGGAGATAGAATAATAAATTGGTGTCCAACTTGTAAAACAGCTATTTCTGATGCAGAAGTGGACCATGAGGATTCCCATGGACATCTTTGGCATATAAAATATCCTATAAAAGATAGTGAAGACTTTATAACTATTGCAACTACCAGACCAGAAACGATTTTAGGAGACTTAGCTATAGCAGTACATCCAGAAGATGAAAGATATACTAGATTAGTTGGAAAATATGCCATACTTCCACTAGTGAATAGGGAAATTCCTATAGTAGCAGATGAGTATGTAGATATGGAATTTGGTACTGGTGCTGTTAAGATAACACCATCCCATGATCCAAATGATTTTGAAGTTGGCCACAGACATAATCTAGGTCAATACAAAATTATGAATGATGATGCTACAATAAATGAAAATGGTGGAGAATATGAGGGACTTGATAGATATGAAGCTAGAGAGAAGATTGTCAGAGATTTAGATAAAGAGGGATATTTATTAAAAATAGAAGACCATGAGAATAATGTAGGTCATTGTGAGAGGTGTAAGACTGTAGTTGAACCTATAATATCTAAACAATGGTTTGTGAAAATGGAACCTTTAGCAAAGCCAGCCCTTGAGGCTTATAGAAATGGAAATTTGAAATTTATTCCTAAGAGATTCGGCAAAATTTATTCCCATTGGCTAGAAAATATTAGAGATTGGTGTATTTCAAGACAACTTTGGTGGGGACATAGACTGCCAGTATACTATTGTAAAGATTGTGATGAAATAATGGTTTCTAGGGAAGCTCCAGAAAAGTGTAGCAAATGTAATAGTACTAATATTCATCAGGATGAAGATACCCTTGATACTTGGTTTTCTTCTGCATTGTGGCCATTCTCCACCTTAGGTTGGCCAGAAAAAACAGAGGAGTTAAAATATTTTTATCCTACTAATGTATTAGTAACTGGATATGATATTATATTTTTCTGGATTGTTAGAATGGTTTTCTCAGGAATAGAGCAAATGGGAGAATTGCCTTTTGAGGATGTATTTTTAACTGGACTTATAAGAGATGAACAAGGTAGAAAAATGAGTAAATCCTTAGGTAATGGAATTGACCCATTAGAAGTTATAGATGAATATGGTGCAGATGCATTGAGATTTACATTGATAACAGGAAATTCTCCTGGCAATGATATGAGATTTTATATGGAGAGAGTAGAAGCCAATAGAAATTTTGCAAACAAACTTTGGAATGCTACTAGATTTGTGCTTATGAACTTAGATGAAGATGTAATAGATGAGGAATTGAACTTAGAAAACTTAGAAGAGGAAGATAGGTGGATACTATCTAGAGTAAACAATGTAACTAAGGAAATGACAGAAAATTTATCTAAATATGAAATAGGTATTGCTGGACAAAAGATATATGATTTTATTTGGGATGAATATTGTGATTGGTATATAGAAATGGTTAAGCCAAGATTATATGGTGACAACGAAGATAGCAACCATACAGCACAAAAAGTGCTCCTGATTGTATTAAAAGATATATTAAAACTACTCCATCCTTTTATGCCTTTTATAACAGAAGAAATATGGAGTCATTTACCTAAGAATATGGAGGCTTTAATAATTAGTTCATGGCCAGAATATAAAGATGAATATAATTTTAAAGACTCAGAAGAAAGAATAGTATATATAATGAAAGCGATAAAGGGTATTAGAAATGTAAGAGCAGAAATGGATGTAGCACCTTCTAGAAGGTCTAAAGTTATATTTATTACTAAGGATGAAGGTGTAAAATCCATATTAGAATATGGGGAAAGATATTTTATAAACTTAGCGTATGCTCAAGATATAGAAATAGAAGAAGATAAAGATAAAATAGGTGAGGACAATATACAAATAGTAATGGATAGATCAGAAATATTTTTACCATTAAAAGATCTAATTGATTTTGAAAAGGAATTAGAAAGATTAGAGAAAGAAAAAGAAAAATTAGAAGGAGAATTAAAAAGAGTTAGAGGAAAACTTTCTAATGAAGGATTTTTAAATAAAGCTCCTGAAAATATAGTAGAGGCTGAAAGACAAAAAGAGATAAAATATAAAGATATGATGGAAAAAGTACTAGAGAGACTTGAGTATATTAAAGAAAATATTTAAATAATTTTTTTATAACTGGCTGGGTAAAAACTCAGCCAATTATTATATAATATTAATATAAGTTCTAAAATATAAGGGGTGAGAAAAATTAGAAAGACAATTATTTTATTTATAATTATTTTTTTAATTATTTCAATTTTCCATATAGTTTATAATGTTAAATTAATCTCCATGCCTCCTTCTGAAAATTGGAGCAAAGATATATTTATACAAAATATATTATTTAATAGAAATCCTTTAGCATCTATAGATAGTCATAAAAATATTTTTTTATTGTATCCCTATGAAAAGGGGCAAGATAAAGTAGGATTTAAAATATATAATGAAGAAATGAATATTGTAAATGAAAAAATAGTAGATGTAGATGAATTAAATTTTAATAAGATAAGTATGGATGAAATATTTGTTGATAGGAATAAAGTTTATTGGAGAGATAATGAGAAAAATATAGTATATGTAGGAGAGATTTCAGACTCCTATGATAGAATAAATATTCAACATAGTTTCAATAGAATAAAGTACTTCCATCATTTCTCAGAACATAATATTAGTTATTTGGCACTGATGAAAGAAGATGGAAATGTTTTAATAAAGAAGTTTGAAGATGACAAAATAAAAGATATAGAAGGACCTAAGGATTTATCAAATATTGAAAAGTTTAAAATATATAGTAGTAAGGATAATTTATATCTACAGATAATGAATAAAGATAAGGAAACAGGACTCAAGAATATAACTATTAGTCAGTATATGAATAATGAATGGATGGAGCCTGTAAAGATTAAAGAAATAAATGATATGAAAATAAAAATAAGAGATATTGCTATTTCATCTGATGATAAGAATATCTATTCTATAATTACTATTCAAAATGATGACAAATCTAAATTTACTTATTTAGTAAATGGGTATGAAAAAAACACTAGTAAAATTTTTGAAGATTTAAGACTTGATCATGGAATGAACTTTGGAATAGGTTATTTTTCAAGTATACCCCTTATAATTGGTAGCAATAATGATGGAATAAAAATAATTACTACAGCTCCAACTAATCTAGATTTATATAGTAGAAATGCCTCAAATGTGGTAAAATTGCAATTGAATGAAAAAGGTATTATAGGTGGGAAATTGCTTTCAAAGACTAAAAGTTGGTCTAATAGGCCAAGTTATGTAAAAGGAAATAATGAATATATTTTTTGGAATGAACCAGAAAAAGGCGAGTATAGTAAGGTATTAGGAGCAACTACAGAGAAATCTGTTGTAGAGAGAACAACTAAGGTGACAAAATCTAATATAAGAGAAAGTATAGGAGAGGAAATTCCGGTTATTACAAGTTATAACTTTCTTTTATCTTTTGTAGTAAGAATTTTATCTATACTACCAGCTATTATATGGTATGTATATTTATCTATTAGAAATGAAAAATTGAGAAAAAGTTGGGACAAGATGGTTATAGTTGGAATGATTATTTTTTACATATTTCAAATAGTAACTATAAAGGATTTCTATAATCCTAGTACTATTGAATTCATGCCTAAGATTATGATATTCAAAGGGTCTAAATTTATTATTCCTGCTATTTTTGTTTTAATTAGTTATTATATTGCAAAATTATTTTCAAGAGAAACAAAAATTAGAGAAGGTTATAAAATTTATCTAACCTTTCTAATATTTTCTTACTTACTTATGAATCATTTATATGCACCTTTTTTATTCATGTATAAATAAATGTAGATGTACTTAGGAGGAAATAAATATGAATTATGAAGAAGCTTTAAATTTTATTCATGAAGCTGAAGGATTGGGCTCTAAGCTAGGATTGAAAACAATAAAAAAATTAATGGATGAATTAGGAAATCCTCAAAAACATTTAAAATGTATTCATATTGCAGGAACTAATGGAAAAGGTTCTACTGTCTCTTATATATCTAATATATTAAGGGAAGCAGATTATAAAGTAGGTGTGTTCACATCCCCTTATTTAGAAAGATTTAATGAGAGAATTCAAATAAATGGAGTTGACATATCAGATGAAACCTTTGCTAAAATCACTAAAAATGTAAAGGCTAAAACTGAAAAGATAGTTAGGGAAGGCTATCCTCATCCTACTGTATTTGAATTAATTACTGCTATTTCTTTTATGTATTTTAAAGAAGAAAATGTAGATTTTGCAGTATTGGAAGTAGGATTAGGTGGAAGATTGGATTCTACTAATGTAATTGACAGTTCTTTACTTTCTATTATAACTACTATTGATTATGATCATATGGATGTATTAGGAGATAGTTTATATAAAATAGCTAGGGAAAAGTCTGGTATCATCAAAGAAAAGGGTAAAGTTTTATTTTATCCACAAAAAGAGGAGGCAGTTAAAGCGTTAATAGAGACAGCAAGGAAGAAAAATGCAGATTTTTCAATATGTCCTATAGAAAATATAGATATAAAAGATTTAAATGAATATGGAGCTATATTTGATTTTAAATATGAAAATACTATTTTCAAAGATATGAAAATTAACCTTTTAGGACTTCACCAAGTTTATAATGCTTCCTTGGCAATATCTGCAATAGTTATGTTGAGAAATAATGGACTTGTAGGAATAGATAATGAGACTATAAAAAGAGGACTGGAAAAAACTGTTTGGAAGGGCAGACTAGAAGTATTACAAAGAAAACCTACATTTTTAATAGATGGGGCACATAATTCACAAGGTATAAGAGCTTTAGTAGATTCGTTAAAATTGTTTAAATATAATAGATTGATTTTAGGAATAAGTATTTTAAAAGACAAAGATATAATTCATATGGTAGAAAACATAGTGCCATTAGCAGATGAAATAATAATTACTGAAATAGATAGTCCAAGAAAAACGGAAGCTGAAGATTTAGCTAAAGAGATTGAAAAGGTTAATAAAAACATAATAGTAGAGAAGGATATTAAGGATGCAATAGATAAATCTTTTAGTATAGCTAATGAAAATGACTTAATTGTATTTGCAGGTTCTATATATCTTATAGGAGATGTAAGAAAGATTTTACTAAATAATTAGTAATTAATAGGCCTTTAGGGGAATATATATGAATATAATATTTCTAGGAGGTCTATTATGAATATAGTAGAATTTCCAACTTTTAAAAAGTGGAAAGATGAGGAGTTAATAGAAAACACTTGTAGAAAAATAGATAGGTTGAAAGAACTATTAGAAAAAGAAAACAATGAAGAGTATTGGAAAGAAGCTATGATAATAAACTCTATGATAATAGAAATAAAGAAGAGAAACCTAAAGATAGATAAAGAAAAGTTAATAGAGAATATACTTAAAAAATAGATGCGAATTTGCATCTGTTTTTTTAATAATCACCTTCATTTAAAGTAATGCATAGATTGTTTATATAGGCGTTGGAGGTGAAAATTAACAATGGAATGGAAAGTAGTTGTGGCTAATACAGGTGAAGATTCTATTACATTTATTGATTTAAAGAGAAATTATAAAAAAGAAAATATATCGTTATTATCATTATTGAACAGAAAAGAGAATATGAATTTATATCTAGATAGTCAACCTATTGGACCTTGGGACTTAGTTAAAGGTAGTATAGAGAATAAAATCTATTTAGCAAATGCTTATAATAACTCTATTTTTAAGCTTGATATAAATAAAATGGAAATTGAAGATGTACTAGTTGTAGGAAAATATCCGACTACTATAAAATATTATAATGGCTTTGTGTTTGTATTAAATGAGGATTCTAACTCAATTTCTATAGTAGATGAGAAAAAATTTAGACTTATAGAAAATATATCTGTAGGAGATAGACCTAAGGATATGGAAATATATAGGCCATCTGAAAAGATATTTGTGGCTAATAACAATAGCTATAGTATAGATATAATAGATATAATAAACAATAAAAATAAGAGAATAAAATTAAGTAACAATCCTATTAAATTATGTTTAGAGAAAAAATATATGTATATACTTTCTTATTCCAATGGAGGTTTTTCGGACTATAGCAATATATCTGTATTTAGTTTAGAAAGTCTCAAGATTGTTAAAAGTTTGGATATTGAAGGGATTTTTAGTAATATGGTAAAAATTAAAGGAGATATATTTTTTCTGACAAGCCTTCAAGATGGACATATGTATAAAATGGACTTAGGTAATAATAAAATAATAAAAAAAATTTATTTGGACGGAATGCCAAATAAAATTTTTTGGGATGGAAATAAATTATTGTTTATAACTAATATATCAAAAGATATTTTAACTATATTTAATATAAGTAATAATAAGATAATAAAAAACATAAAAGTAGGCTCAGAGCCTAATGGTATAGTTTTAATAAAATAAGTTTATTTTATCAAAGTGTTCAATATTTCTTGATAAACTTTGTCTGGACTTGATTTCCAATTGTCGCAAATCATTTTTGCCTGTTGACTAGAGACTACATTTAAGTAGAGACTAAATAGTGTAGAATCTTTTTCTACTAATTTCAAATTTACCACATACTCATTCTTGCCTTTTTTATAATAATCTCCAATTATTTGAGTCTCTCTTTCTATTTCTTCTTTTTTAACTTGAAATTTTATATCTATATCTTTTTTTACTTCATTAGGTATTTTATTAATAAAATAATTAAGGGTAAGTTTTCCTTTTTTTAATATAGTATACCGTTCTTTTCCTTCTTTCTTAGTGTATTCAATAAATTTAGATTCAATTAATTCACTTAAAAATTGTTGAACTAAGAAATAATTCATATAATTATTTTCCAATACAAATTCAGTGATTTCTCCATTTGTAAGAGGAGCATCAGATTTATCTATTATATAGAGCAAGAGAAGCTTATTTTGGGCAAGCTCTTCAGTACTGTCAATAAACATTCTAACACCTTCTTCGAAAAAATAATATTATTTTAAATTAGATTATATCATATTTAAAAGGAGAAGTGAAAAATCACTTCTCCTTTTGTGGGAAAAATTACTTTTTAGCTATTTCTTTTTGTGCATCTTCAACAAGTTTTTTAACCATGTATCCTCCTACATACCCATTTTCTCTAGATGTTAGATTCCCTTTATCTATACTATCATAATTTTGAATTCCTAATTCATTTGCTATTTCAAGTTTTAATTGATCTAATGCAGTTCTGGCTTCTGGAACAATAATATTATTATTTCTTGCCATTTTTCATCCTCCTTTAAACTTATTTTTAGGAGATGCATTATTAATTTAACCTTTAATATTAAATATATCCTAGTATTATGTGGGAGGGTTTTAATTTAAATACTAAAAAGTAAAAAAAAATTAAAAAAATAATATTTTCATCTTCTATAATCATATCATGTATTATATAGAGAATTAATATTTAAAATATTAGCATGAATTAATAATTATTATTTTTAGTAGGAGGGAATAAATTGAAGGGTATGGATACGAAGAAACACATGACTATGAGAATTTTTATAGTTGTTGTTATTTTATGTATATCAATTGTTTATACTAGTTTTACTAATGAAATGAGTATTATAGAAGTTTTCTCTGAAAAGAAAGAACTTCCTATATATTCGGTGAATACAAAAGAAAAAAAAGTAGCTATTAGTTTTGACGCTGCTTGGGGTGATGAATACACTAATGAAATATTAGACATACTAGATAAGTACGAGATAAAAACTACCTTTTTTTTAGTAGGATTTTGGGTAGATAAATATCCTGAAAAGGTTAAAGAAATTCATGAAAGAGGTCATGATATAGGAAATCACTCTACAACTCATCCCTATATGAGTAAACTTTCAGAAGAACAAATATTGAAAGAGCTAGATAAGACTGGCAATAAAATAGAGAAATTAGTAGGAGAAGAGCCAATACTTTTTAGACCACCTTTTGGAGATTATAACGATAGGCTTATAAAAGTTTGTAGAGAAAATAACTATTATGCTATACAGTGGGATGTAGACTCTTTGGATTGGAAAGAATTAGGTGTTCAGCCAGTAGTTGATAGAGTATCTCGAAATGTACAAAATGGTTCTATTGTTTTATTTCATAATAATGCTAAATATGTAAGTGAATATCTACCTTTAGTAATAGAAAAGCTTCAGGAAGAGGGATATGAAATAGTTCCTATTTCTCAGCTTATATATAAAGAGGATTATTATATGGATAATACAGGAAGACAACATAAAAAGAAAGATTAGTAGAGATTCACTAAAGACAAACTAGAAGGGGTGTATAGTAATGAAAGAAGAAAATATAAGTCTAATTGGGGTAGTTGAAAATGGGAAAGGATATGTAACTTTTAACATAATAAAGAATATCTTTATGGAGTCTGGATTTTCTTTAATACATGAGAACAAGAATGGAAATATAGCTTTTTTAAGTTCTAGTGAAAACATTTATATAGGGATAATAAACATTTCTTTTGAGAATTTGAAACATCTTTCTAGTTTAGAAATAAATTTTGATATTGTTGTTTGTACAAATATAGGATACAAAATTTTACTTAGAAAAGAGGAAAAGCTCTTTTTCACATATTTGAATGGTATTATTATTTTAAATATAGATAACGAAAATAATATTGAACTATTAGAAGGTAATGATAAAGCATTGGTTATAACGTATGGATTAAATAATAAGGCTACAGTCAATGCCTCTAGTTTAGATATAAATAACTCAATAAGATTTAATTTCTGTCTTCAGAGAGAAATTAAAACATTATATAAAGATACTATTGAACCATTAGAATTTCCAGTAGAAATAAACTTATTTGGTAAAGAATATATATATAGTGCATTGGCAGCTATATCTGTAGCTTTATGCTATGGATTAAATATAGATGATATTAGATATGGAGTATTAAATGTAGAAGGATCTTATAGAAAAATGGAAAAAATTCATGAAGATGATTTTATAGCTATAGATAATTTTTGTATGAATCCAGAAGATTATAGTAGTGTTTTTGAAACTATTCAGCATTTGAAATATAAGAATATAGTCTTATTGAATGGGATTGAAATAGACCAAGGAATACATACAATTAAAGAAAACTTAGAAATAGTATTAAATTGGATTCCTATATTAGGAATTAAGAAAGTTATATTTTATATTGATAAGAAAGATAGGCTTATAGAAGAGAATATAAAGTATCTATTTACTGAAAAAAGATTTCCTTTTAATATATATTATAATTTAAAAGAATGTATACAAACTGGACTTAATTTAATAGAAAAAGATGATATGTTTTTATTTTTAGGTAGTGATATATTGAAAGATTCTAAACATATATTAGTGGATGAGATAGAGAAATAGTATTTTGAAAATAATCATATTATGAGTATCTTTTGAATAGATATAAAATAAGTTGTTTATAAAACATAAGAATAAGGGGGAGTGGAGATTTAATGGTTGATAAGGTAATAGACACAAATATAATTACAGTTGTAGGAAAAGTAGTTTCTGAAAAAAAATTTAGCCATGAAATGTATGGGGAAGGTTTTTATACTTTTAAGTTAGGAGTACCCAGGCTTAGTGATTATATTGATATTCTTCCCGTAACCATTTCAGAGAGATTGATTGTAAATATGGATTTAATGAAGGGGGAATATGTTTTAATTGAGGGACAATTGAGATCCTATAATAGATATGTAAACAATTCTAATAGACTAGTTTTAACTATATTTGCTAGAGATATACATGAACCAAATGAAGAAGAACTTAAAGAATTGCTTAAAAAGCCAAATGAAATTTTTATCGATGGATATATATGTAAGCCGCCTATTTATAGGACTACTCCTTTTGGCAGAGAGATAACAGATTTATTAGTAGCAGTTAATAGACCTTATAACAAATCTGATTATATACCATGCATATCTTGGGGAAGAAATGCTAGATTTTGCGAGAAACTATTAGTAGGAGATCATGTGAGGTTATGGGGAAGGGTTCAAAGTAGAGATTATCAGAAAAAGCTATCTAGTGGTGAGGCAATTAAAAGAACTGCTTATGAAGTATCAATATCTAAACTTGAGTACATAGAAAACGATAATAATAGAGAAAAAGGGGATGATGGAAAGGATGTAGAATATGAGTATTGTTAGATGGAGTTTTTAATTTAATAATGCTCAAAAAATATTATGATATGAATATTTTTAAAATAGCTATAATTTTATTATATTAATATAATAAATTATGGCTATTTTATTATATTAATATTTAAATGAACTAGTTGACCATTTATCCTATATTAGGTTATAATCTATCTAATAATAAGGTGATATAGTATATTAAATCAATAAGAGGTGTTTAAATGGATTTAAGAACAATTATTATAGTAGTTTTTTTTATAATTTTAATAAGTATACAATATACTTTAAATAGAATCTTGTTTGAGCTTAGGAATATTAAAGAAATATTATATAGAACAAGGAAAAGTGATTAAGAAAAAATGCATTGGATATATGTGGAGGGAGAGTAATATACTATGGATAAAGAAAGAAGGATACTTTTTAGTGCCGAAGAAATTAACAAAAGAAATATTGAATTAGGTGAAGAAATATCGAAAGACTATGAGAATGAAAAAATAGTAATAATTTCTCTTTTAAGAGGTAGCTTTATATTTGCTTCTGATCTAGTGAGAAATATAAAAGTACCTGTTGAAATTGACTTTTTAACTACCTCAAGCTATGGAAATATGGAAGAAACATCTGGGAAAGTAAATATTGTTACTGATATTAGATCTAATATAGAAGGAAGAAATGTACTTATTGTTGATGATATAATGGATTCAGGATATACTATGCAATATGTAATAAAGCATTTAGAGAAAAATAATCCAAAGAGTATTAAGGTTTGCGTTATGTTAGACAAGCCTAGTAGGAGAAAGGTAGAACTAAAACCAGATTATATAGGTTTTACTATACCAGATGTGTTTATAGTGGGCTATGGTCTTAATTATGGAAATTATTATAGAAATATACCTTATATTTTTACCTTTGATTAGATATAAATAACCTTGTATTTTGGAAAAATTATTGTTTAAAAGCCAGTCCTGAAGGACTGGCTTTTATGTCTTAATTATTTTTTATATTGATGAGTTTATAGTGATAACGTAGTTAGACAATGTGAAAGGCTATGGGTGGTACTAGGTTATTAAGTTTTGTTAAGCTAATCAATCTTTATTTCAAACAAAGTAGTTAATCCTGAAGGCGTTAGCTACTTTGTTTGTTATAAGTTAGTAACTATAGTTATGCATAAATTAAATTCAAATTTCCATTACTTGACACTATCTCTACATCTTCTAAAAAGTTGATTTCTCTTTAGTGTAATCTACAATGATAGTAGGCCTAGTTTTAACTCCCTTTCGGTAAATATTTTATGACAATTAATAATTATCACAGGGTCAAAAATTATGACATATTTATTTTAGGTAATACTACCAATTAGGTTTTTATTTTTCCATGACTAGAGTTAATAAGTTAGTTCTAGGCATCTATAAATAGTTTCCTATGGAATGAGGAAATTTACTTAATGGCATACTTTCAATAATGATTGTAAAATGTAAAGTAAGGATCTGGTGATAAAAATGGCTTATAGAAGGCGAAAAGATATATTTATATGTTTGTTAAATTCTGACATAGGATTGTCGGGAAAAGAGTTAGCTAAAATATTCAATGTAAGTTCTAGAACTATTAGATCTGATATCAAATTTTTAAATGAGTTAATTAAAGAGTATGGAATTAGTATAGATTCTTCAAAACAAGGGGGATATTTTATATCAGAAAAACAAAAGAATATAGGAATATCACTAGTGAAAGAAGTTTTTAATAAAGAAGAAGCTTTAACTAAAGTTCCTAATACTCCATCTGAAAGATTTGCTTTTATATTATTCAAGTTAACCTTTGCAAGGGATTTTATTACTATGGAAAATTTTGCAGATATGTTATTTGTTTCAAAGACAACTATTTATTTAGACGTAAAAGGCATAATTGAATTTTTAGATGAGTTCTCAAATTTATCATTAGAAATTTCCCCTATAAGAGGACTAAAATTAAAAGGTGATGAAAGATCAAAGAGACTTATAATTTCAAATGTACTTAAGAGGGAAAAGAAAAATGATAAATTAATGTTAAGTAGGAGTTTTTATTATGCTTTTACTGATGAAAACTTAGATCTTAATAAAGAGATGTTGTTTTTATATGAAACGATTATAAATGTCTTGAACAAATATGGATATATTTTAACAGATGCAGACGTAAGTTTGTTAGTGAAAGATATTTTAGTTAGTATAAAAAGAATTCAAATGGGTTTTACTATCACAGAGGAAATAGGAGAAGATTTAGATTTAACTATAGCAAAAGCTATTAAAAAAGAAATTGAAGGCTATTTTAATATTTCTCTAAATAATAAGGAACTTGAATATTTTCAACAAAGTTTTAATAGTAAAAGATTGTTAAATGTTACCAGCAAAGTTTGCGTATTGAAAGAAGAAGGTGAAAGCATAGTTGATGAATTCTTAGAGGGGATTAGAAATAAATTCAATATTGATTTTAGACAGAATACTAATTTTAAAAGAAATCTTATACTTCATTTAAATCCTATGCTTGAAAGAATAAAGGCTAATTATTTTGAAGATAATCCTTTTAAAAATCAAATAAAGACAAATTACCCTTTTGCTTTTGAAATTTCTATGATTATAGTTCCAATAATTAACAAAGAATTAAATATAGTAATTAGCGAAGGAGAAGTTTCTTATATAGCTTTACATGTTGCTGTAGCCTTAGATAAAATCTATAGAAAAACTAATATTGCCATTATCTGTGGGTCGGGTTTAGGTACTGCTCAGTTTGTAAAGAGTAAAATAGTGTCTTATTATAATGAACGGGTAAATATTTTAGGATATTTTCCTGTATATAAATTAAATAATATTTTAAAAGGTGAGTATGGAAAAGTAGATTTAATAATTTCAACTATTCCACTAACAACAAAAAGTAATATACCAATAGTTCAGGTAAATCCATTGATTACTGGGGATGATCTGATGAGAATAGAACACTACGTAGGCAATCCCCTAATAACAACTAAAGAAACAAGCATAAGCGGAATAAAAGAGGAATTTTTTAAAAATGAACTATTTGAATATTTTGATGAGGAAATTGATTTCTTTAAAGCTATATTAAGATTCAGTAAAGTGTTAAAGACTCAAGGCTATATAGATGATGTAGAAGCGTTTTATGCTTCTGTTGTTGAAAGAGAAAACTTATTTTCTACTATTTTAGAAGGTATGATAGCTATACCTCACCCTATGGAATCTATGTCTAAAATCACAGTAGTAGCAGTTGGAGTGTTTAAGAATCCAGTTATATGTTGTGGTAAAAAAGTAAAAATGTTTCTTTTATTTGCTTTTAATGCCAAGGAAAACGAAAAGCTAAAGTTATTATATGGATTACTTCAAAAAATAGTAGAATCTAAGACTATTGTTGAAAACATATCTCAATCTAAGAATTTTGATGAATTTATGGCAAAACTGAATTGGTAAAAATATTATTCACTAATAAAATTATCATATAAGGAGGAATTATTTTGGACGGATTGATGAAATTTTTAGAAATTAAATTAGTGCCAGTAGCCAGAAAGCTAGATCAGAACAGATATTTAACTGCAATTAAAGATGGTTTTTTTGCGGTAATGCCATTATTGATAATAGGTTCATTATTTCTTTTAATACCAAATATTCCAAGTGAAGGATATCAAAATTTCATGGCAAGTAAATTAGGTGAGAATTGGTCAGATTATATTTTAATTCCTTTTAATGCTACTATGAACTTGATGACTATTTTTGTAATTATTGGTATGGCAAAAAGCTTAGGAAGATCTTTTGATGTTGATGATGTAACAAGTATTGTAACATCTCTTGTAGCATTCCTTATTTTGACCCCAATGGTAGAACTTATAAATGATGGGGGAGAAGGATTACCTGTTGCTAATTTTACAGCAACTGGATTATTTGTTGGTATATTTACTACTATATTTGCATTAAAAATATTTTCTGTAGTACAGAATAAAGGCTGGACTATTAATATGCCAGGAAATGTTCCTGGGAATGTAGCTACTTCATTTAATGCTTTAGTACCTGAACTATTTGTTATTATAATATTTACAGCTATTAGAATTGGTTTTTCTTTTACAAGTTTTAAAACAGTACAAGCTTTTGTATATACTATACTTCAAAAACCTTTAACTAATATTGGAGGAAACTTGATTTTCTTAATTATAGTAGTAATCATCCAGCAAATATTATGGATGTTTGGTATACATGGTTCAAATGTAACAGATGGAATTACAAAACCTATTATGTTTGCTCAAACAGCAGAAAACGCTAAGGCCTTTGCAGCAGGAAAAGAACTACCAAATATTTTAAATTATCAATTTTATTCTAACTATGTTAATATTGGTGGAGCAGGAGCAACCTTAGCATTGGTTTTAATAATTTTATTTTTAGCAAAATCAGAAAGATTTAAATCACTGGGTAAGTTATCCGTTGGTGCTGGTATATTTAATATTAACGAACCAATAATTTTTGGATTACCACTTGTGTTAAATCCAATTATGTTAATACCTTTTATAGTGGTACCATTGGTAAATATATTATTAACTTATTTTGTAATGGCAGCAGGTATTGTTCCATTAGCTAATGGTATTAATATTCAATGGACAACACCACCTATCTTATCGGGATTGATTATTTGCGGGTGGAGAGGTGCTTTACATCAGATAGTATTGATAATCATAGATGGATTGATTTATTATCCATTTTTCAGAGTAGTTGATAAGTTAGAATTAGAAAAAGAATCTTTATAGAATCAGTAGTTAGAATGAATGTGTGAGGACTTCATTGCATTATAGGAGATAGAAGTCCTCGATTTTTCATTTAAGTTTATGACATATATTATAAAAATAGGGGAGATATAAATGAAAAATTTAGGAATTTCAGTTTATCCTGAGAAATCTACAGATAGAGAATTGCTTGATTATATTGATATGGCAAAGGATGTAGGATTTAAAAGAATATTTTCCTGTTTGTTATCAGTTCAAAAATCAAAGGACGAAATTGTCCATAGATTTTCTAATATTATAGGTTATGCAAATAAAAAAGGATTTGAAACAATTGTAGATGTTAATCCATCTGTATTAAAAAAGCTAAAAGTTGATGGTAAAGATTTATCCTTTTTTAAAGACATTAAAGCAAGTGGATTTAGATTGGATGGAGGATATTCTGGGTGTGAAGAGGCTATGATGACATATAATGACTATAATTTAAAAATTGAAATAAATATGAGCAATGATACTAGATATATAGATACAATTATGGATCATATGCCTAACAGATATAATTTAATGGGTTGCCATAATTTTTATCCTCATAAACATACTGGATTATCATTAGATTATTTCAAAAAATGTACTAATAATTTTAAAAAGTATGGACTGAATACAGCTGCTTTTATTACTAGTCAAAACGATAATGCTTTTGGGCCTTGGCCAATTGGTAAGCAGATTCCAACTTTGGAAATGCACAGATATATGCCTATTGAAGTTCAATTGAAGCATATGATAGCTTTAAATGATATTGATGATATTATTATATCTAATTGTTTTGCAACTGAAGAAGAATTCTTAAAAATAAAAAACATGAGATTAGATATGGTATCTTTTGAAATAATTTTTGAAGAAGATATTACAGAAATTGAGAAAGCAATATTGCTAGATGAAATTCACTTTAGGCGAGGGGACGTTTCTGATACAGTTATTAGGTCTACTAAAAATAGTAGAGATAAATATGGGGATAAGAGCTTTCCTATTCACAATGTCCCTAAAAATATAAAAAGAGGAGATGTTCTAATAGAAAGTGATGAGTATGGAAATTACAAGGGAGAGCTAGAAATAGCTTTGAAGGATTTTGAGAATAGTGGAAAATCTAATGTGGTTGCTAGAATCAAAGAAGAAGAAATTTTTATATTGGATTTTATAAAACCAAATCAAAAATTTAATTTTATCATAGCTAATAATTAGTTAATTATAGGAGTGATTATATGGAAAAGAATACAGATCAAGATTTAATTAAAGTGATAATGAACATTATAATTAATGCAGGAAATGCTAAATCTGATGCAATAGGTGCTATTAGAGCTGCTAAAAAATTTGATTTTGAATTAGCTGAAGAAAAATTGAAGTTAGCAAAGGATTCTGAGTTATTAGCACATAATGCACAAACTAAGTTATTGGCTAAGGAATCTGATGGACAAAGGATAGAATTAAATTTATTAATAGTTCATGCTCAAGATCATTTAATGAATTGTATAACCTTTAATGATTTAGCAAGGGAAATTATAGATTTGTATAAAACAATAAAAAAATATTAAATGGAAGGATGTTGACTATGAAAAAGATATTTTTATTATGTTCAGCAGGTATGTCAACTAGCTTGTTAGTAAATAAAATGAAAGAGGCTGCAAAAAGTCAAGGCTATGAATATGATATTGCTGCTACATCTTTAGCTAATTTGAAAGATATAAAAGATGAAGCAGATGTTATCCTATTAGGACCTCAAGTTAGATTTGATAAAGAGCGAGTAGAAGAAGAAGTTAAAAATATTCCTGTTGATGTAGTAGACATGACTGCATATGGAATGATGGATGGAAAAAAAGTATTAGATCAGGCTAGAAAGTTACTTGGAGAATTATAAAATATTTAAATAGGAGGT
Organism: Anaerosalibacter massiliensis; assembly: GCF_024623155.1. Taxonomy (NCBI): domain Bacteria; kingdom Bacillati; phylum Bacillota; class Tissierellia; order Tissierellales; family Sporanaerobacteraceae; genus Anaerosalibacter; species Anaerosalibacter massiliensis. The sequence continues at coordinate 54,209 of NZ_JANJZL010000015.1, forward strand.
TAAGTATGGATAGTAATAGATTTCCAGAAGGTTTTTTATGGGGAGGAGCTACTTCAGCTTGTCAAATAGAAGGTGGATATAATTTAGGTGGGAGAGGTTTATCTACAGCTGATATGGTTAAATTTGTTCCCAAGGAACAAAGAAAAGGCGATAGGCCACCTAGTGTAACCAGAAAGGAAATTCAACAAATGTTGAAGGATGAAAATGATTATTACTTCCCCAAAAGGCATGGAATAGACTTTTATCATAGATATAAAGAAGATATAAAACTATTGGCTGAAATGGGTTTTAATGTTTTCAGATTATCAATAAGTTGGAGTAGGATATTTCCAAATGGAGATGATGAACAACCTAATGAAGAAGGATTAAAGTTTTATGATAACGTGTTTGATGAGTGCAAGAAATATGATATAAAACCTTTAGTTACATTGTCCCATTATGATACGCCATTAAATTTGGCATTAAAATATAATGGATGGTCTAATAGAAAGTTAATCGATTTTTTTGCTAAGTATGTGAGAACAGTATTTGAAAGATATAAGGATAAGGTAGATTTATGGTTAACTTTTAATGAAGTCAATGTTATGTCAAAGAACCCTTATACCGGTGGGGGAGTATTTTTAGAAGATAGTGATAATCCTTTACAACTAAGCTATCAAGCAGCCCATCATCAATTTGTTGCTAGTGCATTGGCTACTAAGATAGCTCATGAAATTAATCCTAATAATAAAGTTGGCTGTATGTTGGCGAGAGCTGTAACCTATCCAGAAACTAATAATCCTTTAGATATTATAAAAGCTCAAAAGGCAAATCAAATAAACTTGTTTTTTACAGATGTCCATGCAAGAGGAGAATATCCAGGTTATATTTTAAGATATTTTAGAGAAAATAATATTTCTATACAAAAAGAGGTTGGCGATGATGAAATTCTAAAACTTCATCCAGTAGATTTTATTTCAATAAGTTATTATAAATCTGTTACAGAAAGCTCTAATTCTGATGCTGAAAGACTGCCAGATAGTTTATTCACAGGAGTAAAAAATCCATATCTAGAAACAACGGATTGGGGATGGCAAATTGATCCAATAGGTTTAAGATGGGCTTTAAATGATCTATATGATAGATATCAAATACCAATTTTTATAGTTGAGAATGGATTAGGAGCATATGATAAATTAGAAGAAGACAATAGAATCCATGATGAATATAGAATTGATTATTTAAAGAAACATATAATTCAAATGAGAGAAGCTATTAAAGATGGAGTAGATTTAATGGGCTATACAACTTGGGGACCCATTGATTTAGTAAGTGATTCTACATCTGAAATGTCTAAAAGATATGGATTTATATATGTGGATATGGATGACTATGGTAAAGGAAGTTTAAAAAGATTAAAGAAGGATTCTTTTTTCTGGTATAAAAAAGTAATAGAGTCTAATGGTAAAAATTTAGATTAAAAATATAATGATTAGCAGAAAAAACTCAAAGAAGGGGCTGTTTCATAACTGATTTATCAGTTATGAAACGCCTCTTTTTTTATGTTCAAGTTGACAACTGAAGTACCTAAGTTTCCATAAATTTAAATATATTTTTCTTAGTCTAATTTTAGGTATAG
>NZ_JANJZL010000016.1:0-55711 GCF_024623155.1 Anaerosalibacter massiliensis
TTTGCTTTATAATTAATTTTAGTATGTGATTTCATTGCAGATAAATTATACTAAAAAACAGGTCGAAGAGCTACCGCTCTTCGGCCTGTTTTACTTTTATGGGCTTTTTATTTTGAAACAGCCCCTTATATTAATTCTATAACTTTGAATTCGTTCAATCAAAAAATTTCTATATTTAGATTTCATTTACAATAACTCAATTTATTATGATTTAAAGATATTATTTTAAAAAATTATGGATTAAAAATATAGATTAGCTTTAATAGTTATATTTAAACTAAATAAAAGTAGCTATCTATTATATTATTTCTATTCATCACTATGAACATCAGTAATAGTTTTAAGAAAATCAGTTAAACTTTTAATTTGTTTAGAATTTAGTTTTCTTGCTCTATTTAAAAGCTGTCGTAAATCATTATCTACTAATTCAAAACCATCTTCTGATGCAAAAAAATCTGATAAAGTTATATTAAATACCTCGCATATTTTTTTCAAGGTTGGTACATCTGCCACACGTTGACCATTTTCTAATTTGCTTATTACAGATTGAGACACATTACATAGATCTGCTAGTTGATTAGCAGTCATATTATGTTCTTTTCTTAATTCTTTAATCTTTTTACCAATATTCATTTTTATTCTCCTAACATTCTATTATAGAATATTAATTCTATTTCTATTCTATAATCCACAGGAAAATATAACAATTAAATTTCCAAAATAGAATTAACATCTTGACATTTATTCTAATTTAGAATATATTGTATGTAACATAAACAATTTTAGACAAATATTTTAAATCTTAAAATGTTTAATAAAGTAACTTAAAATGGATATTTTATAAGTTTATCTATACAAGGTATTAAAAACTATAGCTAATACTAGTAATAACATGAAAAGGGGGTGATTAAATGGTAGGGATAGTTATAATATCACATGGTAAATTAGCAACAAACATTATGAGTACCATTAAACTATTTACCAAAGATGTGGAAAATGTTAAAACATTAGATTTAACACAAGATTTAGGTCCAGAAGAATTTATGCAAAATTTAAAAACAGCTGTAGATGAAGTTAATACTGGACAAGGGGTACTGGTAATGGCAGATTTATTTGGAGGAACACCAGCAAACAGTGCATGGAAAATTATTTCAAGTTCACAAGATATTTGCTGTATTACTGGTGTAAATTTAGGAATGGTTTTGGAAGTTCTATTCCAAAGAAAAGAAAATAAAAAATTATCTAAATTATTAAAATTAGCAAAAGAAGCTGGAACTAATAGCATTAAAGTTTTAGAACCTATAGAGTCAAACTAAGTTATTGTTTTTTATAAATTAAATTGAGGTGATGAAAATATGGATAATATTTTTTACCGAATTGATGATCGACTTATACATGGACAAGTAATTACTGGCTGGTCAAGATATTATAAATTAAAAAGAATAATCATTGCTGATGATCAAGTAACTAACGATCCCATACAGCGTCAAATTATAAATATGGTTGCTCCAAAAAATATTAAAGTCAACATATTATGCATTAATGATAGCTATAATGCAATCACAGATAAAAATCAGTCAAAAAATAACACCTTAGTATTAACAAAAGGACCTGAAGCTTTATATAAACTTTCAGAACTAGGAATCAAAATAGAAGAAGTCATAATTGGCGGTATGCAATTTAAAGATGGACGTAAAAAAGTTACTAGATCTGTTTCTGTAAATTATAATGAAGCAGAGAAGTTTAAACAACTATATAATAAAGGAATAAAACTCAATATTCAACTTATTCCAACAGATCATAAAGAACAACTTATTCCATTAATAGAAAAAGTTTTTTGAAAAAGGAGGGTAATGAATGTCTATTTTTCAAATGATACTAATCTCTTCTTGGGCTGGTATATCAGGAAATTACTTCATGGACTATTTGGGATTCGCCCGCCCAGTTGTGTGTGGTCCAATAGTAGGATTGATACTTGGAGATATCAAATCAGGTATAATCATGAGTGCAGTAATAGAATCAATGTTTTTGGGGACTTTCACAGTTGGTGCTGCATTAGCTCCAGATTATAATTTAGCAAGTATTGTAGGAGTAGCTTTAGGAATCTCTTCTGGTGTTGGAGTTGAAGCAGCAGTAGCATTAGCTTTGCCTGTTGCATTTTTAGGACAATTTTTAATGATGAGCATTGTTTATCCAGGCAATCTTTTTCTTCTTCATAAAGCAGATGTCTATGCTGAAGAAGGAAAAGTTAAACAAATAGAGACAACATATCTTATGGGAGGACTATTATGGTTTTTAAAAGGTTTCATCCCTACTTTCCTAGCACTTTACTTTGGTTCTCCCGCTGTAAAAAAGTTGTTTGAAGCTTTACCTAACTGGTTAGTAGATGGTTTCTCTATTGTAGGTGGTATTTTACCTGCTGTAGGATTTGCTATGCTTATAGATGTAATAGGAGATTCTAAAGGAGTTTGGGCATTATTTGCTGTAGGGTTTATTTTAGTTAGTTATTTAAATTTAGATATTATTGCTCTTGCTGTTTTAGCTTCAGTTTTTGCTTATTTATATATTTCTAAAGATTCAAAAAGGGAGGTAATTTAAATTGAGTAATAACAAAGTAAAAGATGAAATTAAACAAGAAAAGAAAATTAGTGATAAAACTTTAACTAAAACTGCTTGGAGAGTAATGTTATTTGAAAACTCGGTTAATTTTGAACGTATGCAATCCTTTTCATTTACCTATGCCATACTTCCTATTCTTAAGGAACTATATAAAAATACTGAAGACTTAATTCAAGGTATAAAAAGACATTTACAGTTTTTTAATAGTAATGTATTGGCTTCGTCTTTTATTGTAGGAGCAGCTGCTTCAATGGAAGAGAAAAAAGCTAATGGAGAACCGTTAACTGATGAAGCAATAAACAGTGTTAAGGTAGGTCTTATGGGCCCTGGTTCAGGTATAGGAGATGCTTTGTTTTGGGGTACATTCGTCCCATTAGTAGGAGGTTTAGCCGCTGCCATAGGATCTAACGGACATATTTTAGCACCTATATTACATCAGATTATTAGAGTAGGTCTTTGGATTCTAGTAATCCACTTTGGTGTGAAATTTGGATATAGAGAAGGACTAAATATTCTAGAAAAAGCTGGTGAAAAGGGAATTGAAAATATAACTCAAGGTGCAATAGTATTAGCATCAACAGTTATAGGAGGGCTAGTTGCAACATTAGTAAATGCCAAAACAGAACTTGTAATGACTTTAGGAGACGTAAAAATAGATGTTCAAGCAGATATTTTAGACTCAATAGCCCCAAACATAATCCCTCTTTTACTATTTGTTTTAGTTTACAATTTGATAAGTAAACGAAAATGGTCTCCAACTACAGTTATAATGTTTGTATTTGTAATTGGAATTAGTGCTTCATTTTTAAAAATATTAGCTATTCCATAAACTCAAAAATAATAAAAAATAAGAATATATAAGATATTTAAATAAATATCTTTCTATACAAGAAATATATTTGTTACACTATAAATTTTATCCAAGGAGGAGGAAATATATTATGCGTGCTTCTGTATTTTATGGGCCAGGAAGAGTAAATGTTGACGAAATTGAAGAACCTGTTTTAGAAGAAGGTGATATAAAAATAAAAGTTGAACTGTGTGGAGTTTGTGGTTCAGATATAAAAACTTTTGTAAGAGGAACACCATATACTAAACCACCTGCAGTTTTAGGCCATGAAGTAGTAGGAACAGTTATTGAAAGCCGTTCTTACAAATGGAAAAAAGGAGATAGAGTAGCTGTAGCTCATTACATTCCTTGTGGTGTATGTCCACGTTGCCTAGAAGGCAAAGGAACCATATGTCCAGAAATCTTTGAACGTAAAATAGAACCAGGCGGATTTGTTGAAAAAATGCGTATCCCTAGAGACTTAGCAGAAAGAGCTACTTTTAAACTGGATGATGATACTAGCTGGAAACAAGCTGTCTTGTCTGAACCTCTAGCATGTTGCATTCATGCTGCAAAACAATTATCAATTTCTCCAAATAGCAAGGTGCTAATTATTGGTGATGGTCCAATGGGATTATTACACACTCAGGTCGTAAAAGCTTTTGGAGCAAAAGAAGTTATATTGTCAGGAATGACAAGCCATAGATTAGAAAGAGCCAAAAAATTAGCAGACTATGTAATAAATGCTCAAAAAAAAGATATAGTTTCTAAAGTAAAAGAAATCACCAATGGAGAAGGACCTAGCCATATAATAGTTGCTGTTCCATCAATAGAAGCAGCACAACAGGCACTAGAAATGATTTGTCTTGGTGGAGAAATATTACTCTTTGGAGGTTTCTCGAAAAATCAAGAGTTACCAGTAGATCCTAATGGAATTCATTATGATGAGGTTAAACTTCTTGGATCAGTAGGTTCCTTACCTGAAGATTTTTATTTGGCATTGACTCTTTTAAGTTCTAGAAAAATAGGTTCTGATCTTTTTATAACTCATAGATACAGCTTAGATAATGTTTCAAAGGCTTTAGAACTAGGTACAAAACAAACAGGTATAAAAGCAGTTATTGATCTATCTGCAGCTAGTGGAACAGAAGAAGAACTATAGGGAGGTATTACATTTGTTACAGCCAATGACGGAAATACTTAAAAACGCTAAAAAAGGTGGTTATGCAATTGCTCAGCCAGACTTTTTAAATATTACTATGGCAGCTATGTATCTTGAAGCAGCTAGACGATTAAAGGCTCCAATTATCTTAGGATATGGAGAAGAATATATTGCAAATTCTGAAGCTAAAAATTTAAAACATTTAGTGAAAATAATTGAAAGTTTAGTTGAAGAATATAATATTCCTGTAACATTACATCTTGACCATGGACAATCCTTTGAAATTTGTTCAAAAGCTATAGATGCTGGTTTTAATTCAGTAATGTTTGATGGTTCATCTTTGCCCTTTGAAGAAAATGTTGCTATTACAAAAAAAGTTGTAGAAATAGCCAAACCAGCAGGAGTTAGTGTTGAAGCTGAACTTGGATATGTTGGTACAGCAGATGATATTAATGATGATTCTAAACTAACAGATCCTAAAATGGCAAAAAACTTTGTGAAAGAAACTAATGTAGATGCATTAGCAGTTTCTATAGGTACAGTCCATGGACAATATAAAGGAAAACCAAATATTCGTTTAGATTTATTATCAGAAATTAATGAAAGTGTGGATATTCCTTTAGTACTTCATGGTGCATCAGGAACTGGACATGAAATTATTGCAGAATGTGTAAAACGTGGCATATGCAAAGTAAATATATATACTGATCTTGTTAATGTAATGGAAGGTTCATTAAGAAATGATATGAAAAACTTCAATTCAGATTTAGTTTCAGTAACTAACAATATTAGAGAAAGTGTCATACAAGAATTAGAAACTTATATTAAAACATTGGGTTCTGAAAATATGATTTAGTATTTGTTTTAGTATTCATTAAAAAGCTCTTTTCTGATTTTGTTATTATCTTGATTCTTACCAGAAAAGAGCTTTTATTTTCACTCAAGCACAAATTTATTTACACTACCACAAAAATCATATAATCTTTTTTAGCTCTCTATACTTTTATTACCTATGGCACGTCTAGATATTTTTCTATATGAAAAATATGATACTCCTTTTTTCAATGCAATTTCCTTCATTTTACAATATTTCTCTGTATCGTTGTAAATTCCATTAATAACTGTCTTTATTTCTTTTACATTACCTTCACCAATAAATTTACAATTCCCACCTACATCTACATGACTCATTCCTTCCCATTTTTTAAAAATACATGGCAACCCAGTGCCAACTGCTTGTTCCCATAGTACAGAATGGGTCCCTGGGAAAACTGCTAAATCAGAAGCAAGAAAATAATTATAAACATCATTAGAACTGATCCAGCCAATATTTCTTATATGTGGTGATATAGATAGATTATCAATTATATCTCTCATATCCTCAGAAGGTATTCCAAATACAATCAACTTCAATTTATTATCTGCTATTTCATTAATAGCCTCTATTAATCTATGGATATTTTTTCCCTCATCAATCTTACCACCAGTTATCAATACAAAATCATCATCTTCTAAGCATAAATCTTTTCTTATTGTCTTTCTAATTTTATCTTTATTATCAAAATCAATTCTTTCACTATCTGCTCCCATTACTAACAGTTCTACCTTTTGTTTGGGAATATTATACATTTCTATTAAAAAATCACATCTATTTGGAGTAACACCAAATATTTTTTCACATTCAGGTACTAAGCTTTTTATACCCGATTTCCAAATAACTTTGTGTAAAATATATTTTGAAATAAAGTTTCTTGCACTATTTACATAATCAGCATGATTATCTGCAAAAATCTTGACTTCTGGATAAACCCTTTTATATCTAATTACATCACAAATAGATAAAAATTGAATACCATGTATAAAAATTAAATCAGGTTTTTCTTGTTTTAATTTCTCGTATAAATTTTCATATACTCTTAACTTTTCAGCAATTTTAGTTATAAAAAAATTTTCAAATGGAATTCTTATTACTTTTATACCATCTTCTAAAAAATATTCTCCTGGACTAACTTGTTCATATCCTTCATCTTTTGTACTGTTTATAAATACAGAAGTTATAACTGCAACATCATATCCATCTTTTTTATTATACTTTGGTATAATATTTTCCTGATATCCCCAATCATCATTGTATGGTCCACAAAGACATAAATGTACTATTTTCATATATTCACCACCATTAAATTGTTACAATTAGTATCTTACATTGTCAAACTAGAAATATAATTAAGATATTATTATAGTTTTTCATATTTATCCACTTAATTTTTATTTTACTAAATTAGTGTGCGATTGTCCCAATTGGTTAGGGGGTTTAATAGCTATCTTAAACACAAAATACATTAATGTAGTAAAAAGTATTGTGCCTCTAAATAAAACATTAGGTGAATATAAATACCATCTAGGTACGTTAAATATCAACGCTGCATATAATAGCTTTTGATATTCACTTTTTCTATGGTTCAATTTATTAATTATATAAACTAAAGTAAAAGCAATCGCTATAACTCCTACCCATCCAAACCAAAAATAAAAATGTGTAGGTATTAATCCTCCACCCATATTAAAATAATAATTCTTTGAAACAAATAACGTTACATTTGAATTAATATCTTTAGAACCAATAAAAATTGATTGTATAAATGCTAGAAATGATTCTATTTTAACACCTAAGCTAGCCACTTTAGAAGCTGCAACATGAGTAGCTGAAGCATAATATGCATATACTGCTGTATCAGAAACAAAGTAACTATTTATAAGATTTTCTATTAAGGTTAACAATCCAAATCCACTTAACATGTAACTTCTTCTATATATTACAACTAAGTCATTCACAATTAATCCTAAAATACTGCAAAATAAAACTTTTTTAACAGATATTTTTTCTAACAATATCGTAATTGCAAATAATATAATTAATTGCATTGAAGTTGCCCTACCACCATAGTAAGCATCCTGCAATATAAATAGACAGATTAATAAACTAAATATACCTTTGCGGATACCTGATTTCCCTGAAAAATAATACGCAAATAAAAACAATAATTTTGAATACTCATATATTGGAGAAATCCTAACAGTATAAGATTGCAACTCACTACGATCTACTCCAAATAATAGAATCATTAATAATAAAAATATTATTCCATAAAAAATAAAAAAATTATCTTTAGGAACTATTTTCTCCTTATTTAAACCTGATGATCTTCCATTATAGAATATGGTAATAATACTCATAAATAATAATATTATTCTAATATTAATACCATAAATATAATTATTTTTTACTTGTGTAAATGGAACACTTAAACTTCCCTTTATTATATATTCACCCATTACTACACTATAATTGCAGTAAAATATAAAAAACATCATTATAAATAATGGTACATCATTTCTACTTTTATATAACAATATTACTGATAATATTAATGTAAACATTGCATCAATTTTATTTGTAAATGGTGTTATATTAAAAAAATAAATATACACAAAAACTATCAGAACAATTAATAATTTAAAAATATTTCTAAGTTTAATTTTCATAATTTCCCTCTTTATTATATTTAGTATTAAAGATATTTTCTATTATATAAATTTATATATTCAATAAATTTCTCTTCTTTATTATATAAATTATTAGCTCGCTTAACACAAGGTTTCAAATATTTAAGTTTTCCCCGTTCTTTTACTATTTGTATTTTTTTCATCAATTCCTTTAAATCTTCCTTTGCAACAATAAACCCAGTATCTTCACTTATCGTTTCTGAACTTCCACCTGTATCAAATGTAATTACAGGCGTACCACACGCTAATGCCTCTAAATTTGTTGTTGGAAAGTTATCTTCTAACGTTGGATTTATAAGGACATCTGCTTCCGAATAAATTTCTGCTAACTCCTTGGTGCTATTTGTTCTAGGCACTCCTATAATATTTTTTGGTAATTTAGCTTTTTGTTTTTTGGTAAGTCCTACCATAACTATAGACTCATTTTTTTTAATCTCCCTTGATAAATCTAAGAAATAATTAAAACCTTTCTTTTCTTCCCAAATATTTGCTACACCTAATATAATGAATTTATTAGTTAATTTGTATTTTTCTCTAAAATTATTCTTTATTGGTTTAAAGACATTTAAGTCTATACCATTGTGTATTACATTAACAGGATATTTCCCTAGAAATGACCCTTTAACTATTCTTGCTAGCCATTTTGAAGGAGTAACAATGGTCATATTTTCTATTCCAGTAAAAAGTTCTTTTTTCTTTATAAAGTTTTCTTTTGAATTGTCCATCAATATACTAGAAGGATAACTTGTCTTTTGTGGACATTCATAGCAAATATCCTTCCATTTTTTACAACCTATGTAATCAAAATGAGTACAATGTCCAGTGAAAGCCCAACAATCATGTAACGTCCAAATAACTGGTTTATTTGCTGCTTGTAAGTATTTGAATAATAATTCAATATTTATATAATATCCATGAATATTATGTAAATGAATAATATCAGGATTTATATCATCAATTCTATTAATAAATTCCCTCGTAGCTTGCTTTGACCCAAAACCATGTTTATCAAATAACCTCGTTCTAAACACATGTGAATAGTTATCAAATCTATTTCCAATTCTAATAGATGAATTATAACTTTTTAGAAAATTTCGTCCATATGCTACGTAGCTTTCGTGTCCCTGATCTTTCAAAATTTTGTCTACATCTATAACTATTCTTCCAGTACTACCAACCCCACATACAGAATTTATTTGTAATACCTTCATTATTATTTCCTCATTTCCTCCATATTATATTATCAACTATTTTTCCATAGCTTTGTATTATCTTCACTACTTTTACCGATACATTTTTATCTTCATAATCTGGTGCTAGTACCGTTTCTTCTTTGTTTTCCCACATTACTCTACTTAGTTCTACTGCTTGTACTATATCCTTTTCTGTAATTCCGCCTATTACAATTGTGCCTTTATCTAATACTTCTGGTCTTTCTGTAGAGGTTCTTATAAGTACTCCTGGAAATCCTAGTATTGCTGATTCTTCAGATAATGTTCCACTGTCTGATAACACGCAGAAAGAATTTAATTGTAACTTGTTATAATCGAAGAAACCAAAGGGTTTTAATTGTCTTATCAATGGATGAAACTTAAATCCTCTCTCCTCTATCTTCTTCCAACTTCTTGGATGAGTAGAGTATATAATTGGTAGTTGATATGTTTCAGCAATGTTATTTAAAGCATTCATTAGCGAAAAGAAATTCTTCTCATTATCTATATTTTCTTCCCTATGAGCTGAAACTAATATATATTTTCCTTTTTCAAGATCTAATTCTTCTAATACCTTGCTATTCTCTATTTTATCTATATTTTTATTTAGCACCTCTGTCATAGGTGAGCCAGTTACAAATATATGCTCTTTTCTTATGCCTTCTGATAATAGATATCTTCTACTATGTTCTGTATATGGTAGGTTGATGTCTGATATATGGTCTACTATCTTTCTATTTATTTCTTCTGGTACATTTTGATCAAAACATCTATTTCCTGCTTCCATATGGAATATAGGTATTTTAAGCCTCTTTGCTGAAATTGCAGAAAGAGCTGAGTTTGTATCTCCTAAAATCAAAAGTGCATCTGGCTCTTCTTTCTTTAGTATTTCATAAGATTCAGCTATTATATTTCCCATAGTTTCTCCAAGATTGTCTCCAGCTGCATCTAAATAATGATCTGGCTCTCTTAATTCTAATTCATCAAAAAACACTTGATTCAATGTATAGTCCCAATTCTGTCCTGTATGAACTAATATATGGTTAAAATATTTATCACAAGCTTTTATTACCTCTGATAATCTTATTATCTCAGGCCTTGTACCTACTATAGCCATTACTTTCATTTTTTCCATTGTATTAAACCTCCAAATAATATGTATCAGGATTTTCTGGGTCAAAACATTCATTTGCCCACATTATAGTTACCATATCTGTATTTCCTACGTTAACTATTGAATGTGTATACCCTGTTGGTATATCTACTACTTCTAATTTTTCTCCACTAACTCTATATTCAATTATCTCATCTGAGTTTACATCCCTAAATCTAATCAATCCTTCTCCGCTAACTACTAAAAACTTTTCATTCTTTGTATGATGCCAGTGATTTCCTTTTGTAATTCCTGGTTTTGATACATTTACTGAAACTTGTCCTCTTTCAGGTGTTCTTATAAATTCTGTAAATGAGCCTCTATTATCTATATTCATTTTTAATGAATAAGAAAATTTATCTTCTGGTAAATAGCTTAAATATGTACTATAAAGTTTCTTAGTAAATGGATTGTCTATATCTGGAATGCTTAATTTCTTCCTACTTTCTTTAAAGCTTTGAATCAATTCAGCAATTTCACCTAGTTTCACCTCATGTTTTACAGGTACAGTACAATATTTTCCTTCTAATGTAGCATTACCTTCCAATGCATTAATCAATTCATGAACTACATCATCTATATATGCTAAAGTAAGTTTAACTTCAGGATCATTTATTTGAATGTCTACATCCCTTGCAATATTATGGCAAAATGTAGCTATAACAGAATTATAGTTAGGTCTACACCACTTGCCAAATAGATTTGGTAATCTATATACATATACTTTAACCCCTGTATCTTCACTGTAATTAAATAGTAGATCTTCACCTGCTTTTTTACTTTTACCATAAAGATTATCTTTGGTTGCCTGTATAGAAGATGTCATTAAAACAGGTGCTTTATTATTGTGCTTTTTTAGTAATTCTAATAGCTCAGAAGTAAATCCAAAATTTCCTTCCATAAATTCTATTTCATGTTTAGGACGATTTACTCCTGCAAGATGAAATACAAATTCACATTCCTGAGCATATTTATCTAAAAGTGATTTATCTGTATCTCTATTGTACTCAAAAATATCTTCATATCCTCTATTCTTCAATTCAGCTATAAGGTTTTTTCCTACAAAACCTCTTGCTCCTGTAACAAGTATTTTCATTGTATATACCTGCCTTTCATAACTTTTATATATCCGAATCTCTTGTAGCAGCAACTTCATCTAAATTAAAGTAATGTAATTCTTTTTTAATGTAATCAAGTTGAAGTAGCTTTTCTTTTATCTGCTCAACATTAAGAATCTCAGTATTGTGAGAATTGTATTCTTCTTGTGTTGCCAGTTCTTTTTTACCTTCAAAAAAATATTTATCATAATTAAGATCTCTCTTATCAGCTGGCACTCTGAAAAATCCACCCATATCTTCTGCTACTAAATATTCTTCTTTTGTAAGAAGGGTTTCATATAATTTTTCCCCATGGCGAGTTCCTATTATTTTTATTTCATTGTCTGCATTGAATAATTCCTTAATTGCTTGAGCTAAATCCCCTATAGTAGATGCCGGGGATTTTTGAACCATAATATCTCCTGCTTGAGCATTCTTAAATGCAAATACTACAAGTTCTACTGCTTCTTCAAGACTCATTAAGAATCTTGTCATATTAGGATTAGTAACTGTTAGAGGTTGTCCACTTTTTATCTGCTCAATAAATAATGGAATGACTGAACCACGAGATGCCATCACATTCCCATATCTAGTACCACATATAACAGTTCTATCTGGTGATACTGTTTTTGATTTGGCAACAAACACCTTCTCCATCATAGCCTTTGAAATTCCCATTGCATTTATAGGATAGGCTGCTTTATCTGTAGATAGACAAATAACCTTTTTAACTCCACATTCTATAGCAGCTGAAAGTACATTATCAGTCCCCAATATATTTGTCTTTACAGCTTCAATTGGAAAGAATTCACATGATGGAACTTGTTTTAATGCTGCTGCATGAAAAATATAATCTACATTATGCATAGCATTCTTAACACTAGCTATATCTCTAACATCACCTATATAAAATTTAATCTTATCATTCCTATATAGCTTTCTCATATCATCCTGTTTCTTCTCATCACGAGAAAATATGCGAATTTCTTTTATGTCTGTATTTAAAAACCTTTTTAGTACAGCATTGCCAAAGGAACCTGTACCACCTGTTATTAATAATGTTTTATCTTTGAACATAGACTTCATCTCCAAATTCTTTTTTATTTCTTAATACTTCTAATATCATTTTATAATACATTTCTGTACAAATTTGTCTCTCATACAAATCGTTAAACAATCTTTTGGCATTCTTACTACATATATCTAATAGTTCTTTGTCATTGATAAATTTTAAGATTAACTCTTCAAGTCCTTCTATATCATCTTGAATCACATTTCCTCCAGCATTATATTCATTCAATTTTCTTGCAATATCTGTATCATCTGACATTATAGCTAAAACAGGTTTACCTGCTGCTAAATATCCATAAGTCTTACTAGGAACACCAATTCCTTCAATACCCCTCTCTAAACTAACTAAACATGCATCAGCCATCTTTAATACATCAGAATAGTCCTCTCCCAATAAAAAACCGTATACTTTTGCATTCTTAATTTTATTATCTTTTATATAGTTTTTAACATGTTCTACTTTATTTCCATTCCCAGTAAATACAAATAAAACATTATCATTATTTTTAAATTTATCCATACATCTTAATATTGTCTTCATATCCTGAGCTAAACCCATATTCCCACTGTATAAAACAATAAATGGAAAAGTTTCTCTTAATCTCTTGAACTCTTTATTAAAAATAATATTCTGTTTTATTAACTTTTCTCCATTATACCAATTAGGAATGACCTCAATAATATCTGATCTATTAGTAATGTTATTTTCAAGCATATATCGTTTCATTTCGGTGCCAAGAGCCACTACTTTAGATGCATTGTTATATACTCTTTTATTTATATAGCTCATTATTTTTTCAATTATACTACCTTTTTTAATAGCACCTAGTATTAGCGCACTATCTGGATAAACATCAAAAGCTACAAATATAAATTTCGTTTTAGAAATACGTGATGCAAAATATGGTATCAAAGGTAATATTGGAGGATTTGAATATACTATAATACATTTATATTTAGTTATACTATGTAGTTTGAATAATACAGACATAAAAAACGAAAAAAAATTAATAATCCTGCCAAATTTAGTTTTGTTATCAAGTGCAGTATATTTAACCCTACGAATATTAATACCTTTATATACCTCATTCTTTGCTATCTTTTTATCGTTGTAAAACTCTTTAGGATAACCACATAAGACATCAACTGAAAGCCCTTTTTTTACTAAATCTTCAGCTAATTCAGTAGGTAGAGTTGCTGATGAAATATATTCGGGATAAAAATATTGACACAATATAAGTACATCTTTTCTCATAACTTACACCTATTTCCATAATCTATTTTTATCAAAACTTCATAATTCCACTATTCTCAAGTCCTTCAATATCTAACTTCCTAAATACTTTTTCCTTATCTTTAACTACACCTTGAGAACTCTCTTTTATAAATATTACCTTTAATGTTTGAACTAGTATTTTAAAATCAAGAAATAATGAATAATTTTTTATATACATTAGATCGTACCTTAGCTTGTCCTCTGGAGTAGTAGTATATTTACCTAGTACTTGTGCTAAACCTGTGATTCCTGCTTTTACAGCTGTTCTATATTTAAATTCAGGCATTTCCTTTGTAAATTCTTTTATAAAATAAGCTCTTTCTGGTCTAGGTCCTACTATACTCATATCACCTTTTAATACATTAAAAAGCTGTGGTAGCTCATCTAGTCTCGTAGATCTTAGAACTCGCCCTACTGGCGTAATTCTGGGATCTTTATCTGTAGCTAGCACTGGTCCTGTCATTTTTTCAGCATCTACAACCATAGTTCTAAACTTATATACTTTGAATTCTCTATTCCCATTAGTTACTCTTTCTTGCTTATATAGTATCGGCCCTTTATCATAGTTCTTTATAATTATAGATACTATTAGCATAATAGGTGAAAGTACAATGATAAAAATAGATGATATAATAATATCACATAATCTTTTTACTATTCTCTTGCCAAAAGGTATACTCAAAGAATCTATTTTCAATACAGGCATATCATCAAATTCTTTTAACCTTGAATTCGTCATCGCTATATCATATATTTTGGGAACTATATAAACTTCTTTATTATAACTAATAGACTGATTTATGATAAACTCCTTATGTTCATCTAATGTATTTGAACAAACTACTATTTCATCTACCTCATCAATATAATCTTCCAAGACCTCAATATTATTGCATATGTATTTTATGTTAATATTATTATTTTTTTCTTTTGTTAATTTTTCTATTATATTTTCAACTTCATCTTTTCCACCTATAATCATAAGGTTTTTAATAGGACTCAGTTTTTCTTGAACTTTCCAGCTAAAAATTATCCAAATACTTAATATAAAATATTGATATATAGCTAAAATCAAGAATATATTTCTAGCATAAATAAAATTCCTATCAAATAATGTTATAAACCAAGTTAAAGTATTTATCAGTATAATAGATAATGCTAAAGAATATATGGAATCTTTAAATGATTTCTCAGACAATGAGAACAAACCATAAATATGAAAAAATATAATTTCAAGCAATGTTGTAATAGTTGACATCCATAAGTGTATACTATCTTTTTTTGTGAAAATATCAGAACTACCTTTCATTCTTAGAATCAAATATAAACTTAAATTAATCAAAAATACATAGGCAATTATATCTAAATACTTAAACATATTTATTTCTTTATTATATTTAGGCTTTTCCACATAATCACCTCCCCTATAGACTATGCGAATATTTTCATTCTTCTTTTGTAGAAGCAGCAAAACTCCTATGTTGAAAAATTTCTTTATAGAAATAAATAGTTTCTCTTAAACCATCTTCCAATGGATATCTGGGCTTCCAACCTAATATCTTTTCTGCTTTTGATATATTGAAATAACTATGTAAAATATCTCCTTTTCTTGCTTCTTTATAGACTGGTTTAACTTTAGATTCAAATATTTCTTTCATACTATTGAATAATTCATTGATACTAATTGCAACTCCAGTCCCTATATTTATTATATGATTATCACCTTTAGAAATAGCCAATATATTAGCATCTACTATATCATTAACATATATAAAATCCCTTGTCTGCTCTCCTGTACCAAATATAACTGGATTATCTTCTTCTAATAATTTATCTACAAATATTGAAATAACTCCACCTTCGCCTTTAGGATCCTGTCTTATACCATAAGCATTTGAATATCTAAGTATTGTGTATTTAATATCATATAATTCACTATAAACTTTTATATAATGTTCTGGAGTATGCTTTGATATACCATAATATGATATAGGAGCTACAGTATGTTCTTCATCAATTCCTAAATATTTAGGCTCTCCATATACAGCAGCAGATGAAGCATATATTATCTTCTTTACATTATACTTTCTACAGCATTCAAGAATATTTATTGTTCCTGAAACATTTATTCTAGCATCATCTATTGGTAATCTTATAGATTTTTGAACATCTATCTGTGCAGCATGATGTATGACATAATCAGGCCTTTCAATTTCAAATACTTCTTTTAATTTATTATCTAAAATATCTACATTATAAAATATAGCTTCTTTATTTAAGTTTTCTAGTTTTCCTGTTGATAAATTATCAACTATTACAACTTTATCCCCATTTTTTATTAATTTATCAACTATATGTGAAGCAATAAATCCTGCCCCACCTGTAACTAATATTGTGTTCATTATAGCTTTCCCCCATCTTACATCGTAATTTTTGTAGTTTCAAAAATATTTTAATTTATCTATATATTAAAATGTGTTGAATGATTTCCTAAAACATTTTCACTATTGCTATATATATAATTTTTTATACTTTGTCCATATTGTATGTTGTTTAATATTCAGCCTTTAATAACTCTAAAACATTTATCAAATATATTTATTAGGCAAAAATATGCTAACTTGATTGAATATTCTGACTAAGATTTTCAAACAATAAAAAGTATATCAAATTATGTGAAAATATAACTATAGTCCTAATTAGATAGGTCCAAAACATTATAATCAAATTATAACAAAGTTTTCCTAGATTTTCAACATAATATGTTAAGTTATGCCAAAGTTATAGTATAGATAGTTGATTTTACATAATATAGTTAAAATAATAGTACTGGCTAACTTTATACTAGTCGAAATTGTAATATTTATTATACTATAGTTTTACCCTTATATATAAGTATAGATTATTTATGATATAAAACCTATTCTAACCAAAAATCTTTTTACAGACAGTAAAAATAGGTATAAAAATCTACCTGCCTAACAAAATAGTTCGCAGGTTTATATCTATAGGTCTATAGTACTACATTAAAATTATAACAGAGTTTTCATATTTCATCAATATAATATGGTAAATTATGTCCTGCTATGTATATAACCTTTTTTGAAACTGTAATTTTTATGATATTATAGTTTTTCTTTTTTGTGTATACCATAAATAGTATATCAATAAAATAAATCCTTATATTATATATTTACATATATTATAAATAAAAAACAGGATATATCCTGTTTTTTACTTGTTATCTTAAATATATAATTATCTCTTCAATTCTTTTAAGTTTTTCACTACTAAACTAACTTCCTCTTCCGTTAAATTGCTACTACAAGGTATATTTATAAGATTTTCTTCATAAAATAAAGCTTTTTCAATATTATATCCTTGATTTTTTAAGTAAGGTTTTTGTTTATGTATCAATCCCCATAAAGGTCTAGTTTGGATATTATTATTATTTAGTTTTTTTAGAAGTTCATCTCTACTTATACCATATTTTTCTTTATCTACTATTACTGAATAAAACCAATAGTTTGGTCTAGTATCTGTTCTAAAAGGCAGTATCATAAGACCATCTATTTCTTCTATAGCATTTTTATATAAATTATAATTTTCCATTTTAGTTTGTATAAAGCTTTCTAGTCTATCTATCTGGTCCGTCCCAAAAGCAGCCTGTATATTTGTCATTCTATAGTTATATCCTATCTCATCATGAATAAAGTACAATGGATCCGTCTTAGCCTGTACCCCTAGAAATTCTATCTTATCTAATAGCTCCTCATTATTGGATACTACCATTCCGCCACCACCGGTAGTTATTATCTTATTGGCATTAAAAGAATATACTCCAGCATCTCCAATTGTTCCACAATATTTTCCTGCATATCTTCCTTCTAGGAAATAAGAACCTAAAGCTTCCGTTGAATCTTCTATAATCTTTAGATTATATTTCTCTTTAATATCCATTAATTTTTCCATGTTAGCAGGGTTGCCAAATACATGTACAACTACTATAGCTTTTATTTGTTTTTTAGTTTTTTTATTTATTACTTTTCCACCTATATAATTACATTCATTTTCTAAAAATTGTTCTAATTTATTCATATCAATGTTGAGAGTATCGTCACAGTCTATAAATACTGGCTCTGCTCCCACATATTTTACTGGATTTACAGCTGCTATAAATGTAGCTGTAGGTACTATAACTTCATCACCAGGTCCTACACCTAATACTTCTAATGAAAGATGTAAACCTGCTGTACCAGATTGACAGGATACTGCCCTTTCTACTCCTACATAACTTGCTATCTTTTCTTCAAATTCTTTAATGAACCTTCCTCCTGTTGACACCCAACCTGTTTCTATAGTTTCCTTAACATTTTCAAGAATTTCTAATGAAAGATTAGGAACAGAAAGTGGTACTGGTTTCTTATTATCCATAAGAACACCTCTTTCTATTTTATTAATATATGCTAATTTAGAGCATAGTGCAGTAAATATTTTTACCTACTCTTTATAATAGATATAATTATCATAAAGATATCTATAATAACTATTTTTGTCCAAACTAATCTTATTTAAAACTATTCCTAGAATATTGACATTTACATTTTTAAGAATATCTTTTCCAATTTTCAAATCATTTATCTCTGATTTCTCTGATTCACATACTAACATAGTCCCATCTGTAACTTTTGAAATATCAATTGCATCTGTAACTCCTATAAGAGACGGTGAATTTATTATTATTGTATCATATTCATGGCTTAGTTTTTCCAACAAAAGCTCCATCTTTTTTGAAGCCAATAGTTCTTCAGAACCTAATTTAATTGAACCTGCAACCAATATATCAAGATTACTTTCTAACTTAGATTTTTTTATAGCTTTTGTATAATCTATATTATTTTTTAAAATATCTAATAATCCTATATCATTGTCCAATTTTAAAAGATTGTGTATCTTTGGTTCCTTAATATTTCCATCTATCAATAGTACTTTTTCTTGTGCTTTTGCCATAGCTATTGCTATATTTGCAGAAACTATACTTTTTCCTTCACTTGGATTAGATGAAGTAATAAGTATAGACTTGATTTCTTTCTCTTCCTTAATCCTCTGAATATTTGTTCTTAGAATTCTAAAGGATTCTGCTCCAAATGTATTTGGATTTTCATGTACTATTAAATCATTTTCTAAAAATGGTATAGCTCCGAAAACTGGAAGTTTTAGATATCTTTCTATATCTCTAGATGTTTTAACAGTATTATCAATATACTCTAAGAAAAACACTAGAAAAATACTAATTACAAAACCTAATATTCCAGCTATAATGATATACGTTTTAGTTTTTGTCTTTAGTGGAATATCTTTAGCCTGTGTACTTTCAATTACTTCTATATTGTCCATACCCATTATTTTTTCTGCTTTTCCAGAAGAAACTGTAATTAATTCTTGAACTATCTTAGGTACTAATTCTTTATTTTTATCCGTTACTTCAATCTTTATAATTTCTGTACCCTCAATTATTTCTGTATTCATCTTTTCACTAAACTCTTTACTTGATATATCTAATCCTAAATTATTAATAACTTCCTCTGCAACTACTTCCATATTTATCAATTCATTAAAATTACTTACAAGCTTTCCATTAATAGCTTTGTAAGTTTCATAATCTAATTCCCCTTTACCATTATAATAAGATTTGGGTCCTCCAACCATAAGTTTAGCAGAAGCTATATAGCTTGGTTCTGATTTTGTGCCAAAAAAACCTACGGCGACAACAATTATCATAGGAATTATAGTTAAAGCAATTACTAGGTTTAGTCTTTTTTTGATTATCGTAAAATAGTCCTTTAAACTAATTTCTTCCATTTTCATCCTCCTATATTCTAATAAAGACTTGAAGTTGTAGGTATTTTATTAATAGATTTTCTACTATCTTTATTTTCCTTTTTTGATGAATCTAACTGTTTATAAACTTTATAAGTAGGAACTAAGTTTTGTATACTTTGTTTTATTTTTCTTATATCTCCAGTACTTGTTACATCTTTAAGTTTTTCTAGTTCCTTTAATAAATAATTATAGTCTGTAAATATAGGTTTACCTATGAATATCTTATTGTGGCTAGTATCTGATATACCTTCTTCATCTAATAAAAGCTCTTCAAACAGCTTTTCTCCTGGTCTTAGTCCTGTTATTTCTATAGGTATATCTACATTTGGTTCAAATCCTGAAAGCCTGATTAAATCCTTTGCTAAATCTATAATTTTTACTGGTTCACCCATGTCTAATATAAATATTTCTCCACCCTCAGCCATAGAGCCAGCTTGTAATACTAATTGGCAAGCTTCTGGTATAGTCATAAAATATCTTATAACTTCTTCATGAGTCACTGTAACAGGTCCACCTTCAGCAATCTGTCTTTTAAATAATGGTATTACGCTACCATTACTTCCTAAAACATTCCCAAATCTTACAGCTACAAATTCTGTATTACTTTCTTCATTTTTAGATTGAATTATCTTTTCACATATTCTCTTTGTAGCCCCCATTATATTTGTTGGATTTACTGCTTTGTCTGTAGATATTAAGACAAATTTTTTTACATTGTATTTATCTGACGCTTGTACTAAATTTAAGGTTCCAAATACATTGTTTTTAATAGCTTCCTCTGGATTGTTTTCCATTAACGGTACATGTTTATGGGCTGCCGCGTGGAATACTACATCTGGTTTTTCCTTTTCTATTATTTCATCTATTCTTTTTTTGTCTCTAACAGATGCGATTATAACTTTTAGATTTAAATCATCATATTTTCTCAAAAGTTCATTTTGTATATCATAAGCATTATTTTCATATATATCTAGAATTATAAGTTCTTCTGGATTGAATCTGGCTATTTGTCTACACAGTTCTGAACCTATAGAGCCACCTCCACCGGTGACTAATATTCTTCTGTTTTTTATATATCCACATATTTCATCCATATCTAAATTTATTTCTTCTCTACCTAAAAGGTCTTCTATTTCCACATCTCTTATTTCTTTTATACTGACTTGGCCATCAATTAATTCATACATACCTGGTACAATTTTAGTTTTACATTTAGTCTTCCTAGTTTCATTAACTATTTCCCTAATTTCTTTTTTATTTGCAGAAGGAATAGCTATGATTATTTCATCAATATTTTCTTCTTTACATATTCTAGGTATATCTTTCCTGTTGCCTAGTATTGGAACTCCATTAATATTTTGATCCTTTTTCTTTAAATCATCATCTAATATAGCTACAGGTATACTTCTTAATGTCCTATGATTTCTTAACTCTTTTATAATCATAGCTCCTGCTGAACCTGCACCTACTATTAGTATTCTTTTACATCCTACTAGGTTTTTAGGTGTTCCATTTTTGACACGACTTAAAGCCCTATAGCTAAATCTAATACCTCCTATAAATGCCATATCTAAAATTGGAGCCATTAGATATATACTTCTAGGCATATTTACTTGAGTTAAAGTCATATAAGCCATAGCCAATGCGTTAGCTACTATTGAAGCTAATACTATATCTATCATTTCATCAATACTAGCATATTTCCAAATGCTTTTATATAGTTTGAAAAAGTAAAATACAATTATTTTTATTAAGCTTATAGCTATGACGTTATTTATATATGTTTCCATGAACAATTGAGGAATATTTCCATCAAATCTTAGATATAAAGCTAGAATGTAAGCTAAATTTATAAGAACTATATCTAAGATTATAAGAATGAAATTTTTCTTTTTCATATAAATCCCTTCTTTTATATGTTTTGACCTTTTATGGCCTTTTCCAGTTTCTTCACAGCATAGCCTATTCTTCTTCTACCTTGACTATCACTACTATCTCTCTTTGAATAGTATCTGAACCTGACGATTAACTTTTATTTTTACCTATACATACTATATCTTCCTGATATTATATCTATCTCTTGTAATATAAATTCCCCAATGTATCAGAAAAGCTGGAGCAAATGGGTTACTAACTAATCTCTCTCTATCTTCCTTAAATCTAAATTTCACCCTCATTTTTTTAAATAAATAATTACAGTATATAGGAAATGTATATAAAATATATTTCATAATATTTTTATAGTTTTTAATCAATCTTTTTGTAGATTTATTTTCTTTATAAAATTTATAAAATGACTTAAAAGAACTGGGAGACATGCGTGTCCTTATTCTATTTAAATTATCAAATTGATAGTTAAATCCTGCTCCACTTTTTTTACGTCCAAATGCGGATCTGGGAACTCCTTTTTCTTCAATAATCCTTCTTGGAATTGGTTTATCATACTGATCTCCTACACTCCATTTCTTCATTTCTTCTGAATTACTTATTTTATGAATAGAAGGCCAATTAAATGCGCCATAAAATGGGATAGGCACATTAACAAACCCTACTCTCAATCTATTTTCATAAAGAGTTGTAGAAGCAATACTTTCATTTTCATATTTAATTTCTCTATTGACATAATCATTTATTCTACCCCAGAATAAATCTCCATTAACTCCCGTTAAAACCATATTTTGTTGAAATTCCTTTTCAAAAGAAGAAAAAACAATTCCAGTTCCTAATTCCCCTGAAGCTAGAAACTCAGCTTCAACAAAATCAGTTCTATTCATATATTCATTTGCATCTTTTCCTAGAATCTTTTCATAGCCTAATATCTTTGCAATGTCAGTTCCATCATCCTCTTCATACTTTCCAGGCCTATTTAATGTTACTGCAAGGTTACAACCAATTTCTTTACCTAAGGCTGCACATGCTATTGAATCATATCCTTTGGATATAGTAGTAACTACACCATAATTTATTTTTCTTTTGTTGGAACTTAAATTCTTATACAAACTTTTTAAACAATTTTTTAATGAAGAGTAATAATCATTAAAATCTATAAAATCTTCCCTCTGCTTTTTCTTTTCTTTCTTAATTTTTAGTTGATTATCAATAACTATATTGCAATAATAATATAATTCAAGGTGTTGTCCATCTTTCAAAAATATTTGAGATTTATATTCATTTATTCCTTTTAATATTGTTGCAAAATCTTTTTCATATCCTGTATAATCTATATCTAAATCTTTATTTGATTTTTCTAATACGAAGGCTAACGAATTAGAAATAAAAATTTTATTTTTTTCCCTAATTACATGCAATCTTTCAAGTGTGTGATTAGGCGTTGAGAAAATAACTGAATTATTTACTAATTTTGCCCCAGAACCCATGAAAAAAACTGAGTTGTCAAAATTGGCTTTTTCAAATTCATCATCCCATGCGCCTTCTTCAAAAAAATCATCTAAGGTCTCAACCCAAGGACCACAATAAACATCTATATCTTCCTTATCTTTTTCTATTATCGCACACCATGATAGCCTAGGCAGTTCATCATATTTATGGTATATAAATTTCATCGTACATTTCCCCTCACTATTTTATTACTAATCTCCTTTTTCATACAATTGCTTCACAATTAAAGTATCATGTTTTAACATATAAATATTTTCTTTATAGTTTCCAATATCTTTTCTATTTTCAATTCCTTCTAAATTATTTTTAATATATTTAGGAAAATTTTCTCCACATTCATAGGCAAGTAAATACCCCCCGCCAAATCTTGGGTTTACCTCGGATATATAATATTCTCCATTTACATTAAATACATCTATATCTATTGGTCCAACTACTCCTAGTTTCTTAACAAAATCTTCTATTATTTTAAATAGCTTTCCATCAATTAAAGATACGGCTTTGTCTGTTTCCCCTGCTCTCATTTTAATTTTTTCTTTTACGAATATGGAAACAATCTCCTTGGAAATTAAATCTACATACACATCAACACCATATTCTTTTCCATCCAAAAATTCTTGTATCAATAAATCTTCATCTTTTGATTTCAATATAGATAATATTGCAAAATCATCTATTTTGTTTATTCCCAAACTAGCACTGCCCTTTCTAGGCTTTACAAATACAGGTAATTTCATATTTCCTAGTTCATAATCCTTTTCGAAATTGCTTGATCTTTCATAAGTTTTAGCAGTTTTAAAATCATTTTTTATTAGGAAATTGAACATATCCATTTTATCAAAGCAAGTTTCTACAACATCATAATCTGATACAATTACTTTTACTCCTAATTCTTCAAATTCATCCTTATGATAAGATAATAAACTTAGTTCAGGATCAATTAAGGATAGTATACCATTTATTTTCTCTTTTTTACATATTTTTTTTATACTAGATATATAGTCTGGTTCATCTATTCTAGGAACAATATAGTATTTGTCAGCTATATATAAAGCTGGAGCTGACATATCACAATCAGTAACAATTACATTTCCATCATCTTTAAATTCATTTTTAAAATATTCTACTAACTTAGTTCTTCTTCCAGCACTTGTTATAAGTATATTCATATACAATTTTACCTCACAATCTGTTTATTGTCTTTAAATTTATATGTATAATTAAAAATCAAAGGTAATCCTCCAGTATGTATAAATAGTGCATTTTTACCTTTAAGATTTTTGTTTTCTAAATAATTTAGCATTCCATAAAATGCCTTTCCTGTATATATTGGATCCAATAAGATTCCTTCACTTTTAGCAACTTTCTTAATTGTCTTTAAAACTTCATGATATATATCTCCATATCCTTTTCCTATATAATTATCTATAAAATCTATACTTTCTTCTTTAATATCTAGAGAAATATTCTCGGTATCTAAATATTCATATATACTTTCATATATAACTTTTCTACCTCTTTCTTCTTTTCTTGCTACACTTATTCCAATTATATTTTCGTGATTTTTATACAGTTCCTTTCCAATAATTAAACCTGCTTGAGTAGTTCCTGTACCTGATGCTAAAAATATGTAATCAAAATCAATATTTAATTTTTTCTTTTGGAATTCTATTTCTTGATATGCCTTTACATAAGCATGAGTTCCAATAGGCCCATGACCACCTCCCTGTATAAAATAAGGTTTATATCCTTCCATTCTCAAACTTTCCATTGTTTCATCTATTTTGTCGCTAACTTTTTCCACTTTAGACCATATGATTTTTGCATCTAATAGATCATATAAAAAATAATTTCCATTATAAGTTATCTCTTCATTTGCCTCAGGTTCGGCAAGTATCAAAGTACAAGGCATATTGTACTTTGAAGCAAAAGCTGCTGTAATACGACAATGGTTTGATTCTTTTGAACCATAAGTAACTATATGATTATATCCTTTATTTAATATTTCTTCTATAAAATATTTCAGTTTTCTAGCCTTATTTCCTCCACATACTGGATCTGTCATGTCATCTCTTTTTATATAGATATTATTTTCATTAAAGCTTTTTAATCTATATAATGGTGTATTTTTAAATATGTTTCTATATTTATCCATGGTTAAAGTCTCCTTCCAATGGCATGAAATATTTTCACTTTAAATAATTTTATAATATTCATAAAAATCTTCAATCCGTTCATCTAATAATAATGGTTCATGAACCTGTAATACATTTACTCCGCTACAATTGTTAGCTTCTATAATTGAAACTTCAGAGTTCTTTGTCACTACAACATCCCATCCTACATATTTTAAAAAAGGCATACTTTGTGCTAATAAAAAGATTTTTTCTCTTATTATATCCCAGCTTGGTATTTCAATACCTTCAATTTGTGCATTTGTGTCAGGATGATTACTATACCATTTCATTTTATTGTTAATTGGTTTACAAGTAGCCTTACCTAGTATACCTGTATCAATATCAACTTTTGCACTTAACCCACCCTTATCCCAATTGTCAACATTTTTAGTTCTACTTGTCCCAATTCTATGTATAGCAATAGGCATGAAAACCTCTTGAGTATTTGGATCTTCCATGGTTATTATTCTAATTGTATTGACTGAATCAGGAAAAATTGTTGATGAATATTCATGTTGTTCAATATACTCTGTAACAATATATTTATTCAGCTTATTAATTATTTTATCTATATCTACTTTTTCAACTCTGTTTCCATTAAAAAGTAGATTACCATCTATATATTCACATATATAAATTCCTTCTCCACCATCTGCACCTATATAAGGTTTTAAGACTATTTTTCCTTCTTTTTTAATTTGATCAATTAATTCATCACTATTATTTATCTTTACTTTATTATAATATGGATATATTTTTCCATTTAAAATTATTGAATATATAGTAGGTGTTTTAATACGATCTCTAGCCATACTATCAAATATAATTTTATTATTTAAAATAATCGCATCTTCTTCATTTATAAATCGAGTCTTCTTTCTTTCATAATCAGATAAATAATATTTATAATTCTTATTTTCTAAGTCGTATAGAAAATAAGATCTACTTAAAAAACCTTTACTTAAGCATTTCATTCTAGTTATAAGAGAGATTTCTGTATTAGATTGCATATCTTCAACAACTATTGCGGCCTTAGACCTAAGTAATAGGTATCTTCTATGCAATCCGCTCATATTATCAACTCCTTAAAATTAAATATTATTTTTCTTCATATATTCACTTTTTAAGATACTCATTATTAAACGACTCCTATATTCTCCATGACTAAAAACATCTTCTCTTAGTTTTCCATCGACTTTAAATCCAGCTCTTTCATTGACCTTAATCATTTTTTTATTCTCTTCCCATACATAAGAATAAACTTTATTAAGACCTAATTGCATAAAAGCATATTCTAATATGATAGTTCTAATTTCTCTAGCATATCCCTTTCCCCAGCAGTCTGTTTCACCTATGCCCATATATGATTCTGCTTTAGAGTTTTTTATATCTATATCTAAAAGACCACCATATCCAATAGGTCTATCATTTTCTCTTAAACAAACTATAAAATCTTTTCTACTACTATTTGCAGCTGCTTTATTTAACCAATTTCTTGTACCTATTTCTGATATTGGATAATCAAAGTTTAATGTAGCATTTACATCAGAATCATTTATCCATCTTACCTTAAAAGGAATATCTCTTTCTTCCATAAGTCTTAAATATATTCGATCACTTTTTAGCATATTTTATAACACCTCAATCTTTATTTTTTGAATATATAGCTTTTTTATTAAATGTATATCCTATTGTTTTGAACATGATCTTTATATCTAGTAATACACTAAAGTTTTTAACATACTCTATATCATATTCTATTCTTTCATCCCAAGTTAATGTATTCCTTCCATTTATTTGGGCATACCCTGTAATACCTGGTGGAACAGTAAATCTTAATTTCTGTTCATCTGAATAATCTTCGTATTTATATGGATGATATGGCACAGGAGGTCTTGGCCCAACTAAACTCATTTCTCCTTTTAATACATTTATAAGTTGGGGCAACTCATCTAAACTAGTCTTTCTTAAAAAGCCTCCTACTTTTGTTATCCTCGGATCAGAGCTACTCGTATATATACCTAAACCTACTTTTTCTGCATCTGGAATCATAGTCCTAAATTTATATATTAAAAATACTTCTCCATTTCTACCTAATCTTTCTTGTTTAAAAAATACTGGTCCTTTTGAGTCTAATTTTATAATTATAGCTATTATTAAAAGTATAGGTGACAATATAATAAGGGCTATAAGGCTTAGTACAAAGTCTATTATTCTTTTAATTAATTTCATTGTATCACCTTTATTTATATACCTTTCTATCTATTTTTTCTTCTCTAACAAAGCTTCAAATATATCTAATTGTTTTCTAACAACCTTATTTTCATCAAATAATAGCTCTGCTCTATTTCTTCCATTTAACTTCATATTTTCTAGTTTTTCTTCATCTCTTGTTAATTTCAATATTTTTTCCTTTATATCCAATGGCGATTTGATAGGAACCAAATATCCAGTCTCATTAGGAATCACTTCTTCTCTACAACCTCTTATATTGGTAGCCACTACTGCTGATTCCATAGCCATAGCTTCTATAATGGATCTAGGCATACCTTCTCTATAAGAAGGCAAACAGAATATATCAGTTATATATAAAATGTTTGGTATGTCTTTTCTATGACCAGTAAATATAATGTTTTTATTTTTCTTATATTTCTTTAACAATTCTCTAGTTTTAGTATCTCTTTCTCCCTGAGCCGCATTTCCTACTACTAGGAGCTTTATCTTTGAATCATTTAGCATAGTGAAAGCTTCTAACAAATCAAGTATTCCCTTTTCACCTACAAGTCTACCTATAAAAGTAACTATTTTGTCATCCCTGTTTATTTTTAATTCTTCATATAGACTATCTATCTCTTTTTGATCAATCTTTCTTGGATTAAACTTTTGCCATATATCTACACCATTTCCTATTGTCATAATTCTATTCTCATCAATAAATTTATTTTTTAATGCTGTTTCACAGTCCTCTTTACTTTGTGTAAATATAAAGTCGGTATATTTCCTAGCCATATGTTTTTCAATATTTAAAAATAATTTATATTTAAGTTTTGACATATTCTCATGAAAATAAAAGCCATGAGCAGTATATATTATTATAGGCACTTTTGCCCGTCTTGCGGCTATTCTTCCTAAAACAGAAGCTACAGGTGTATGGACATGGACTATATCTGGCTTTTCTTCTTTAAATAATTTAGTAAGATTATTTATGGTTTTCATATTTTCCATAGGTCTAATAGACCTATCTATTTGAACATTTTTAATATTGAATCCTTCTTCTATGAGACCATGAGTGTATTTGCCTTTAGAACATACTCCTATGAAATCATATCCTTCTTTTATAATTTGAGTATTTAATTCTCTAAGTAGGCCACCCATTGTTGAATCTACTGCACATAATTGAATTATTTTAGCTTTCATATCTAGTCTCCTTTACACCATTTAAATAAATGTTATGAATATCTCTTATACTAAATATAAGAAGTATGGCTCCCATATACCTAGAGTTAAATATATTCGGTATAAATAAAGCTCCAACTAATATACATAATATTGCTCCAAATATTATTGGATCTCTCCTTCTAGAGCTAGATAATATCATGTATAATATTACAAGTAGAGGTACAAAAAAGACAAGTCCTCCTTGAGCTAAGTACTGAAATATTAAATTATGAGGAATCATACCAACTAATTTTGAATAATTATTAGTTCCAAAGCCTACTCCTAAAATAGGATTTTCTAAAAACATTTCAAATGCCCTTTGGTTTAACTTTCCTCTGCCAGAGTCACTTAAACTTCTGTTTCCCCTTATATTTCCAACTAACATAAAACTTGTTCCAGCTAATACCACTACTGCAAGTGTCAATATTAAAATCCTTGGAAAATTATATATTAAATAATGAAAAAATTTGGGTATGGATAATATACCTACAACTACTATAAACGCAAATATTCCAGTTCTTGCTGAAGTAATAACACTTGTTATTACTAAGAAGATTATATTTATAGCTCCAATTTTTTTATTTATTTTTCCTTTATCAACTAAATATAATAATAATGTAGCTCCTGTCACAAGATACAAGGATAAAAAGCTATAATCAGCAAATAAAAAACCAAAGCTATGTCTATATCCACCTAAAAATGCATAATTTCCTAGTTTTATATCTATTAACTTTTTTGCTAGATATTGAAGAAGTGTCCCTAGCCCTGTTATATTTGTAGACCATATATAGTCAAATAATATTTTTTTATTATTTTCTTCACTATAACTACCTTGCATATTATTTCCTATAATGATAAGTATAAATGGGATAATTAAATTTATATATTGTTTAACTGCATCTTTAGCATTAATAGAATTGAATATTGTGATTAATCCTATGGTAATTAGTTGTAATGACATGAAAGACAGTTTACTTAGTTTAAAACTTCCCTCCATTAAATTTCTAATTATTACTACAGATGCTAAAATTACAAAAAAAATATTATACCATGATACAATAGAATGAGAATATGACTTTCCTGAAATACTTACAAATGACAAGGGAACACTTAATATCAACATTCTTGTTAAAATTACTTCAACCTTTTCTTTTTTATTAATTAAAGAAAAAGCTATCCATGTTAAAATCCCTAAAAGCAAAACAATTCTATTGTACGAATATTCCTGAAGTACTAAAGTTAAAATAGTCAATAATAATACTAAAAATCTATCTTTACTATCACTTATCATTTCATTCTCCTTTAAGGCTAAATATTTGATAAATCAATATAAATATTGATGTATTGATTTATCATTTCTTCTATGGAAAATTTCTCACTCTTTAGCTTGCATCTTTTAGCTATATCTGTATATCTCTTTTCTGAAATACAAATTTCCTCTATTATATTTGCAAGAAAATTAAAATCTCCTTTAGGGAATAGTACTCCTCCACCTTTAACTACTTCTGAAAGTCCAGGAACATCAGAAGCAATAACAGGTATGCCAGAAGCCATAGCTTCCAAAGCAGCAATGCCAAATCCCTCCCAATAAGAGGATTGAACATATATATCCACGGTCTTCATAATACGATTGATATCATTTCTATATCCTAAAAAATGGACTCTATGGGACAATCCTAACTCTTTAGACAAAGATATTAAATCATCTTCAAGAGACCCCGTTCCTATGAAAATAAGATGAAATTTTTCAGGTAATCTTTGAAGAGCTCTAATTAAAGTCTTATGATCTTTTGGCTTAGATAACCTTCCAACCATTAATATTAGATTTAAATCTTTTGGATTTTCAACCTCTTTTAATAACTCTTTCCTACTATAAGCTGATATATCTTCGAACTTTCCTAAGTTAATTCCATTATAAATAGTAGTAACTTTTGATTTTATACTTGGCATCCATTCTACTAGATTTTCATTTGCTGCCTTACTTATACATATGATTTTATTATGTTTATTGTATACTATCTTATCACTAATTTTAAATAATTTATGCTTTCTACGATTATTACTAGTGCTATGCTCAGTAGTAACCAAAGGTGTCTTCGAATTGGATAACATCTTAGCAAAAGCTGTCCAATACTGTCCTTGAACTAAGTGAGTATGTACTATGTCATATTTATTTATATACTCTCTTATTTTAAATGCTTGTTTTGGAGAATATATTTTATCCACGCCTGTTTTGTAAACATTTATACCTTTTGATTTTAATTCATCTTCAAGTATATTATTTTTGGAAGATAGTACTAAAAGGTCAGTATCAATGCCTTTAGATTTCATAATAGGTAAAGATTCTTTAATTAAAATTTCTGCTCCTCCACTACCTAAACTTGTTATTACATGTAATACCTTCATAGCATAACCGTCCCTTATTGGTTTTTCTACATATTAAATATTATAATACTTCTTATACCATTCAACAAATTTTCCTATACCTTTATCAATAGATGTATCTGGTTTAAATCCTACATCATTTATTAAGTCATCTACATCAGCATAAGTTTTTGGTACATCTCCAGCTTGTAAAGGTAAAAATTCTTTCTTTGCTTCCTTACCTAGTTTTTTCTCAATAGTTTCTATAAACTCCATTAATTGTACTGGTTTATTGTTACCTATGTTATATACTTTAAATGGTGCATAACTTGTACCCGGATCAGGGTTTAATCTGTCCCAATCTTCATTTGCCTTTGGTGGATTGTCCATTACTCGAACTACGCCTTCTATAATATCATCTATATAAGTAAAATCTCTTTCCATTTTTCCATGGTTAAATACTTTTATAGGCTCATCATTGAGTATAGCCTTTGTAAACAAAAACAATGCCATATCTGGCCTTCCCCAAGGACCATAAACTGTGAAAAATCTAAGTCCTGTTGTAGGTATACCATATAAATGGCTATAAGTATGAGCCATTAGCTCATTAGATTTCTTTGTTGCTGCATACAAACTCACTGGGTGATCTACATTATCATGAACTGAAAAAGGCATGTCTATATTAGAACCATAAACAGAACTTGAAGAAGCATATACTAAATGCTTTACTTCATTGTGTCTACAAGCTTCTAATATGTTCATAAAACCCATAATATTTGACTCAATATAAGCATAGGGATTTTTTAAGCTATATCTTACTCCTGCTTGAGCTGCTAAATTAACTACTATATCAATTCTATTTTCTTTAAATACCTTATCTACAGCCTCTTTATCTTCTAAAGAAGCTTTAATAAATTTAAAATCATCATATTCTTCTAGTATTGATAATCTATCTTTTTTGAGGTTGACATCATAATAATCATTTAAATTATCTAAACCAATTACATGATCTCCACCTTCTAATAATCTTTTAGATAAATTAAATCCTATAAATCCAGCACCACCTGTAACTAATATATTTCTCATTTATAATCTCTCCTTTATTATAATCTCCAATATATATATCCTAGATTTTCTGCTTCATCCTTTTCAAAAATACCTTTTACATCTACTAATACTTTTCCATTGGAACCATTATATAAATTCAATATATTTTCTAAAGTCAAAGATTTAAATTCATCATGAGCAACTGCAAAGATTACAGCATCTATATTTTTAATATCCTCTATATTCCAAAGTTTTATTCCATATTCATTGTATACTTCTTCAGCATCTGATGCTGGATCTACTACTAATACATCTACTCCATACTCTTCTAATTCTTTAATTATATCTATTACTTTTGTATTTCTAACATCAGGACAATTTTCTTTAAATGTTAGCCCCATTATAGCAACTTTTGAACCCTTTACTTGCTTGTCCGCCTTGATCATATTTTTCACTGTATGTTCAGCTACATGTTTGCCCATACCATCATTTATTTTCCTTCCTGATAAAATGATTTGAGAATGGTATCCTATTTGTTCTGCTTTATATGTTAGATAATATGGATCTATACCTATACAGTGTCCTCCTACAAGTCCAGGAGTAAAGTTTAAGAAGTTCCACTTTGTTGCTGCAGCTTCAAGAACTGCCTTTGTATCTATATCAAGTTTATTAAATATAATTGAAAGCTCATTCATAAAAGCTATATTTATATCTCTTTGAGAATTTTCTATAACTTTTGCTGCTTCTGCCACTTTTATACTTTCTGCCTTATGAACTCCTACTTCAACAACTAATTCATAAACCTTTGAAATAATATCTAAAGATTCATCATCTACTGCTGAAACTATTTTAACTATATTTTCTAATCTGTGTTTTTTGTCCCCTGGATTAATTCTTTCAGGAGAATATCCTACTTTAAAGTCTTGTCCACATTTCATATTTGATTCTTCTTCTAAAATAGGAATACATACCTCCTCTGTAACACCTGGATATACAGTAGATTCATATACTACTACTGAACCTTTAGTTAAATTTCTTCCTACTGTTCTTGTAGCACCCTTTAGTGGATTTAAATTAGGTGTCTTGTCTTCATTTATAGGAGTAGGTACGGAAACAATATGAAATTTAGCTTCTCTAATCTTCTTCTCATCTGAAGTAAAATTAACTACACTTTTCTTTAATTCCCCATCTCCAACTTCTTCAGTTACATCTATACCATCATTGTATAATTTAATCTTTTTTTCATTAATATCAAAACCTATAACATCTGCTTTTTTTCCAAAGGCTATTGCTAGAGGCAATCCAACATATCCGAGACCTACAACAGATAACTTTTCCTTTCTTTCTTTAATATCTTGATATAAATTCACTTTATCACCTTCATTTAAATTTGTTTGTAAAATACATTATTCTATATTTTTTTTATCTTCACTTTTACCTTATCTATTATAAAATTTATTTCCTCTATTTTAAATAAGTAACATAGTATAAAATAAATGACTGCTCCCACTCCTACAGATAGCAAAAATATAAATAAATCTAATATTTTTCTTCCTTCTACTACTGGATATAAGCCATTATATATTGCATAAGCTATAGTTCCCATAATCACTGAAGCAATTGCAGATTTTAAGAAACATGATAGATAACTTTTTATATTCATATTACCTAATTTTTTTCTTAAACTGTTTATTAGAAGTAAGGTTGTAAAAATTGATGCTATACTAGTTGCTAGAGCCAATCCTCTATGCCCCATAAATTTTACTAATATTAAATTTAAAACTATATTTATTCCTACAGATATGCCCCCATTTATCATTGGAGTCCTAGTATCTTGTAGGGAATAATATACTTTATTTAACATAATATTTAAAGCCATGGCTACCATTCCAATAGAGTAGAATATTACAGCTTGCGATGTCATAAGAGTTGCTATGCTATCGAAAGCTCCTCTTTGGAAAAATATCCTTACAAAAGGTTCTGCAAATAGAATAAGTCCTACCATAGCAGGTATAGTTATAATAAGTACTATATTTATACCATGACCCATAATCTCCTTTAAAGAATCAATATTCTTTCTATTGGATTCTTTAGAAAGCATTGGAAAAATAACTGTGGCTATGGCTGTGACAAATACTCCAAGTACTATACTGTTAATTCTGGATGCATAGTTAAGAGCTGATATACTACCTTCCGTTAAATTGGAGGCTAAAGCTTTATCTACTATTACATTTATCTCATTTATTGCTGAACCTATTAGCACTGGAATAGTAAGTATTAAAGTTTTCTTTAAATATCTATCTTTAAGATCTATTTTAAACTTATATTTATAGCCTATTTTTTTGGCTGAAGGTATCTGAATAATTATTTGAGACAATGCTGCTACTACGCTAGCAACCATAAGACCTACTATACCATATTTATTTGAAAATATTAACAAAAAGCCTATATATATTAGATTAAATGGAAGGCTCATCGCTGCTGGTGCTGTAAAACTTTCACTGCTTTCTAAAAAACCTTTAAATAAAAAAGTCGTCCCCATGAATAATATTATTGGAAGACCTACTCTATTTAATTTCACTGCCAATTCAAATTGTTTTCCCTCAAAACCTCTAGCAACAACTTTCATTATTGCCGGTGAAAACAACCAACCTAATATCATTAAAATAACAGCTAAAAAGAAAACTACATTTAACATATTATTCATATAATCTATTTTTCTATCTTTTCCATGTTTAACTTCTATTTCTGAAAATAGGGGAATAACTGTTGTATTTATTGCCGAACCTACTATAGTCATAATCATAGTAGTTGCTATCATAGCCATAAAGTATGTATCTGTTTCCCACCCTGACCCAAATTTTTTAGCTATTAACACTTCTCTTAAAAACCCCAAAAATTTACTTGTAAGGGTAAAAAACATAATTATTGCCGCAGATTTTGCTGCTTTTTTAGCTTTACTCATTCTATTTCCTCCCATTAAAACTATGTCTCAAATAGTAGAAAAAAATTGTCTTTTTAATGCTGTCTCATTTAAACTGAATTATAGCAAAAGGATAATTCTTTTTCAATACCACAAGATTTATTATACCACAATATTATACCATAAGTCCTAATATTAATTTCAGCCTCTAACTATTATAAATCACGATAGATAAGGTAAAACAGACATGGACCCCTCTTTAAATCTATGAAACTATAGGTTTCATAACCTAAAAAATATTGTCTATAATATCCATAATCTGTGCCAATTTGTGGTATTTGCCTATAAACTGTTTACATAAAATATTCATTCCTGTATAATAGCCTTTGTTGTAAATCATTTGATGACTGAATTCCATTTTTAACTGAGGAAAATCATCTGAAGGGGTTAGTTTCTAGCCTAAAATTAGTTTCTAAAGCAAGCTTTAGAAAGGAGTGGATACAAATGAAACATAGAAAAATAGCATCTATTTTATTAGTTATACTTATATTGACACTTTTAAGTACACAAGTTTTAGCTAATGGAAATACTAGAACATTAAAATTCACAGATAAAGGAGAAGATGTTTTAAAACTTCAAAAGACATTAAATAGTAAAGGATACTATAATTATCATATAGATGGTATATATGGAAAAATTACAGAACAAGCTGTAATAAAGTTTCAAATAGACCATAAAATAAGAATTGATGGTATTGCAGGACCAGAAACTCAAAGAACCTTATATGGAAATTCAAGCGATGGGACAAGTTCAAAAAATCATACTTCAGGTGATGCCTACTGGCTGTCTAGAATTATTGAGGTTGAGGCTGGATCAGAACCTTATAAAGGCAAGGTAGCCGTCGGAAATGTGATTTTAAATAGAGTAAATTCTAAAGAATTCCCAAATACAATATATAATGTAATTTTCGAATATTATGGAAATATTCCTCAATTCAGTCCTGTTCAAGATGGTACGATTTACAACACCCCATCTCAAGAAAGTGTAAATGCTGCAAAAGATGCTTTAAATGGTGTAAGGCCAGTTGGCAATGCAACTTATTTCTTTAATCCAAATAAAGCAAAAGGTTCTTGGATTGTAAAAAGTAAAAGTTATGTAACTACAATTGGTGGACATGCATTCTATCAATAGAAAAAAGCAGACTTTAAGTCTGCTTTTTCTATTGAACATAATAATCTAAGGTACTAAATCTTCTTTAATTTCAATATTCCCAGAGCCATGGATTAGTTTTTTTATTAAATTATTCTGAAGGATATAATTAGATAAATTTATTTCCTTTATAGCTTTTTCATAGTTTTCTTTTGCCTCTCCTATATCTATAGGTTTTCTAGTTTTTAAGTCATGGCATCTACTATTTTTAAATATACCATTTCCTGACATAATAAATTGTTTTTCACTGTCAAAATAAGAACCTGTAGGTACATAATGTTGTTGTGCTACTAAACTGTCTGTTGAATTTATCAAATCTATTCCAAACATAATTCCCTTTTCATTTTTAAGTCCCATTATATTTAGCATGGTAGGTAGAAAATCTAACTGGCTACCTACTGTAGATATGGTTTCATGAATATCTTCTCCTGGAACATGTATGATAAATGGAATATTCATCATATCTTGAAAATCATAGTCATGGCCTAAGTATTTAGTCATAGTTTCTTTATTTTCTTTATTAGTACAATGGAGAGCCGTATGGTCTCCATATAATGCTATAACTGTATTTTCATACATACCTTCTTCTTTCAATCTATCTATGAATTTGCCTATAGCCTTGTCTGCATAATGAATAGATTGAAGATAATTTGCAAACATAGTGTCTTTGTGTTCATTTCTAATGTCTAAAACATGCAAATGCTCTGGCATGTTAAATGGAGTATGGCTAGTTAGTGTGATCATAAATGAATAAAATGGCTCTCCCATTTCTTTTATATATGGTATGGACTGTTCAAAGAAATCTTCATCTATAATACCAAAACCTATAATCCTTTGTACATCAAAATCTTCTTTACTTATAAATCTTTCAAATCCTTGATTAGGGTAAGCCTTGTCTCTATTCCAAAACTCTGGTTCATAACCATGGAAAGCCCAAGATGTATACCCTTCATCTCTTAAAATCCAAGGTAGTCCATAGAATGTATTCTTTTCATATAAAGCATAACTTCCATCTTTCATACTAGGATATAAAGAGTTTTGAGATACAAATTCTGCATCTGATGTATTTCCTCTACCTACTAATTGATAATAGTTGTCAAAATATATGGAGCTTTTATCTTTTATTAATTTATTTATATTTGGTGTTATTTCCTGACCATCATAATATTCATTTACAACAAAATTTTGTAGTGCTTCTACTTGAATGACTATTAAATTTTTGTTTTTTCCTATACCATGATGCTTCTTTTCTTTGTTAGAATCTTTTCCCCTTAAAGGTAATTTATTATTATCTAATAT
Source organism: Anaerosalibacter massiliensis (assembly GCF_024623155.1). NCBI lineage: Bacteria > Bacillati > Bacillota > Tissierellia > Tissierellales > Sporanaerobacteraceae > Anaerosalibacter > Anaerosalibacter massiliensis. The sequence continues at coordinate 37,725 of NZ_JANJZL010000016.1, forward strand.
TTCTTTTGGAGAAATATTATTTCCATCTTCTCCTATTATATCTTTATCTGACCCAAATATGCTTACAATATCTTTGAAATGATAGGTGTATAGTTCTTGTTTTTCTAATGCAGTACCATAACCTAAAGAATAAGTGGTTAAAAATATAATCATTGTAATAATTCCAATACTAAAAGGTATACCTAGACGAAACTTTTTAGTATAAATTTTTCCTTCACTTTTAATCTTTCTCTTTTTTCTACTAGAATATATGCAAAGAAAAGGAATATCAGCTATAAGAAAAATATTTAAGGGATTTAGAAGATCCTTAACACTATCCCCTACTGCTGTTACTTGACTCATTTGTTTTAATAAAGAAATAGATGGCAAGCTATTAAAATAATGGTTGTATACAGAGTCTACAAATATAATTGCAGACATTATACTATAAAAAGAAAAAGCTAAAGTTTGCTTTCTTTTATTTCTACTAAAGTATATTAATGTAAAGAAAAATAATGTTATTAGAGTACTTACTGAAAATACAAGGATTTGATTATATTCTATTCTAGTAATGTATATAAATAGTCCTATTTTTATTAATAACAATATTGTAAAGAGCATTTTGAAAACCTCCGAAAATAAATTATTATATACACTTAATCTATACTATATTAGCTATATATGCAAGAAAACAAATAATGGAATATTTCCTATATCTTATTACGTGATATATTAAGAGGTATAAAATAAACTTTTTATACTTTTTGCAGAAAAGAAAGCCAGCCCTAAGAATTGTTATATATGGCTATATTTAAAAATTATTGTCATGGATTTTTCTACCATAGAAGAGGGCTTCAAATATTCCCTCTATTTTATAAATTTCACGAAAGAAATTATTGGGATTAAAATTCTTTCGTACTTTCACCATAAAATGTATTTCTATAGTCCCATGTTCTTCTCTATCTTCAATTTCACCATCTACAGTTCCAATTGTTTCAAATATACTGATAATTCATTATCTATATTTAATAAAAGTTTTTTATGCTGCTCATCTAAAATATGCTCAAATTATAAAGATGATCAGATATTTCCTATATTCAAACTTTCTTGTCAAAAATAAAGGATTTTTATAGTACTATATCGAATAGTACTTATGTCCTAGATAAATAATAAAAGGAGGAAAATTTATGATTATATGTCCAAATTGTAACAATAAAGAATCTAGCAATTCTCGTTTTTGTTCTAAATAAGGGATAATTTTAATAAAGTTTTATTTTCTACTTTTTCCATACCTTCTTTAGGAGCTTATTCTATAAGTTCTGTAGAACCCTTTATATACATTAAAAAGCCCTATATAAGCCTTATCATAAGTAGATTCCATTTTAATTGATCCTTATATACTTTTTCTGTTTCAGTGTATTTCTCATTATTTAGTAGCTTATTAGCCTTTTTCATCTTTCTTTCAATATTATTACATCCAACTAAACCAATAGACACTAATAGTATTAACAGAATTGTAAATATTTTTTCATATAATTCTCTTTTTCTTAATAAATATAGGTAAATTCTAATGTGTTAAATTAGCGCTATAGTCCCCAATATAATCTTATATTTAAAAAAGTGTAGAATTAATGCTTTCTCATAGGAAAAGAGAAAGCATTTTGGTACTGCTTATTTTAAATATATCTAAAAAAATCTACGATATACCAAATTTTAATTATTATATACTAACAAATAGCATTTATACCATATTATAAAAAAACAAAAACTGATATTAAAAGCTTATAAAAACTAAATTAAAAAAGAAAGAATCACAACAGTTATTTTGTCTTTAATTTTTGAGGAAACTCTAATACATATTTCTTAAATCCAAATAAAGTAAAAAACTCCTGTATTGTGAAAAATAAAACCTATGTAGCTACATCAAACTTCTATGTTATACTTACTTATTTTATTATATAAAGTAGCTAAAGATATACCTAAAACTTCAGAACATTTTTTCTTACCATTAACCGTATATCCATATTTTTGTAAAGCTTTTTTTATGGCATAAATTTCCGTTTCTTCTACATAATCAGCAAGTTTCTTTCTTTTTAGAAAAAATTCATCTTCATTTTTTTGCATATGTTTAGGAAAATGTTCTATATCTATATTAAAATCTTCAGTCATGTTTGCTGCAAAAGCAATAGTATTTTTTAACTCTCTTATATTCCCCGGCCAATTGTATTCATAAAGTAGCTTCATTGCATTATCTGTTATTCCTACATTTCTTTTATAGTCTCTTTGAATTTCTTCCATAAATACTCTAACTAATACTTTGATATCATTCTTCCTATCTCTTAAAGGAAAAACATATAAAGGAAATACATTAATTCTATAAAAAAGATCCTGTCTAAATCTTTTCTCTTCTATTTCTTTTTCTAATGATTTATTTGTAGCTGAAATAACTCTAACATCAACTGGTATTTCTTCAATACCACCTATTCTTCTTATAGTCTTTTCCTGTAACACTCTGAGCAATTTTGCCTGTAAAAAATAGTCTATTTCAGCAATTTCATCTAAAAATATAGTTCCACCGCTTGCCACTTCAAAAAGTCCCATTTTACCGCCCTTTAATGATCCTGTAAAAGAACCTTCTTCATATCCAAATAACTCACTTTCTAATAATTGCTTATCTAAATTAGCACAATTTACTATTATAAATGGCTCTTCCCTTCTATCGCTTTCATTATGTATGGCATGAGCAAAAAGCTCTTTTCCTGTACCACTTTCACCATAAATATGGACAGGTAAATTGCTTCTTGAAATTTTCTTAGCATAATCAATTGTTTTTAAAGACCTCTCATCTTCTGCTACTATATCATCAAAAGTATATTTAGCCTTACGCACATTCTTTATTTCATGTTTTAGAGTGTTTATCATTTTATTAGATTTTTCTAATTCCTTTGTAAGTTTATATGCATCTGTTAATTCCATAACTACAGATATTGCACCTCTTATTTGTCCTTCCAATATTATAGGTGTCATATTTACAATATATTCTAAATCCTCTGTTTTTCTTTTAACTCTTAACAACTTTTTCCCTGTTTTAACTACATTAGGTAACATAGCTCCAGTTCTAACCTCATCTAGCTTATATCCAACTATTTTATTATAGTCTATTCCAGTAATTTTTGTATAAGATGAATTCACATATATTACAATACCTTCCGAATTTATTATTAGAATTCCTTCATGTAGAGAATCTAAAATAGTCTTAGTCAACCTATCCAATATCATAATATCCTCTCCTTTAAAGGGAAAATATATAATAACTATAAACAATATATTAGATTTATATTATACCTTTTTTTGAAAAAATAAGGAAGTGCTCTTAGAGCACTTCCTTATTTAAACATTTATTTCAATTTCTAATAATGCAGAGCTTAAACTTTTACCATGTTTATCTATTGCTAGAGATCTTGTAACTCCTCCTCCTAAGGCATCTTTCATAACAAAATTCAATGCTCCTATATTAGGAAGTTCATACCTTTGAACATCTCCTTTAACAATACCTTTAAACCATTCTTTTACTTTATCAGAAGTTACATTTTCTTTTATCTTTTTATAATCTTTTTCATCATATACTATCAAAGAGATATTAGATATGTTTCCTTTATCTCCAGTTCTTGAATGTGCAATTTCTCTTAATTTAATTTTCATTTTTATTAAACCTCCTCATACATTACTTTTATATCTACATCATTGCGAGGAATAAATATGGATGCTACGGACACTATTTCCTTAATAGATTTTTCAGCACCACCACCACCTGCTGGTCCATTTGTATATAATGCTTCCACTTCATTCACAACTTTATTTGCTATATCTTTATCATTGGTTCTAGCACTAATTCGGAGCCTTACTTCATTTAGTTCCTTATCATAAATATTTATAACATTTCCATAGAGAGAATTTATTCCTATTAAATCGTATCTAATTTCATCTACAGAGATTTCTTGCATTTCTAATCTTTCTTGGACAATCTTAGCGGCCAATTTTGCTCTTTTAACAGCTCCTGATCCTCCATAACTTATTTCTCCAACTCCTATAAAACAATCTTTATATCCTATACTTACTTTCAACTTATCAGGTCTTTTAGCTCCCTTGCCTCCTTTTATAGATACTTTATCTTTTTCTACCTCTTTTAAATGAAGATTAGTAAAATCTGCAATTCCATCTGGTGTCAAATATTGAGATGGATCATGTATTTCATATAATAACTGTTCTTTACAAGTATCTAAAGAAACTTTTCCACCTGAACCTTCCACTTTTGTAATAATAGCATCTCCATTATCTTTTACTTCTGCAATTGGAAAACCTAATTCCCACAATCTTTCAACATCTTTATAGTCTGGATCTGCATAATATCCGCCTGTAACTTGGCCTCCACATTCTAACAAATGTCCTATTATTATACCTTTTCCAATAATCTCATAATCTTCTAAACCCCAGTTAAATTCATACACTAAAGGTGCTAAGAATAAAGCTGGGTCTGCTACACGACCTGTTATTATAATATCTGCACCATTTTCCAAAGCTTCTAATATACCATCTATTCCTAAATATGCGTTAGCTGATACTATTTGACCTTTTAGTTTCTCAAGTTCTTCCCCTGTTTCTAGTACTTTATATCCCATATATTTATCTATTTTTTCTAAAACATCATCACCTAACACTGATGCAATTTTCAAATCTCTTAAACCTTTTTCTTCTGCTATTTTTTTTGTTATCTTTGCAGCAGCTATAGGGTTCGCAGCACCCATGTTTGTAATTATCTTAACATTGTTTTTTTGGCACGAAGATAATATTTTTTCCATTCTATATTCTAATAAATCATTGTATCCTTTATTAGGATTTTTCAATTTCTGTTCTTGGGCAATTGCAATAGTTCTTTCTGCTAAACATTCAAAAATTATATAGTCTATGTTACCTTTTTCAATTAATTCTATTGCTGGTTCAATTCTATCACCAGCATAACCTGCTCCTGTTCCTATTCTAATGGTTTTCATACTAAAATAGCCTCCTTATATTATCTTTTTAAATAGATATTGCTCCAACAATAAATGCTACTATCAACATAATAATAGTATTTAAAAAAGCATATGGAATAGTTTTCTTTTGGTGTTCTCCAAAATCTACTTTTGCTAAGCCTATTAATAAAAATGTAGATCCAGTTAAAGGACTTACTGGAAAGCCTGTCGTCATTTGCCCAAGTATAGCTGCTCTTCCCACTCCTATGCCCTGAACTCCAAAAGCTTCTGCTGTAGATGATAATACTGGCAATATTCCAAAGTAAAAAGAATCTGGATCAAACAATAAACTAGCCGGCATAGAAATTATCCCCACCATCATTGGTATAAATCTACCTAGTGATTTTGGAATAGCTGAAACAGTAGCATCTGCCATTGCTTGAATCATACCAGATTCCCTAAGTATTCCTGTGAAAGCTCCTGCAGCAAAAAGGATACTAGCCATCATTAATGCTTCTTTTGCATGGGCATCTACCCTTTCTTTTTGATCATTAATCTTAGGATAATTAATAATTAATGCAAATGAAAAAGCTATCATAAATATTGCTGCTGGTGGCAAAATTCCTGAAATCAATACACCTATAGTAACTATAATAGTTACTATATTTATAGTAAACATCTTAGGTCGAGCAAGTTCTTTTTTATCTTCATCTATTCCATTATCTAAGCTAATATTTTTTAAAGTATCTATTTCACCTATTCTTTTCCTTTCCCTTTTACCTATCCTATATGCAACAAATATGACGAATAAAATACCAACTATTACGGCAGGCAATAATGGTGTAAACAATTCAGTAACTGACACCTCTAAAGCTGTAGCTGCCCTCAATGTAGGACCTCCCCAAGGTAAAATATTCATTACTCCTGCAGAAAGAGCTGTAATAGTTGCAAGTACATGTCTATTCATACCAAGTGCATCATATAAAGGAATCATAGCAGGTATAGTTACTAAAAATGTCACTGCTCCTGAACCATCAAGATGTACAAGCATTGCAAGAATAGCTGTTCCTATAGCTATCTTTACCGGATCATTTCCCACCTTATTTAGAATTCTATTAATGATAGGGTCAAAAGTTCCTGCATCCGTAAGAACTCCAAAAAATAGAATAGCAAATATAAACATTGTACCTACAGGTGCAATCCCTTTAATACCTTCAATCATAAATTCACCAATTTGGTTTCCAAATCCCCCTACTAAAGCAAATATAATTGGAACAATGATTAAAGCCACCGTTGCTGATACTCTATTGCTCATTATAAGCAACAAAAGTGTAATGATTGTTAAGAGTCCTAAAATTGCTAACATAAACAAAACCTCCTTTGTTTTTTTATACTATTACTATATTGCAATTAGAATGCCAATTATTTAACAATCATTAAGATTGTTTGAAATCTCTTTCTTTAAGGGTTTTGAGATATATTATTTAATTATATGAAAAAGTATATCTTTAATTTTTTTCTAATTAATTAGAAGTTTCCTAATGAGATTTTATAATGATAAATATAAGTATTGAATTTATCCTATTTTTTATATTTCTAAAAATTTATAAGTATAAAAAAATATTTCTAATATTTTAGAAATATCTAGGATTATAAGGAAAAATTATTTTTCCTAAAAAAATTTACTGAAAATATAATATTAAATAGCCGTTAAATAAACAATTTTTATTTTTGTATAATTTATTTTTTCATTTCATGATTTCACCATAGTTTTAAATATTATTTTTTGTCCCTATTCTTCTATATATTTTAAGTCTGTGATAAATCTTAAATCTAAAGTTTTTTTGGTAGTCTCTTCTTCTATTTCCTTATCTGTATCTTTACCTAATTCTTTAGAGTTTTCTTCTCAGTATATAATTTTAAAAGAAAAACGAACTTAAATATACTGATTAGCATATCTAAGTTCGTAGAAAATTATTTTAACAAATTTAATCATTTTCTAAACAATGGAAAAGTACTGTCCTATTTCACTATTCTATTATTTAGTTCCTTCTCCAAATGCTTTTTTCCAGTCTAATACAAATTTATCTACATTATAATTTGTTAGAGGATAATTACTAAAGATTTAGCTACATCTACTAATATTGTAACACTTTGAATTCCATGTTTAAATATTGTTAAAAGATCTTTTACTACATTTACTCCATCCTCATAGGTAGAATAATAACATTTGGCTACATCGATAATACTATACCCTTTTATTTTGTCAAATGGCTTAAAAGCTAAATAAATTCAAATGTCATCACATTTTGTCTAAAGTACCTGAAAATTATTGTCATGGATTTTTCTACCATAGAAGAGGGCTTCAAATATTCCCTCTATTTTATAAATTTCACGAAAGAAATTATTGGGGTTAAAATTCTTCCGTACTTTCACCATAAAATGTATTTCCATAGTTCCATGTTCTTCTCTATCTTCAATTTCACCATCTACAATATTTATATCTTTTATAATTATATCATGTTTGCCTAATAACATGCCTATTTCTCCAATGAGGCCAGGTCTATTGATACTGATAATTTCTAGTTTTTTATATTTTCCTTTAAATATCCTTTTTTCAATAGATCTTAAACTCATTAAAGTAAATAAAATAATAACCGATGTCAACAGTCCTCCTAAATAGTAGCCATTACCAATAGCTAACCCTACACATGCACAAGCCCATAGACTAGCAGCAGTAGTTAACCCTTTTATATTGCTACCAGTTTTAATTATAGTTCCAGCTCCTAAAAATCCTATACCACTTACTACTTGAGCTGCTAATCTTGCCGAATCTGCTGTTCTTAGTCCTGTCTCTACATCATAAAATCCATCTATGGACACAAGCATCATTAAGGCAGAACCAACACTTACTAAAATATGAGTTCTAAGGCCTGCTGGTCTATTATTTACTTCCCTTTCTACTCCAATTAAACCACCAGTTATGGCTGAAAGAATCAGCCTTATTATTATCTCTTTATGGCTAATCATATACATAACTCCTTACATACTTCCACTTTTAAGCTTTTCTTCAAAATATCTTTGATTCATTATATCGTATAAAAACCTCAATAGTTCCTTCTTGTATTGCAATATTTTTTTGTTTCTAAGTTAAATAAAAAAGTTATATTATATATTTTGATACAATATTTGTGATTCCATTTTACATCCTCCACATCCTTATTATATACCAATTTACTACATAAATAGATATTAATTACTAGTTATTTAAACAATATCCCAAACTACATGACCATATAGGATGAGGATTGAAAAAAGTATTGTATTATATACTAATAAGTGTTACAAGTAAAAATTGGAATAGGAAATTTGCTGAAAAATTCTCTCAAGCTACAAATTTTGAGTTAAGATTTGATGAAAAAGACATTTATACTTGGAATTATCGGAAAGATGCAACAAAGAATACTTTGGAACTTGTTAGAATAAGACTTAATAAGTATATAACAAAGTTCTATGCATAAAGTTTGATACATAGAACTTTGTTTTGTTAGCAATATATAATTCCAATCAAATATAAATCTATCTATGTTTCTAACTATGGAACTTATTAAGGGTTTCCCAAATTCCTACTATATACATTGCACCTAAGGCTCTATCGTATAATCCATATCCTGGTCTTCCAGTTTCTCCCCATATCATTCTACCGTGATCTGGACGTAGATATCCGTCAAATTTATTTTTATGAAGAACTTTCATTATTTCTACTATGTCTAATGACCCTTCTGAAGAATAGTGAGCACTTTCTTCAAAACTTCCATCATCTAAAAGTTTAATGTTTCTTACATGTATAAAATGAATTCTTCCCTGGGCTGAATACTTGTCTACCATTTTAACTACATCATTAAAATCTCCACTGCCTAAGGATCCTGTACAAAATGTTAGTCCGTTATATTTATTGTCTACTAGCCTTAGAAATCTATCAATATTTTCTTCTTTAGTAATAATCCTTGGTAGTCCAAATATTGGCCATGGTGGATCATCTGGATGGATTGCCATTTTTACATCATTTTCTTCTGACACTGGAATAATTTCTTTTAAGAAATACTCTAAATTTTCCCAAAGATCTTCTTCATCTATTTTTGAATATTGATCAAATATATCTTTTAGTTCATCTTTAGTGTAGCTGGAATCCCATCCTGGAAGTGATATTTCTCCTTTTAGTGGATCCATCTTATCTATTTGCTCTTTATAATAGACAAGTGCTGTTGATCCATCATCTAAAACTTTATTCAATTGAGAACGAGTCCAATCAAATACTGGCATAAAATTATAACAAATTACTTTAACTCCAGCTTTAGCTAAGTTTCTAATATTTTCTTTATAATTTTCAATATATCTATCCCTTGTAGGAAGACCAAGTTTTATATCTTCATGTACAGGGACACTTTCTATTACATCAAATTTAAGTCCTGAATTCTCTACTTTTTCTTTCAAACTTATTATACTTTCTATGCTCCATACTTCTCCAACTGGAACATCATATATGGCAGTTACAATACTATGCATACTTGGTATTTGTTTAATATATTCAATTTTAATTGGATCATCTTTACCATACCATCTAAAAGATAGTTTCATATAGTTCCCTACTTTCATAATTTTGTAGTATTTTTATTTAAAAACTCTTTTTAACATAAATATTACATATTTTTAATATTTCTCCAAATTTCATCCACTACTGGTATTCCATTTAAAAGATTATCTTTTCTTACTGATATGACTCTTTCACCTGGATAATGTACTTTTAAATTTTCTTTTGCTGGTTCTGATTTTTTTAAATCTGCTAATACTCTGTTTACAATGCCATCAGATACTTCAGTAGAATTAAACTTATTAGGGTCAATAGCAATTAAAATTTGAGATAGCCCATATTCATCTTCAAATTTTTCCCCAATTTCTGATGTAGAAAATCCTCCAGATAGAATTGTTGCTATTAAATCAAATCCAATGGACATACCTGAGCCCTTCCAAAAACCTATAGGTAATACTCTCCATGTTTTTTCAATTTCAATTGGATCTTTTGTTATTCTTCCTTCTGTGTCGAATCCACCAACTACCGGAAGTTCTTCTCCTCTTAATTTATATTCTTCTATTTTGCCATAGGAAAATTGTGACATTGCTGTATCTATTACTACATGTTCTCCATTACTTCTAGGTATAGCCATTACAAAAGGATTGTTACCTATTCTTCTATCTTTAGCTCCCCATGCTGGCATATTTGGCATAGTATTGGTCCAGCAGATACCTATGCATCCTGCATCTGCCGCTTGCCAACCATAAGAACCAGCCCTCATCCAGTGATTTGTGTTGCCTAAAGCTACAATACCAATGCCATATTCTTTTGAAAGTTTAATAGCACGATCCATAGCGATCTTTGCATTTAAATTTCCCATTCCTCTTTTCCCATCCCATCTTTCTAATGCACCGAATCCTTTCACTTTTTCTGCTTTAGCATTTACATCTATATATCCTTTATCAATATAACTAATAACCCTTGGAAATCTATTGATACCATGGGAATAAACACCATCTAAACTATTCTCAGCAAATAGTTTGGCAGATTCATATGCATTTTCTTCACTTAAACCTTTTTTTATTAATATTCTTTTGAATTCTTCAACCATATCATCGAATTTAATCCTCATATACAATTTCCCCCTTCTACTATATATAAATTATTTTGTATTTTAAATATTGGATTTTCAAAAAAGGAATATGGATTTTCCCATACTCCCTTCTTTTGAAAATTTTAGTTTATCATTCTTTAGGTAGTGAATCTATTATACTTTCATAAATCTTCACTGCTAAATCTTTATTATGAGGGTAAAGCAACAATACATCTAAAACATTTGGTGAAAAATCTAAATTTAAGAGCTCCTTAGCAAAAGCCATACTTGCAATTTCTTCTTGAGCTACTAGCTTAGATCTATATTTAAATTTTCCAACTGACCAAAGAGTAATTTTATTTGTATTTATATATAAACTCTTGTCATGCTCCTGCAAATGATGAAATATTTCATGGGCTATGATTATATCTCTCAATTTTATGCCTTTTAATATATTTAAATCCCATTTTTTAACTAAATCTGTACCCATTTTTATATTATTTGTATATATTGTTATCTTATTTGGCTTTTGATATGTGCCAAAATAAATATATTCAATTCCATTATTATTATCCTTTTTATACAATTCCAAATCAAGGACTTTTAAATACTCAACTATATTTTTAAAACCATATTCTTTTTTCAGGTTTTTCGCTACTTTTTTGCCACATTCTAAAGATTTTTCTATTATTTCTTCCTTTAATTTTACATCTACCTTATTTCTAATGGGATCATGGGAAAAAATATAATATCCAAATTGTTTATCTGAAAGTTCCATTAAAGACTCTATTTTTTCTTTCATTATAAATCATTCCTAGCTCCAATAATTATGACTTCATCCTGAGATGATCTAGTTACAAGTTCTGAATCCATTACCATATGAAGTTGCTGTACATCCATCATTCCTTCATAGTCAATAACTTTAGCACCTATACATAAATAAATATCTGGCGAAAGCTTTATATCACTTTTATATACAGACATTTCTTCCCAAAGCCTGTCTGCTGCTGCTCTTACACCACCTGTTGTTGTTTTGATTGCAGCACCATCACCTCTTTGAATCTTGACGAAACCTTTTTTATCTATTACTCTAATTTCTCTAGCTTTTCCCTTTTCACTTGAATATACATAGAAATTACTATTTTTAGCTATTAAGTCAACTTTATCTTTTTCAATTTTCATAGACTTTGCTGCAAGTTCTAAAGCTTCGTCATCTGTTAGCTTTTTAGATAGGTCCGTAGTTTGAATTTCCGTAGAACCAGTTGCTATAGCTCTTACTTTTGAAGTTTGCGAATCTATCTCTATTTGTATTTCTATACTTTCAGGACTTGCCCCTGATTTAATTGCCATATCTGTTGCCTCTGTTCTTATTTCTTGTAAATCTATAGGTGTAGGATTTGGTATTACTCTTTCTACAACATCTCTTACCATTGCAAGGGCTACTCCTATAGATGAAATAACTTCTGCATTCTCAGCTATTTTATAGTCTAGCCCCATTTTTTTAGCTGTAAATGGCAACAAAGCTGTTGCTCCACCGCCTCCACCTATTAATGTTATCTGGTCTTTTTCTACCTTATACTTTTCTGATAATCTATTAATTACATTTATACATGTATCTGATGCTTTTTCTAAAATTTCTGTAGCTACTTCTTCAACTGTCATATTAAGCTCATCAGCTAATGGTTTAATTGCCTTTACACAAGACTCATAATTTCCATATGAATAATCTGTTGGCTTTATCATCTTTAAAGCATTTGCTGCACATGTTACTGTAATAGCTACTCTCTTCCCATTTTCTGACTCTATTGCTATATAATCAGATGGATCACCTTCAAGAGGTTGAATTCTAACTACCTTAGGACTTATTATTTCATCAGGATCCGTAAAAGCTGCATATGGAAGATTAGCTATATGGGCTGATCTTGGCCCTGTATTTATAATAGAATTCTTGCTTGCTCTAACCATAGAACCGCCTGCAACTCCTGATACTTGAACATCTAGAGAATTTATAAGTGTCTTATGACCACCTACTATAGAATAATCAATCATTGGTCTACCATTTTTTATAACACCTATATCTGTACTGGTACCACCAACTTCAAAAAAGATACCATTTGATACTCTTAAGTACATAAGTGCTCCTACTGTTGAAGCTGCTGGACCTGATAGCATAGTAAGTACTGGTCTTTTTCTCATTTCATCTATATTCATGACACCACCATCACCTCTCATTATCATGAGAGGCGCTTTAATACCTGCCATTTTTACACTTCTTTCAGTACTGTCCGCTGTTTCAAACATCTTAGGTAAAATAGATGCATTAATAACAGCCGTTCTAGTACGGCGAGTAAGTCCATATAACTTACTAATATCTGAAGCTACGGATACTTCCATTCCTTTCTTTTTACCCACTTCTTTTACATCCAATTCTTCAGTCATATCATCAACACCAAAGGCTTTTGATGCTACAATAACCTTACATCCTTCATTATTTAACTCATCTACAACCTTTTCTACTTTATCTATACTATAATCTTTTAAATCTATATATCTATGAGCAGTCTCAATTTTCCTTCTTCCTGTTTCATCTAATTTTATATTTTTTACATTACTCTGTTTTTTTGATAATAATCCACTTATAAAACCTTTACCTATCCCAACAATACCAGTCTTAGCCACATCACCTTCTAAAAGAGCATTAGTGGCTTGTGTAGTGCTATGAGCAATAAATACTACCTCTTCTGGTGATATTCCATTTTCTATAAGACATTTTTTAAATGCTTCCACTACTCCAGCTGAAACACCTAATTCATTATCATGAGTAGTCTTTACAGAACCTATACCTACAATTTCATAGGTAGCATTATCTATAGCTACAGCTTTTGTATGAGTTCCTCCAACATCTATACCAACTCTAATTCCTCTTTTTGCCATAATATTTCCTCCTTTACTATCCAAACATAAAGTAGGCAAGTGCTATATTTACAGCACTAATAAGCCAAGCCCACAATACTCCAGTTTTCAAAAAGTCTTTTACTCCAACTTTACTGTAGTTAAGAGCCCATAAATTCCATGATTGAGTAGGGCAAGCTGATAGATTCATTGTAATTGTTGGTATATACATAAGTGGAAATAAAAACTTTTGTGAGAATGTCCCTATAGCACTAAGTACTCCAACTGTAGCACTACCAGCACCAAATATTGTAAGAGGTCCTCTAAATAATCCTAAAGGTGCTATAATAATAAATATTAAACTTATTAATAGTGTATTTTTTGGTAATATATTACCAAGAATTGCTTCAAAAAAAGGTGCTGCTATACCAGATACTTTATTAAACATTGGCAAAACAAATAAAAATCCTAAAAGTCCTGCTATATCGATTACACCTTCATAAAATGTTCTTGTAATTGTTCTAGATGCATCACTAAAGTTTGGAAATTTCCCACAAACTGCAAGAGCAAATATAGTTGCTACAATAAAGGCAGGAATTGGCTGCCACTCAAAAAATATTGCAAGACTCACCGGTATAATTGGAGTTACAAGCGCTATATTAGGTATGTCCTCATTTTCTTCAGATACTTTTGTTTTAGCTGCCCATCCATGTACCCGGCTTTTCCTAAGTTTAACAAACAACATAATAATTATAAAACCCAGTTGTATTGCCATAGCTGAAAATCCAAATCTTAAATAATTCCAATCATATTGAAAGCCTTCAAAAATTGCTTGCATTTGTTTGAAAAGTACTATATTTACATACATTCCACTACCAACACTCATAAGATAAGTAGATACTGCCAATGGTTTAGGGACACCAAGAGACATAAAAATTGGCAATATAATAACACCTATAGCAACTACTGCACCTGCTCCAAATGTAGAAGTAAAAATTATTCCTGTAACTATAGATAATAAGATTGTAGTTATTAATGGATCATCTCCACCTAATTCTGTTGTACTTCTAATAAGTTTGGATGCAATACCAGTCTCTAGAAGTACCCTACCAAACCAACTACCAAAAATTACTATAACTGCAGTAGGTCCCCAACTTTCTGGACCACCTTGAAATACATTAAGCTGTGCCTCTTCCCAAGTAAGTTGTCCACCTAATATACATAAACCGACCCATATGACAGCCATCACTGCAAATCCTATCATAAGATTTCCACCACGTGCAGCATAGTAAATTAAACCTAAATAGGTTACAAGTAAGATGATACCAATAATTGTATCCATAGGCTTCTCCTTTCATAAATGTATTTTCTGTTTTTTATACCTTTGCAAATATTTTCATTATAATTGTTTAATAAAAAACCGATTTCCCATATTTCTAAAAAATAAAAAGAATATGTTAAAAACGGATATGTGAAAATTTTTAATTAAATAAAATACATTGTAGTTATTTCATAATATAAAACTAGGTTTCATATTTGTTTTCATTATACTATATAGAAAGAATATTTACAAGAAATAATTAAAAGTTTTTATTTCACTATAGCTTTAAAATAAGCTTTAAAATAAAAATGAACTTGAATATATTATTTAATATATCCAAGTTCATTAGAAATCATATTAGCATATTTAATTACTTGCTCAGCCATTTCTTCAATCTTTTCTTTCGTAACTCTTATAGTAGGTCCTGAAATACTAATTGCCCCTTCAACTTTACCAAGACGATTAAATACAGGAGCTCCTATACATCTTACGCCTAATTCATTTTCTTGATCATCTACAGAATAGCCCTTTTTTCTTATTTTCTTTAATCTATTTTTTAAATCTTCTAAATCTACAATTGTGTATTCTGTAAACTTTTCTATCTTACTATTATTCCATATTTTTTCTACTTCTTCTTCCTCCATAAATGCCAGCATTGCTTTACCCACTGAAGTGCTGTACATAGGGCTTCTCTTCCCTATATTTGATGCCATACGTATTGTATTGTCCGCTTCTACTTTATCAATATAAACTATTTCATTTCCATCCTGAATGACAAGATGAACAATTTCATTTATCTCTTCCATCAAAGCTTTCGTGTAAGGTTTAGATGCACTTAATATATCTATATTCTCAATTTTTTTACTTCCTAATTCAAAAAGTTTAAGAGTTAATTTATATTTATTAGTGTCTAAATCTTGTATTACATATCCTTTATATACTAATGTGGCTAATAACCTGTGCACAGTACTTTTATGCAAATTTACTTTATCACTAATTTCCATTATTCTTAAGCCATCATCATAATTTGCAAGTAATTCTAATATACTTAATGTCCTATCTACAGATTGAACAATTTGCATAATTAAACCTCCATTATATTTATTAATTTATAATCATATTTATATAATCCTATAATATTCCATATATGATTATATCACAACACTATAGACTTTGTTAATTTCCTATTAAAATATTAAATACATAAATAATACTTGCCTTTGTATTTTTCTTTTATTATAATATAAATTAGTTAGTTTCATAATATAGATTACGGTTTCATATTATAAGATTTATAGAGGGGGTTTACAATGAAAAAGTATGATATCTTAAAAAGAATTGAAGATACTGGAATTGTAGCTGTCGTTAGAGCTGAAAATGATGAGCAAGCAAAAAACATTGCCTATGCTTGCATGGATGGAGGTATTGATGCTATAGAAATTGCCTTTACTGTGCCAGGAGCTCATAAAGTAATTGAGTCTTTAGTTGAAGTGTTTGGCAACGATCTTCTAGTTGGTGCTGGAACTGTTCTTGATAGCGAAACAGCTCGAATCGCTATTTTAGCTGGTGCTAAATACATTGTTAGTCCAGTTTTTGATCTAGACACTGCTAAACTATGTAATAGATATCAAATTCCTTATATGCCTGGCTGTATGACATTAACTGAAATGATTACAGCTATGGAAGCTGGAGCAGATATTATTAAAGTATTTCCTGGAAGTGTCTTTGGTCCATCTTTTATTAAAGCTATAAAAGATCCTCTTCCACAGGCTGTATTGATGCCTACTGGTGGAGTGAATTTAGATAATGTAGATGAATGGATAAGTAATGGTTGTGTTGCTGTTGGTGTAGGTGGATCTCTTACAAAAGGTTCTAAAGAAGAAATTACTAAGATCGCTAAACAATTTGTTGAAAAAATTAAGGAAGCTAGAAAATAAACATATTACTAATAGGAGGCATAAACAATGAAAAAAGTTGTTACTATGGGAGAAATAATGCTTAGACTTTCAACTCCAAGATTTGAAAGATTTGTACAAGCTGAATCTTTTGATGCAGTCTATGGTGGTGGTGAAGCAAACGTTGCCGTATCACTTGCAAATTATGGACTTGATTCTTATTTTGTTTCAAAACTACCCAAAAATGATATCGGGCAAGCTGCAATTAATCATATGAGAAGATTTGGAGTCAATACTAATTATGTTGTTAGAGGTGGAGATAGAGTAGGTATTTATTACCTAGAAAGTGGAGCTTCTATGAGACCTTCAAAAGTTATATATGACAGAGCTAACTCCTCTATTGCTGAGGCTAGAGTATCTGATTTCAATTTTGATGAGATATTCAAAGATGCAGTATGGTTCCATTTTTCTGGTATTACTCCTGCATTAAGTGATGAAGCCGCAATACTTACTGAGGAAGCTTTAAAAGCTGCTAAAAAACATGAAGTTACTGTATCAGTAGACCTTAACTATAGAAAAAATTTATGGACTCCTGAAAAAGCTCAAAAAGTAATGACTAATTTAATGCAATACGTTGATGTATGCATTGGAAATGAAGAAGATGCAGAATTGACATTAGGTTTTAAACCTGGAGATACTAATGTTACTACTGGTGAATTAGAACTTAAAGGATATAAAAATATATTTAAGCAAATGATAGAAAAATTCAACTTTAAATATGTTGTTAGCTCTCTAAGAGAATCCTATTCAGCTTCTGATAATGGTTGGTCAGCATGTATTTATGATGGAAATGAATTTTATCATTCTAAAAAATATGATATTAGAATAGTTGATAGAGTTGGTGGAGGTGATTCTTTCGCATCAGGTTTAATATATGGTTTAGTATCTGGCAAAAACTTCAAAGATGCTTTAGAATTTGGTGTGGCTGCCTCTGCACTAAAACATACTATTCATGGTGATTTCAATATGGTTAGCATTGATGAAGTAGAAAAACTTCTACAAGGAGATGCTTCTGGTAGAGTACAAAGATAGTTGAAAAAAGGGGCTGTTTCATAACTGATTTATCAGTTATGAAACGCCTCTTTTTTTATGTTCAAGTTGACAACTGAAGTACCTAAGTTTCCATAAATTTAAATATATTTTTCTTAGTCTAATTTTAGGT
>NZ_JANJZL010000017.1:0-46078 GCF_024623155.1 Anaerosalibacter massiliensis
TAATACATTATCTGGTGACGATAGCAGAAGGGTCACACCTGTTCCCATACCGAACACAGAAGTTAAGCCTTCTAACGCTGATGGTACTTGAGTGGAGACACTCTGGGAGAGTAGGAAGTTGCCAGATTTATACATAGAATAGAAGCTCTATCTCGTAGGTCGAGGTAGGGTTTTTTTATTTAAATATTGTATTGTTAATACATATATATTATAATTTAGTAAACTAACTAATAATATATACTGATGGGTTATGTAAAGGGGGATTAGCTTTGGATATTAAAGAAATGTTTTATAATGGTATTTCTTTTGAAGAATTTGTAAATATGGATGAAGATTCTTACAAGGAAAAAACATTGGAAATTTTGAATGGGATATATTTTAATAAGGAATTTATAGAAAGAATTAAATCCATAGATAAAAAGATAAATGTTTTAATTTGTGCAGAAATTTGGTGCCCTGATTGTATGGTAAATGTACCTGTTTTGGAAAGAATGAAAAATATAAACAATAATATTAAAATTTCTATAATAGATAGAGATGAAAACGAGGATTTTTTAAAAAAATTTATTAAAGGTGAAAAAGTCAAGATACCTACTTTTATATTTTTTGATGAGGACTTTAATGTTTTAGGTACTTTTGTTGAGAGACCTAATATTGTAAAAGAAGTTTATAAAATAGGAGATCAAACTGCTGTTATTGTTACAATGAGGAAATATAGAAAGGGAGAATATACAGAAGAGACTCTAAAAGATATACTAAATATTTTAAAATATTAGTATAACAATCATTGATATTTTTAACTCAACTAAATTGGTTTAGAAAGGTACATAAGGGTATGTAATATAAGAGAATATATAGAGAATATTTATATTTTATTCAAGATGTGAAAACAACTATATTATATGTAAAAAACATGGATATTCTAAATGAATTAAAAGGAGATCGATAATATGAGGTATGAAGGTACGGTTTATAGACCCCCAAGTGAAGCTTATAGTCTTATAGTCCAGGCTACTATAGGCTGTTCCCACAACAAATGTACTTTTTGTTCTATGTATAAAGATAAGAAATTTAGAATAAGACCATTAGAAGAAATTATAAAAGATTTAATGATAGGGAGACAAAGCTATAAAAATGTAAAAAAGATATTTATAGCAGATGGTGATGGTCTTATTATGAAAATGGATTATTTAAGAAAGATACTAAGAGCCATAAAAGAGCTTTTTCCTGAATGTGAAAGGGTTGGGATATATGGTTCACCTAGATCTATTTTACTTAAGAGCAAAGAAGATTTGTTAGAGTTAAAGGATTTAGGATTAGGAATTATATATTTAGGAGTAGAATCTGGTAGTGAAAAAATTTTACAGAAAATAAATAAGGGGGTTACTCCTAATGAGATGATTTTAGCAGGAGAAAGAGTTGTAGAATCAGGAATCAAACTTTCAGTGACACTTATATCAGGTATAGGAGGAAAAGATATGTCACAAGAACATGCTATTGAATCTGCTAAAGTTATGAATGAAATTAACCCTGACTATATAGGACTTCTTACACTTCTAGTAGAAGAAGGTACAGAATTT
The DNA here is from genome assembly GCF_024623155.1 of Anaerosalibacter massiliensis. Taxonomy (NCBI): domain Bacteria; kingdom Bacillati; phylum Bacillota; class Tissierellia; order Tissierellales; family Sporanaerobacteraceae; genus Anaerosalibacter; species Anaerosalibacter massiliensis. The sequence goes on from NZ_JANJZL010000017.1 coordinate 1,581, forward strand.
TATGATGAAGTTGAAAATGGAGAATTTCAACTTTTAACTCCCAAGGAAGTCCTTATTGAAACTAGACAATTTATTAGCAATTTAGAAGTTGATAATTGTATATTTAGGAGTAATCATGCTTCTAATTATGTTCCATTGGGAGGTACTTTGAGAAAAGATAAAGATTTAATATTAGCACAAATAGATGAAGGATTAAAATTAGAAGGATTAGAAGAAGGGGAAGTATTTAGAAGACTATAATATATTGCAAAAAATAAAATATAATGTTATAATAGAAAAAATGAGAGGCACACGAATCTTTAATTCAGTCCTGTGAGACTGGCAAGATTGTGATAAACGGTTTAGTTATGCAAAAAACTTCTTGCTAGTGTCAAGAAGTTTTTTTATTACAATCAGATAGTGTAGGCCTTTTAATTCAGTCCTGTGAGGCTGAAAAGGGGAGATCTTAGAATCTCCTTTAATAAAAAAAGGGGGTTTTTTAATGTCTGAACATATATTAAAAGAAGAATCTTGTTCTAAAAATGGCTTAAAAACTAAAGAATCTTCAAGAAAGGCTATTTTAGCTCTTCAACATTTGATTGCTATGTTTGGTGCAACAGTCTTAGTTCCAATTTTAACAGGATTGAATCCATCTATAGCTTTGTTTTCAGCAGGAATGGGTACATTAATATTTCACTTATGTACAAAAGGCAAAGTTCCAGTATTTTTAGGTTCATCTTTTGCATTTATACCTGTTGTACTCACTGTAAAGGAAATGTATAACGGAGATTTATCCTATGCTCAAGGTGGAATGATGGTAGCAGGTATAATATATGTAGTTTTATCCTTTGTAGTAAAGAAGATTGGCGTAGATAAGATAAAGAAATACTTGCCGTCACAAGTAGTAGGACCAATGATAATAGTAATAGGTATGAATCTTATACCTACAGCTTTTGATATGGCTTCTAAAAACTTCTTAATTGCAACAATCACTCTTATAACAGCATTACTTGTGAACTTTAAAGGTAAGGGATTTTTTAAACAATTATCAATTTTAACAGGTGTAGTAGTAGGATATTTGCTTTCATTAAAATTAGAAATAGTAGATTTAGCATTAATAAAAGAAAGTCCTATCATATCATTACCGCCATTTAATCTTCCAAAGTTTGATTTAGGTGCTATATCTATAATAGCCCCTGTAGTATTAGCAGTATTTATGGAGCATATAGGAGATATAACTACTAATGGTCAAGTAGTAGGGAAAAACTTCGTTGAAGATCCAGGATTAAATAGGACATTACTTGGAGATGGACTTGCTACAATAGCTGCTTCTTTAATAGGAGGTCCTGCTAATACAACTTATGGAGAAAATACAGGAGTACTTGCTATAACCAAAAATTATGATCCATCAATTTTAAGACTAGCTGCAATATTTGCCATAATATTAGGATTTGTATCTAAAATAGGAGCGCTCTTAAGTAGTATACCAATACCAGTAATGGGCGGAATAAGTATTATGTTATTTAGTATGATATCCTTAATAGGAGTTAAAACTATAAAAAATGATAAAGTGAAATTTAATTTTAAAAATATATTAGTAATGATAACTATATTAGTACTTGGACTAGGAAGTGGAATTATAGAAAAAAGATTTGGCATAACTATAGGAATACCAGTAACAGAAACTGTTAAGATTACAGGACTAAGTTTTGCAGCTATAGTAGGAGTAGTATTGAATGGAGTACTAAATAGAAACTAAACAACTATTTATAAAGAGCTGTGAGTCAGAATAGAAAGACTGATTCACAGCTCTTTATTTAGCAAAATAGACAAAAGTAAAAATAATGTATAAAATAAGATAAGGAAAATAATATCTTATCAAATATAGAAGGAGTTATATATATGTCTGTGAAAGTAATTGTTGTTGGTGGTGGAGCTGCAGGAATGATATCAGCTATTTCTGCCAAAAAAAATGGTGCAGAAGTAACTATATTAGAAAGAAATTCACGAGTAGGAAAGAAAATATTAGCAACAGGAAATGGAAGATGTAATTATACAAATAAATTTTTGGATGTAAAAAATTATCATGGAAAGAATTTTAAATTTGTTTATAGTCCTTTATCTCAATTTGGTGTAGAAGAAACTATATCTTTTTTTGAAAAATTAGGTATTGTCCCAGCAATTGAGGATAGTGGAAAAGTCTTTCCTCTATCTTTCCAAGCTTCTAGTATATTAGATGTTTTGAGATATGAATTAGATAATTTAGGAATAGAAACAATATGTAATGCTTTTGTTAAAGATATAGAAAATAAAGGTGGAAAGTTTTTAATAAATTTAAAATATGGAAGAAGGTTTAGTGGAGATAGGGTTATATTGGCTACGGGTGGTAAGGCTATGCCTTCTACTGGTTCAGATGGTAATGGATATAATTTAGCTAAAAAATTAGGACATAATATTGTGGATATATTTCCTGGACTTGTACAATTAAAATTAGAAGAAAATTTTCTTAAAAGTATTAATGGAGTGAAAGTTTTAGGTACTGCCTATCTCATAAACAAAAATAAGATTTTAAGAGAAGATAGGGGAGATATACTCTTTACTGATTATGGCATATCTGGCCCTCCAATTCTTCAACTAAGTAGGAAAGCTTTGGAGCTTTTAAATAATGGGAAAAAACCAATATTGAAAATATCAATTTTAAATAGTATAGATAAAAATGAGTTAGAAGAGAGTTTGAAAATTCGGTTTGTATATATGCCTAAAAAGCCTATAGAAATTGGACTCATAGGTCTTATAAATAAAAGGCTAATTCCAGTTATATTAAAAGAAACTAAAATTGATAGATTAAAAAATATAGCTAATTTATCTAATGAAGAGATAGAAAAAATAGCCCATATATTAACGGATTGGAGATTTGAAATAAAAGGAAGTAAGTCTTGGTCAAATGCACAGGTAACAGCAGGAGGTGTAGATACAAGAGAAATAGAAAGTAGTACAATGGAATCTAAATTAGTTGAAGGACTTTATTTTGCAGGAGAATTAGTAGATATAGATGGAGATTGTGGAGGATTTAATCTCCAATGGGCTTGGTCTTCTGGATATATTGCAGGGCAAAATGCTGGGATAAAATAAGTAGGAAGATATGCAGAAAGGAGAAATACAATGTTAAATATGAATAAAGAGTTAGCTAGACTAGAGAAAGAAGGTACTCCTATAAAAGTAGCTATAGTTGGAGCAGGAAAAATGGGTAAAGGTTTAGTTAATCAGATGTCAAGAATAAGAGGAATGTTGCCTGCTTTAGTCATAAACAGAAATGCTGAGAAAGCAATAAATGCACTTTTATCTGCAGGTATTAAAAAAGATGACATGGTTATATCTAATTCTTTGAAGAAGATTAATTTTGCTTTAGAAAAAGGGAAGTATGTAATTAGCGAAGATATAGATATAGCAGCAAAAGCAAATGAAATCCAAGTTGTAGTAGATGCTACAGGTGTTCCTAAGGTAGGAGCAAAACTTTCTATGGATGCTATTCATAATGGAAAACATATAGTGATGTTAAATGTAGAAGCAGACTCAGTAGTAGGTCCAATACTACATAGATATGCTAAAGAAGCTGGTGTTATTTATACAGGAACTGCAGGTGATGAACCTGGAGCAGTTATGGAATTATATGATTTTGCAGTAGGATTAGGATTTGAAGTTTTAGCTATAGGAAAAGGGAAAAATAATCCTATAAACTTAGAGGCAAATCCAATTACTGTATATGATGAGGCATTAAAAAAGAAATTAAAACCCAATATGTTAGCAGCATTTATTGATGGAACAAATACTATGATAGAAATGACTTGCATGGCAAATGCTACAGGTTTTGTTCCAGACATTAGAGGTGGACATGGCATAGTTAGCAATATAGATGACTTAACTAGTTTTATGAGATTAAAAGAAAAAGGAGGAGTTCTCAATAAATATGAAGTAGTAGATTATGTTAGAGGAATAGCTCCAGGGGTATTTTTAATATTTACGACAAATTTAGAAGAAGTTCACAGTCAATTAGAATATTTAAAAATGGGATCTGGACCTAATTATGTTCTATATAGACCATATCACCTTACTAGTCTAGAAACACCTAATACAATATTTGAAGCTTGTATAAATCGAAGAGCTACTATAGCTCCAACGGAAGGGGTTATAGCTGATACAGTAACAGTAGCAAAGAAAAATTTAAAAGCTGGAGAAAAATTAGATGGTATTGGTGGATATACAGTATATGGTAGTATTGAGGAATATAAAGTTGCTAAAAATCAAAATCTAGTTCCTATTGGTCTAATAGATGAAGATACTAAAGTACTTAGGGATATTAAAAAGGGAGAATTTATTACTTATGATATGGTAGAGCTAGACTGTAATAGCTTAATATATAAGTTAAGGAAACTACAAGAGGATAATATGTAGATAAAAATCTGGAATAAAACAAGGAGGTATAAAATGTATGAAATATTAGCATTAGATTTAGATGGTACACTTCTTAATGAGGAACATAAGTTATCAGAAAAAAATAAGGAAGAATTAGCTAAATTAAAAGAAGAAGGTGTGAGAATAATACTAGCTTCAGGGAGAGAGCCTACATCTATTTTACCCTATAGCAGAAAATTAGGTTTAGAAGAAATGGTAATAGGATTTAATGGCGGTATAATATCTGATTATACTGGAGAAGAAATAATATATGAAGAGAATATTGATAGTGAAATAGCAAAAGATATAATTAAAACATGTGAAAAAAAAGATATATATAATGTAGTCTTTATAAGAAATACCTTATATGTTTCAAATAAAAAAGATAAGAGATTTGAAATCTTTAGAAATTATTCTACATCCAAGATTGAAGAAGTAGGATCTTTATATAATTTTATAGAAAAAAATAATATGTGGAATATTATTGGTAAATTACTTCAATGTGGTGAAAATGAATTCCTTTCTATATTTAAAAAAGAATTAGAACGAAAATATTCTGAAGAAATATCTGCTCAATTTTCTTTGCCATGTTTCTTAGAAGTATATAGTTCTAAGGCAAGTAAAGGAAAAGCATTGAATAGAATAACTAAAAGTTATAATTTAAATAGAGAGAGTGTAGTTGCAATTGGAGATGGAGAAAATGATATATCTATGATTGAATATGCGAAGGTAGGCATAGCTATGGAAAATGCATTAGATAGGGTAAAAGAAAAATCGGATTTTATCACCCTTTCAAATAGTGACGATGGTGTAAGCCATGCTATTAAGAAATATTGGAGAGATTAAAAAATCTCTCTTTTACAATTTAAAAAGAAGTTTAAAAAAAATAGTATGATTTTGTTGTTTCTATACATAATAAATAGTTAAAAAATAAACTATTCTTGACATAAAAACGATTCCATAATAGAATGTGTCTGCAAAGAATTTATTAGTCTGAAAAAAATTTCAAGGAAGGGTTGCTATGAATAAAAAAGGATATGATACAAGATTAATGGTAAAATGCTCTCAAATGTATTATGAAGAACATTTAAATCAGGGAGAAATAGCAGAAAAATTGCAAATTTCAAAATCTTCAGTTTCCAGAATATTATCTGCTGCGAAAAAAGCAAAGATAATAAAAATTACAGTAAATAATCCAATAAAAAACCAATACATACAGTTGGAGAAAGAGTTAGAAAAAAGGTTTGATTTGAAAGAAGTGATAGTTGTAGATAGCATGGCTGATGAACCTGAAGAAATAAAGAAAGAATTAGCCAAAGCATCAGCAGAATATCTTGAGAGAATTATCAAAGATGGCCAAACAATAGGTGTGACTTGGGGAACAACTTTAAATAAAATTAAGAATTATATAAATAATGACAAAAAGAGAGATATAACTTTTCTACCTTTGGTTGGAGGAATAGGTGAAACAAATATAAATATACATCCAAATAGTATTGCATTAGATTTAGCTAGAAAATTTAAAGGAGATTGCAAATTATTACACGCTCCTTCTATAGTAGATGATCCTGTCAGAAAAGATATGCTTATTGAAGATAAGAATATTCAGAGTTTATTTAAACTTATGAAAGATGTGGACATTTCACTAATGGGAATAGGTTATCCATTATTAAATACTTCAACCCTTTTAGAAAGTGGATATTTCACTATGAAATATATTAAAAAATTAGAAGAATTAGGGGCAATAGCTGATATTAGTTCATTATTTATTGATAAGTATGGAAAAGGGGACAATTTTGAATTAAATAGAAGAGTTATAGGGATTGATTTAGAAGATATAAAGAAAATACCATTAAAAATAGGTATTGCTGGCTATGTAGCAAAGAAAAGGGCTATATTAGCAGCTTTAGTAGGAGGCTATATAGATGTTTTAATTACAGATGAAAATACAGCAGAAGCAATTCTTGCCTTGTCTGATAAATAGATATTTAAAGATACTAAAATTTTTAGCAATATTATTTTATTAATTGTTAATAAATAGTAGGTGATAAAGTGGATAACATTTCTAAAGCTATGATATTTATCTTTGCTATGTGGATACTTCAAGGTTTATTTGCTTATATTCAAGTGAGACACTTTAATAATGTAATAAAAGATATGAAAAAAGAAGGAAAAATTTTAGTAGGGCAAGAAAAAGGAAAATTTAGTGTAGGTTCTATAGTAATTTTAGTTTTAGATAATAATGATAGAGTAGTTGCAGCGAAAGAAATGAAAGGAATAACTGTATTTAATAGATTTAAAAATAAAAATGAGTTTATAAATAAATCTATAGTAGAGTTAAAAGAAGATATTTCAAATATTAAGAACAAAGCTACTAGAAAAGCATTAAAAACTGCAATTAATCAATGGACAAGCATATAATTTTATAGTAAAGAAAACCTTGTCATAAAAGATATAAATGTGTGAAGCTTTAATTAGTTAAAAGGATAATAGGAAGGAGGAGTTTCATGGAAGCTTTAGCAAAATTAGCAGAAGGATTTATTGGATTATTTGAAGAAGGAGGAAAAACTTTTGTTGGATTAGTAACAGGTATCCTACCTACATTGATTGTACTTATTACTTTTGTTAATGCAATAGTAAAAATTATAGGGGAGGATAAGGTTCAGAGAGTAGCACAAAAGGCAACTAAAAATGCCATTACTAGGTATACAGTATTACCATTGATAGCTGTATTTTTTCTAACCAATCCAATGTGTTATACATTTGGTAAATTTTTGGACGAAAAGTATAAACCTGCATATTATGATGCAGCAGTATCATTTGTACATCCTATAACAGGGCTTTTTCCGCATGCTAACCCAGCTGAATTATTTGTATATCTTGGAGTGGCGGAAGGGATAAAAAAATTAGGACTTCCTTTAGGACAACTAGCTGTAAGATATTTTATAGTAGGCTTAGTTATTATATTTATTCGTGGATTGGTCACAGAATTTATGACTATTCGCATGATGAAAAAAAGACAGGGCTAAACCATTTCAAAAATAAGACATGGGGGGATAAGGTATGGTATATAATGCTGTAAAAGTGGAAAAAGGTTCTGGCGGATGGGGCGGACCTTTAATAATAAAACCAAAACCAGGTAAAGATAAAATATTATCTGTTACTGGAGGAGGAATTAGCCCTGTTGCCAATAAAATGGCTGAGCTTACAGGTGGAACTGTTATAGATGCTTTTAAAACATCAGTGCCTGATGAAGAAGTAATTGTAGCAGTTGTAGATTGTGGGGGAACTGCTAGATGTGGAGTTTATCCTAAAAAGAAAATTTTAACTATAAACTTAACTCCAGTAGGACAATCTGGTCCTTTGGCTAAATTTATAACAGAAGAGCTTTATGTTTCAGGAGTTACTGAAAAAAATATTGTCTTATTAGATGAATCAGAAGTTGAAATCAAAGAAAAAGAAATTAAAGAAGCGGAAATTAATGAAGAAAAAACAGAAATTAAGTTTGAATCACAGAAAAAAACCAATATTGTAGAAAAAATTGGGAAAGGCATTGGAAGTGTAGTATCTATTTTTTATTCAGCAGGTAGAGATTCTATAGATTCTATAATTAAAAATATATTACCATTTATGGCTTTTGTCTCTATGTTAATTGGAATTATTTTAAAAACAGGAATAGGAGATGCTATAGCTAAAGTTATTGCACCTTATTCGGGAAGCATAGGTGGATTAATAGGTATTTCTATTATTGCAGCTATACCAGTATTGTCACCTTTGCTTGGACCAGGGGCAGTTATAGCTCAAGTAGTTGGAGTTTTAATAGGTGTGGAAATAGGTAAAGGAAATATACCACCACAATATGCATTGCCAGCCTTATTTGCAATTAATCCACAAGTAGGTGCTGATTTTATTCCAGTAGGGTTAAGTTTAGGAGAGGCGGAACCCGAGACTGTTGAAGTAGGTGTACCAGCTATACTATTTTCAAGATTAATAACTGGACCTTTAGCAGTAATAATAGCATACTTATTCAGTTTTGGTTTATATTAATTTCAAAAAATATATTTTTGCTAGTATAGGAGGAAGATTATGAAGTATTCAGTAAAAGTAGTTGGACTCGGAGATATGGTAAATGAATTTATTCAAGAAAAAATGCTTATAATTTTCAATGAAGATGCACCAGCAGAATTGGCTGAAATTTCTGTACTTCATACAGTTGATACTTTAAAAGGAGATGTAAATGTTGGAGATATGGTCTCTATTGGAGAATTAAAATATGAAGTAGTAGCTGTAGGAGATGAAGCAAATAAAACATTAAGAGAATTGGGTCATTGTACATTTAAGTTTAAAGATTCTAATACTGTGGACTTGCCTGGAGTTATTAATTTAAAGGGAGAAGAATTAAAAGAAATAGTTATAGGCAATTTAATAAATATATATTAAGTAAAATATGAGGAAATCCTAGATGGGATTTCTTTATATTTTTTCGATAATATAAGATACAAAACTAGATGGAAAAGAAGAAAAATTATAGCTTATTATTGACTATTAAAAAAATAGGTGTATAATTTGTGTGAAATTAAATTAATTGTATGAAAATAATTTCAAAGAACTATTTAATATTAATTATAATATAGGAGGGATATAAAATGTTAGGGCTTAATACTAAATTAGCTAATTTAGATTCTGAAGGCAAGAAAATAAAGGTTGGATTAGTTGGAGCAGGACAAATGGGAAAAGGCATGGTAAGTCAAATGGTATTGATGAAAGGAATACTTCCATCTCTAGTAGTAGATATAAACATAGAGAATGCTATAGAATCTTATAAATTAGCTGGAATTAAAGAAGAAGACATAGTAGTTGCTAAAAATTTAAAAGAGGTAAACATAGCTATGGAAAAAGGCAAATTTGTAGCAGCTGATGATTCAGAATTAGTTACTAAAGCAAATCTTATTGATGTAGTAGTAGATGCTACAGGAGTACCAGATCTTGGTGCTAAATTAGCTATGGATTCAATATTTAATAAAAAACATATTGTTATGCTCAATGTAGAAGCTGATGTAGTAGTAGGACCAATACTTAATAAAATGGCTCAAAATGCAGGAGTAGTATATACAGGTACTGCAGGAGATGAACCAGGTTCAGTCAAAGAAATATATGATTTTGCAGATGCAGCAGGTTTTGATGTTTTAGCTATTGGAAAGGGAAAGAATAATCCTGTAAAATTAGATGCCACTCCAGATAGTGTGTTTGAGCAAGCCACAAACTCAGGAGTTAGTCCTAAGATGCTAACTTCATTTGTAGATGGTACAAAAACTATGGTGGAAATGACTTGTATGGCAAATGCTACTGGATTTATTCCAGATATAAGAGGAGGACACGCACCATCAGCTGTAGTAGATAAGTTACCTAAACTATTTAGTTTAAAGAGTGAAGGCGGAATACTAAATAAATATAAAATAGTTGATTATGTAAATGGAATTGCTCCAGGAGTATTTGTAATAGTTACAAGCAAATTGCCACAAGTTCATCATGAGATGCAGTATCTAAGTATGGGACAAGGACCAAATTATGTTCTATATCGCCCTTACCATTTAACTAGTTTGGAAACGCCACTAACAGTTGCAAGAGCTGCAATATATAATGAACCAACTATTATTCCTATGAATGGAAAGCCAATAGCTGAAACCATTGCTATAGCTAAAAAGGATTTAAAAGTAGGAGAAAAGATGGATGGAATAGGTGGGTTTACTGCATATGGTAGTATTGATACTTATGAAACAGTAAAAGAGGAGAATTTAGTGCCATTTGGTTTAATAAATAAAAATGCTATAGTTAAAAAAGATATTAAAAAAGGTCAACCAATAACTTATGACATAATAGATTTAGATAAAACAACTTTAATATATAAACTTAGACAATTGCAGGAACAACTAATAGGATAAAATATAAAAATTATAATAAAAAATGGAAATCAACTTAATTGATTTCCATTTTTTATATAGAAGAAGGATTCCAATGGTAATTAAATTACCCTCATTAAGTGTAAGACTTTTTTCTAATTAATAAGATTTAATATACAAACATTTAACAATAATTATACCATTCTTTTAACATATGTCAACATCATTGACATATGTTAAAAGAATGGTATAATGAAACTAAAGAAATAAAACTATTTAATTCATAGGTGTAGCTGGGAGGATTGTTATGAATAATAGCCGAAAGAGAAAACTTGCTGAAATAGCCTATATGTACTATATAGATGGAATGAGTCAAAATCAGATAGCTAAAGAATATTCAATTTCTCGATCTAAAGTATCTATGTTGCTGAATGAGGCTAGAGATAAAGGTATCGTAAAAATTGAAATTCAAGATTCAGATTTATATTGTTTTGATCTTCAAAGACAACTAGAAACAATATTTGGATTAAAGAAAGCTATAGTTGTACCAAAGTTATCAAAGGATGAAAATGGTTTAATAACTCAATTAGCAGATGGAGCTGTAGATTATTTGAGTCAAATCATTGAACATAATATGACAATTGCTGTTTCATGGGGGAGAACACTATATGGAGTAGCTAGTAGAATTAGATCTAGTGGTAAAACAAATATAGTTATATCACCTTTAGTAGGTGGCATTGGCAATGAAATGAACATATATCATTCTAATGTGATAGCAGATACTATGGCTAAAAATTTAGGAGGAAGTTCACTAGGTTTATATTCTCCAGTATTTGTAGCAACAAAGGAAGTAAGAGATTTAATATTTGCAGATAAAAGTATTAAAAAAGTTTTAGAAAGTAGTGCAAATGCAGATATTGCAGTTGTTGGAATAGGTGGCATAGTATCTTCTACTATGACAGATATAGAGCTCTTGCAAAAGGAAGATATAGATAAGTTATTAGATTGTGGAGTCGTAGGGGATATTGGAACTTGTTTCTTTGATAAAAATGGACAGGAAGTAGAAAGTATATTTACTGAAAAAACTGTTGCCCTTAGCCTAGATAAATTAGAAAAGATACCCACAATAGTTGCAGTAGCAGGTGGAGAAAAGAAAATAGAGGCTATCCATGGAGCGTTAAGAGGAAAGCTAATGGATGTATTAGTTACTGATGAGAGTGTAGCAAAGAGTATTTTAAAGGATTATATGTAAAAAATTAAACTATTATGCTTTTAAAGCGGGAGGGATATAAATGATTGATATTAGTAAAGAAACAATTTTGGAAATGTATAAAAGAATGAATGAAGCTAGAGCATTTGAGGAAAAAGTAAGCTATTTTTTCGCAAGGGGCATGGTACATGGTACAACTCACCTTTCAATTGGTCAAGAAGCTTCAAGTGTTGGAGCTTGTATGGCATTAAATAATGATGATTTAATAACTTCAACTCATAGGGGTCATAGTCAAGTTATAGGAAAAGGGATAGATTTAAATAAAATGATGGCAGAACTTCTAGGAAAATATACTGGATATTGTAAAGGAAAAGGTGGCTCCATGCATATAGCTGATGTAGATGCTGGAAACTTAGGAGCTAATGGAGTTGTAGGAGGAGGTCATGGAATAGCAGTAGGTGCTGCCCTTACTCAACAAATGAAGAAAACAGGAAAAGTAGTACTTTGTTTCTTTGGAGATGGTGCTTCTAATGAGGGAAGTTTCCATGAAGCATTAAACTTAGCTTCAGTATGGAAATTGCCAGTAATATTCTACTGTGAAAACAATCTATATGGTATGAGTGTACCACAAAATAAGGCAATGAATATAAAAAACATAGCTGATAGAGCAAAATCTTATGGAATTCCAGGGCATATAATTGATGGAAACAATGCGGTAGAAGTATATAATAGAACAAAAGAAATTGCTAAATATGTAAGGGAAGGTAATGGCCCTGTATTAATTGAAAGTAAAACTTATAGATGGCTGGGTCATTCAAAATCTGATGCACAAATTTATAGATTAAAGGAAGAAGTAGAAGAATGGAAAAGCAAATGTCCAATTAAGCAGCTTAGAAATTATATAATAGAAAATAAAATATCAACTGAAGAAGAACTAGATAAGATTGAAAATAATGCTAGAGAATCAATTGAGAAAGCTGTTGAGTTTGCAAATAATAGTCCAAATCCACCAATTGAAACTATAACAGAAGATGTATATGCATAGGGAGGGATAGAAATGAGTGAACAAATGAAGGAAATGACATATAAAGATGCAGTTAAATTAGCAATGGTTGAAGAAATGAGAAAAGATGAAAATGTATTTTTAATGGGAGAAGATGTTGGCTTATATGGAGGAGCATTTGGTGTATCTGTAGGAATGCTTGAAGAATTTGGTGAAGAAAGAGTTAGAGATACTCCTATATCAGAAGCAGCTATAGCAGGAGCGGCAGCGGGAGCAGCTGTAACAGGAATGAGACCTATTGCAGAAATAATGTTTATGGATTTCACTACAATAGCTATGGATTCATTAGTGAATCAAGCAGCAAAAATGCGTTATATGTTCGGCGGAAAGGCCAAAGTTCCAATGGTTCTAAGAGCACCTGGCGGTTCAGGAACAGGAGCAGCAGCTCAACATTCTCAAAGTTTAGAAGCGTGGTTCTGTCATGTACCAGGACTTAAAGTAGTAGTACCGGGAACAGCAGCTGATGCAAAAGGGCTTTTAAAAGCAGCTATAAGAGATGATAACCCAGTAGTATTTGTAGAACAAAAAACTTTATATAAAGTAAAGGGTTCTGTACCAATAGATGATGAATTTATAATACCTCTAGGAAAAGGAGAGATTAAAAAAGAAGGAGAAGATGTAACTATAATAAGCTATGGAAGAATGCTTCCTAGAGTATTGAAAGTAGCAGAAGAATTAGAAGAAGAAGGTATAAGTGTAGAAGTATTAGACCCTCGTACTTTAGTACCTTTAGACAAAGAATTAATCATAAATTCAGTTAAGAAAACAGGTAGAGCAATTCTTGTAAATGAAGCTTGTAAAACTGGAGGATATTTAGGAGAAATAGCGTCGGTTATTTCAGAAAGCGAAGCTTTTGACTATCTTGATGCACCTATTATAAGATTAGCAGGATTAGATGTACCTATACCATATAATCCCGAACTAGAAAGTGCAGTAGTACCAAGTGAAAAGCAAATAAGAGATGCAGTATTCAAAGTTTTAAACCGATAGGGGGGATAGGATATGGCAATAGAAGTAATAATGCCTAAAGCAGGTATGGATATGCAAGAAGGTCAAATAATTAAATGGTACAAGAATGAAGGAGATTACGTAGAAAGAGGAGAAATTCTATTAGAAATAATGACAGATAAGGTAAATATGGAGGTAGAAGCAGAAACTTCTGGTTACCTTTTGAAGATATTAAAAAACAATGGTGAAACAGTCCCAGTAGTAACTCCTATAGGTTATATAGGTGAAAAAGGGGAGGAGATTCCCGAAGTAAAAGAAAGTAAAGAAACTGTTCAAGATAAGTTAGAGATAAAAGAAGAAATTGAAGAAATAAAAACTAAAGAAGAACCTGAAGTATTAGAAATAAAAGATAAGATAAGAGCTACTCCAGCTGCAAGAAGAATGGCTAGAGAAAGAAATATAAACTTATTAGAAGTAAAAGGTTCTGGACCTAAGGGACGAATTCAACAAATTGATGTTGAAAACTATAAAGAAGGAGATATAAAAATTACGCCCCTAGCAAGAAGAATTGCAGAAGTAGAGGGAATAGATTTAGAAAATATTATAGGCAGTGGATTTGAAGGGAAAATAATTAAAGAAGATGTTCTAAAATTAGTAGGAAAAGAAGAAAAAAATATTACTGAAGAAGTCATGGAAGATGGAAGAACTAGAGTAGTTCCTATGTCTAATATGAGAAAGATTATAGCAAAGAGAATGTCAGAAAGTTATTTTTCTGCACCAACATTTACTCTAAATACAGAAGTAGATATGACTAAGGTTATAGAGTTAAGAAGAACAGTTAAGGAACAAATTCTAGAAGAAACTAAAAAGAAAATAACTATTACAGATATAATACTATTAGCTACAGCTAGGGCATTAAAAAATCATCCATTAGTAAATGCAAGCTTATCAGAAGATGGAGAAAATATCATATACCATGATTATGTAGATTTAGCTATGGCCGTTGGATTAGAAAACGGACTTCTTACTCCAGTTATAAGAGGTGCAGATAAAATGACTTTAACTGAAATAGTTGTAGCTGCAAAAGATGTAACTGAAAGAACAATTAATATGAAACTATTACCACATGAATTGCAAGGAAGTACTTTTACAGTAAGTAATTTAGGAATGTATGGAATAACCCATTTTGATCCAATTATAAATCAACCAAATAGTGCAATATTAGGTGTAAATACAATAGTAGAAAAATTAGTCCCTGTAGATGGTAAAGCAAAGGTTAAACCTATGATGACTTTAAGTTTAACAGTAGACCATAGAGTTATAGATGGGGTAGTAGGAGCTAAGTTTTTGCAAGATTTAAAGAGTTTATTAGAAAATCCAATTAAAATATTAATATAAAGTCCTACCATATTTACAGTAAAGGAGGTATTTATCTTGGCAACGGAAGTAATAATGCCTAAAGCAGGTATGGATATGCAAGAAGGTCAAATAATCAAATGGTACAAGAATGAAGGAGACTATGTGGAAAGAGGAGAAGTTCTATTAGAAATAATGACAGATAAGGTAAATATGGAGGTAGAAGCAGAAACTTCTGGTTACCTTTTGAAGATACTGAAAAACAATGGTGAAATAGTTCCAGTGGTAACTCCTATAGGTTATATAGGGGAAAAGGGAGAAAAAATTTCTGAAAGTGAAAATGTTCAAATAGAAGAATTTGAAAAAAAGGAAGTAGAAGTAAGAGAGCTCAAAGAAGATAAGAACAAAGAAATTTATGATGTAATAGTTATAGGTGGAGGACCAGCTGGATATGTAGCAGCTATAAAAGCAGCTCAATTAGGTGGAAAAGTAGCTTTAGTGGAAAAAAGTATATTAGGTGGTACATGTTTAAATAGAGGATGTATACCTACAAAAACTTACTTAAAAAATGTTGAAATAATTGAAGAAATAAAGAAAGCAGATAGAAGAGGAATACTTATAGAAAATCCCCAAATAAAGATAGATATGGATAGAACTGTTGAACTGAAAAATGAAGTAGTTATGACATTAACTAATGGTGTAGTAGGACTTTTAAAGAGTAACGGAGTTGCAATATTTAAGGGTATAGGAAAAATAACTAAGGGCAAAAGAGTAATAATAAATGAAAAAGATATTATAGAAGGGAAGAAAATTATTTTAGCAGGTGGTTCTAAAACAGCTAAAATCAATATTTCTGGTATAGAAAGTAGATTGGTCATTACAAGTGATGAAATTCTTAATTTAAAGGAAGTACCAGAAAGATTAGCTATAATAGGTGGAGGAGTTATTGGAGTAGAATTAGGATTGGTGTTTAGTTCCTTTGGTAGTAAAGTAACCATAATTGAAATGATGGACAGATTGGTTCCAAATATGGACAAGGATGTATCTGCAAATCTATTTCAAAATTTAAAGAGTAGAGGAATAGAAATACTTACTTCTACGAAATTAGAAGAAATAGTTGAAAAAGATAATAGACTAATGTTAAAATTAGAAGGAAAAGATGATCTAATAGTCAATAAAGCATTATTATCAATAGGGAGAGTTCCAGATGTAGCAGGTGTAGGAGAAATTGAATTTGAAATGGATAGAGGAAGAATAAAAGTAAATGATTATATGGAGACTAGTGTAGAAGGAATCTATGCTCCAGGTGATATAAATGGCAAATTAATGCTTGCCCATGCTGCAACTCAAATGGGTGAAATAGCAGCTATAAATGCAATGGGTGGGAAAGAAAAAGTAAAACTTAAAAATACACCAGCTTGTATCTATACTATACCAGAAGTTGCTTCAGTAGGCCTTACTGAAGAAAGTGCAAGAGAAATATATGATATATCTATTGGTAAATTTCCATTTGTAGGAAATGGAAGAGCTTTAGCTTCAGGGGAGACTCAAGGGTTTGTGAAAGTAATAGTGGATAAAAATTACGGAGAGATTTTAGGAGTTCATATGGTAGGACCTAAAGTTGCAGAATTAGCAAATGAAGCAGCTACACTAATGGAGATGGAAATTACAGTATATGAGGCTATAGAAATAATTCATGGACATCCTACATTTTCAGAAGCTTTTGTAGAAGCTTGTGAAGATGCATTAGGAAAAGCTATTCACTTACCTAAAAAAGCATAGAAAATTATGAGTCAGGTATGAAATCCTGGCTCATTTAATTTTTTAATTAATTGCTATTTTGATTTTTCTTATAGAGTGGTTTATAATTTTATTAATATGTAAAAAAGATGGGGGTGTTTACAGATGATATATGTTACAAGTGATTCAACTAAACCTCAGTTTAATTTAGCATTAGAGGAATACGTTTTTGAATATTTAGATGAATATGATGAGATTTTTATGCTGTGGCAAAATGAACCTTCTATCATAGTTGGAAAACACCAAAATACTATAGAAGAAATAAATACTAAATATGTTAAAGAAAATAATATACATGTTGTAAGAAGACTTTCAGGTGGTGGTGCTGTATACCACGATTTGGGAAATCTAAACTATACTATTATATCTAAAGTCGAGGGCTCAAATACTTTTGATTTCAAAACGTTTTCTCAGCCAGTAATTGATGTATTAGCTGATTTGGGAATTAAAGCAGAATTTACTGGGAGAAATGATATAGTGATAGGTGGACAAAAATTTTGTGGAAATGCCCAGTATATGAAAAAAGGTAAAGTTCTACACCATGGTGCTATATTATTTGATACCGAATTAAATATTTTAGGTAAATCTTTAAAGGTATCTAAGGACAAGATCATATCTAAAGGTGTAAAATCTGTAAGAAGTAGAGTGACAAATATTAAAGACCATTTAAAAAAAGAAATTACTGTTGAAGATTTTAAAAATCTTTTATTAAAACGTATGTTTGGAGGAGATAAGGAAATACTCCCATATGAATTATCAGAAGAAGATTTAAAAAATATTAATGAACTTGTGGAAAAAAGATATGGAACTTGGGAGTGGAACTATGGCGAATCTCCAGAGTTTAATATAAGGAAATCTAATAGATTTCAAAGCGGAAAAGTGGAGACTCTCATAGATGTAGATAGAGGAGTTATTAAAGAACTTAAATTTTATGGAGACTTTTTTGGACATGGAGATTTAGAAAATGTAGAAAATAAATTGATAGGTATAAAGTATAATGAAAATGATATAAAAGATGTTTTAAAGGATGTAGATATAGACTATTATTTCTCAGGCATTTCAATGGAAGAACTATTAAGCTGTATTATTGACTAAATTAACTTGACAAATAGAAGTATTATGATGTATCATTATTCAAAACAGAATTTAATATTTAAAGGCGAAGATAAGGAAAGTAGTAGAAGAAACTAGTCTAAAGAGAAATAATCATTTTTGGTGAGAGATTATGGCTAGTCTTTTATGAAAATCACCTTGGAGTCTAGTATCTGAAAGTATAATAGGATACTACGTATTATGCGTTAAAATTTTTGAGTGATAAGGTATGTACTTATAAATTGGGTGGTACCGCGATATTTTCGTCCCTAGGTTTTTTAAACTTAGGGATTTTTTATTTAAATATTGTCAGGTTAAATAAATTATAAAAATTAAAGAAAGGATGAATAAATATGACTTTTGAAGAACTGTCTAAATCTCCAATAGCTAAAAGAGAACAAGATGTATCAGATTATTGGGACGAAATTAATTTATTGAAAAAAAGTGTTGAAACAAGAGAAGATGACAATCAATTTATATTTTATGAAGGGCCTCCAACAGCTAATGGAAAACCAGGTATACATCATGTCATGGCTAGAACATTAAAAGATGTTGTCTGCAGGTATAAAACAATGGAAGGATATCAGGTTAAAAGAAAAGCTGGGTGGGATACTCATGGTTTGCCAGTTGAAATAGAGGTAGAAAAGCAATTAAAGCTAAAAGATAAACATGATATTGAAGAATATGGAATTGAAAAATTTAATAAAAAATGTAGAGAATCAGTTTTTAAATATGAGAGTCAATGGCGTGATATGACAAGAAGAATGGCTTATGAAATTGATTTAGACAATCCTTATATTACTTTAGAAAATGATTATATTGAATCTGTATGGTGGATATTAGATAAGTTTTATAAAGAAGGACTCATTTATGAAGGACATAAAATACTTCCATATTGTTCAAGGTGTGGAACAGGTCTTGCTTCTCATGAAGTAGCGCAAGGTTATGAAGAAATAAAAACAGATACAGTAATAGCTAAATTCAAAAGAAAAGATAAAGATGAATATTTCTTAGCTTGGACCACTACACCATGGACATTACCAAGTAATGTAGTATTGACAGTTAATCCAAAAGAAATATATATAAAAGTAAAATATGAAGATGAAATATATTATATAAGTAAAACATTAGCGGACCATGTCTTAGGAGAAGGAGAATATGAGGTTCTTGAAGAAATAGAGGGAAAAGATTTAGAGTATGTTGAATATGAGCAACTTATACCTTTTGTAAAAACAGATAAAAAAGCTTTCTTTATTACACTTGCAGATTATGTAACTACTGACGATGGTACAGGAATAGTTCACTCTGCTCCTGCTTTTGGTGAAGATGACTATAATACAGGGTTAAAATATAACCTTCCAGTATTAAATCCAGTAAGTGAGGAAGGTAAATTTTTAGAAACTCCATGGGAAGGTAAATTTGTAATGGATGCAGATCCAGATATAATAAAGTGGCTGAGAGACAATGGAAAACTTTTCAAAAAACAAAGAGTAGCACATAATTATCCACATTGCTGGAGATGCCATACACCACTTCTATATTATGCAAAACCTAGTTGGTATATTGAAATTACTAAACTTAAAGACAAATTAATTGAAAATAACAATGATGTAGAATGGTATCCAGATTTTGTAGGGGAAAAAAGATTTGGAAATTGGCTAGAAAACTTAAATGATTGGGCAATTTCTAGAAGTAGATATTGGGGAACACCTCTTAATATTTGGAGATGTAACGAATGTGGGCATATAACAAGTATAGGATCAAGGAAAGAATTAAGCGAGAAAGCTATAGAGGATATTGATGAAAATGTAGAACTACACAGACCTTATGTAGATAATGTTCATATAAAATGTGAGAAATGTAATGGAACTATGACTAGGGAAAAAGATGTAATAGATGTCTGGTTTGATAGTGGAGCTATGCCTTTTGCACAGCATCATTATCCATTTGAAAACAAGGAGAATTTCGACAAACTATTTCCAGCAGATTTCATATGTGAAGGAATAGACCAAACTAGAGGATGGTTTTACTCGCTTCTTGCTATTTCTACATTTGTAACAGGCAAATCACCATATAAACGAGTCTTAGTTAATGATCTTATTTTAGATAAAGAAGGCAGCAAAATGTCTAAATCTAAGGGAAATACAGTAGATCCATTTAAATTATTTGACAAATATGGAGCAGATACTTTGAGATGGTATTTACTTTACGTATCACCACCATGGACTCCTACTAAATTTGATGAAGAAGGATTAAAAGAAGTAGAAAGTAAATTCTTTAGAACTATAAGAAATGTATATAATTTTTTCACACTATATGCTAATACAGATGGAATAGATCCAAGAGAATTCAATATTGAATACAAAGATAGACCAGAATTAGATAGATGGATACTCTCAAAATATAATAGCCTATTAAAAAATCTAGAAAAGAACATGGATGAATATGATTTAACAAAGGCTGTAAGAAATATACAGGAGTTTGTAAATGAGGATTTATCCAATTGGTATATTAGACGTTCAAGAAGAAGATTTTGGGCTACAGAATTAGACGGAGATAAGAAAGCGGTTTATAGTACTACTTATGAAATACTTGTAGGAATTAGTAAAGCTATAGCACCATTTGTACCTTTTACTGCAGAAGAGATATATAGGAAATTAACAGGAGAAGTATCTGTACATTTAGATTATTATCCTGTAGCAAATGAGGAATTAATAGATTCTAAACTTGAAAAGAAAATGGATTTAGTAAGAGAATTAGTTACTCTTGGAAGAGCAGCTAGAGAAAATGAAAGAATTAAAGTTCGTCAACCATTGAATGAAGTTTTAATAGATGGAAAATATGAGGAAACAATAGATGATTTAGTTCCTCTTATAAAAGAAGAGCTTAATGTAAAAAATGTAGTATTTGAAAAAGATTTATCTCAGTTTATGGACTATTCATTAAAGCCAAATTATAAAGTTGCAGGTCCAGTACTAGGACCAAAGATTAAAACCTTCTCTAAAATCCTAAATCAAGTAGACAGTCGTGAAGCTGTGGAAAAATTAGAAGCAGAAGGTAAACTAGTATTAGATTTAGATGGAGAAAAAGTTGATATAGAAAAAGATTATGTCCTTATTAATATTTCAGCCAAAGAAGGGTTTAATGTATCTACTGGAAAAAATTTATTTGTAATACTAGATACTACTTTAACTGGTGAACTTCTTAAGGAAGGATATGCAAGAGAATTTATTTCTAAAGTTCAACAGATGAGAAAGAACAATGGATATGAAATGCTAGATAATATAAATATATATTATAATGGAGATAGTGAAATAGAAAAATCTATACAAGAGTATGAAGACTATATAAAGAAGGAAACTCTTGCAGTATCTATTGAGAAAGTTGAAGAAAATTCATTTGAAAAACAAGATTTAAACGGACACGAAACGGGAATTAAATTAGAAAAAGTAGAATAATATTTTTAAAATAAAGGTTTTAAAAAAGTAGGGTAGATAACTAGTTATCTACCTTACTTTTTTATTTCAGGAATCTATGTAGAAGTATCTATTAGGATTTATCTAATATTTTTATAGTATATGGTATAATATGGTCTAGATAAATTGATTTGGAGGGATATATATGGATAAACTTGAAAGTTTAGCAAAAGAATTAGAAGAAATTCAAGTTGATTTAATGAGGCGTAGTTGGGTTCAATATACTGTAGGATATGATTTTGGCATTGATGAGGTTTATGAAAAACTTAATAGTTTTATGTCAGACAAGAAAAATTTTTATATAGTATGTAAATATTTAGATATGGATTTAAATGAAATAGACAAAAGAAAAGTTGAAATACTTTATAATGCTTTCAAACCCTATCATTTGAGCAAAGAATTAAATGAGTTGAACTTGGAAATTCAGAAAAAAACTAATGAGCTTTCTCAGGTGTTGAATACTTTTAGATTTAATATTGAAGGAAAGGAAATTACATCTGTAGAAATCACACAAATACTTTCAAATGAAGAAGACAGAAATTTAAGAAAAAAAGCTTATTTTGCAAGAAATCAAATTAATAAACCATTAGTAGACGCTGGTTTTATTGAATTGATTAATTTGAGAAAAGAATATGCTAAAGCTTATGGTGATAATGATTTTGTAGAGCATAAATTAAAAATAGATGAATTGAGTCCAGGTATATTTAATAGTTGGAAAGATGAATTAAGTAAATATATAGATATATTGAATAATAAAAGAATGGAATATGCAGAAAAGTTTATTCATGAAAATGAGCTTATGCCTTGGGACCAAGATTATATAGGTTCAAAAATAGCCCCTTCATTAAATACTACAGTAGATATGTCTAATTATTATAATATTTTAATGAGATTTTTCTTGAATTTTGGAATTGATATAGATAAATACAATATTACTTATGATATATTTTCTAGGAAGAATAAATCTGAATGGGGATATAATTTTCCAATTGAAACAGGAAAAGATTCAAGAATCCTTGCTAATGTAAAGAATAAATATCATGAATATGAAGTACTACTTCATGAAACAGGACATGGAATACATTCATTCTTATTAAAACCAGAGGAAAGAATTCTTAATGCAGGTGTTAGCGGAATAATATCTGAAGGAATAGCAAATTTATTTGGTGGATTTATCTATGAAGAGATATTTTATAAAAATTTTTTTGGTAGTGAAGTAAAAGATGAATTTGTTGAGATGAAAGAATTTGATAAACTAAATTATTTAAGATTTGTAGGGGATATATTTTTTGATCAAGAGCTATATAGGAATAATATAGAAAATTTAGATGATATACATGAAGTTTATTTCAAAGTATTTGGGGAATTATTTAATGACAAAATTTATAATGAAGAACCTCCTTTTGGATATAGGATTCATCATACTACCCATCCAATATATATGCATAATTATTTCATGGGAGATGTAACTTGTGAAATGCTGAAGAAAGTATTCAATAAAAAATATGGTACTTCCTCCATAACAGAAAAACCTAGGGAATTTGGAGAATTCTTGATAGATGAAGTAATAAATCCTTCAGGACTATATAAATATGAAGACTTATTTGAAAGAATAAGTGGAGAAAAGTTTTCATTTAAATGGTATTTAGAATAGGAATAAATATGAGAAGAATTCTGTAATAAGAGGGGTATTGGCATATGGGAAAAGATAATTTTGGAGGTTGTAAGAAAAGTAAATTAGTAATTAATTGTATTAGTATAGTTTATTTTCTAATAGTAGTAAAAATAATACTTTTAAAGAGTATTCCGCTTTACTCGTTGCATAAAATGTCCAATATAGGATTTAGAAGTGTTAACTTAATTACTTTTTACTCTATTGTAGAAATGATACTCGACAGAAGTGCTAGTATAATCAGGGTTATATTAAACATATTAGGTAATATAATAATATTTATTCCTAACTATAACTACCTCATTTTTTAAAAGTATACAAGGTTCATTATACATTATTTTTTATGAATGTGGGACATAATCAAAATTGGTATAATAGGACATTATCATAAATCAGTTATAATCAATATAAATTTGTCTAAAAAAGTTTTGGCATTTAGATAATATAAAAACACATAGATAAGGAGGAATAAGCATTGTATTTGAGTTATATAAATTCATTTAAATATGAGAGAATTTATTCAATGGAGTTGATATAAATGAAAAAAAATATCTTAAATCATAAACTATTAATACTAGTAAATATTGTCTTTGTTGTAGCTGTGTCAGTTGTTGAAGCTTTACAAGCTATACTTTTTAAAACAATTGTTGATACCGCAACTGGAACATTAAGCTATAATATTGCTACCTTAGCAGTATATTCAATACTTTTTTTATTATCAGTATTCATATTTGAAACTTCATCAAAAGTGAGTAGTGCAGCTTTAAATAAAGCAGTTATGATAGATTATAAACAATCCATTATTGAGAGTTTTATAGGTTCTGATAGTCAAAAAAGGGTAACTAGTTCAGAACTAATATCATTATTGAATAATGATATTAAAGTGATAGAAGATAATTATCTTAAAAGTATAATAAGTATTTTTAAAGATGTTTTATTATTTATAGTATCTTTATTTTTATTATTACGTATTAATATTTATCTAACATTAGTAATTATTGCATTCGGATGGATCCCGGTGGTTATACCACAATTATTTATCAAGAAGAACCAAGCTTTAAAGGGGAAATATCTTGAAGACTTAGAGAGATTTGTTAATCGAATCAAAGAAATTGCTCAAGGGTTTGAGGTAATTAA
Organism: Anaerosalibacter massiliensis; assembly: GCF_024623155.1. Lineage (NCBI taxonomy): Bacteria > Bacillati > Bacillota > Tissierellia > Tissierellales > Sporanaerobacteraceae > Anaerosalibacter > Anaerosalibacter massiliensis. Next base: position 25,666 of record NZ_JANJZL010000017.1, read on the forward strand.
AGGGTTTAATATTGAGGAAAAAGTATGTACTGTTACCTTAAAAGATAATAGTGATGCTGAAATTTCAAAGTTTAAGTCTGATGCCTTCGATGGATTTCAAGGAGCTATATCTATTGTGTCAGGATTTGCAATATTTTTTATGAATCTATTAATTTCTGGTTACTTTGTTATGAAGGGTAATATAACAGTTGGGTCAATGATTGCTGCTGTTCAGCTTATGAACTATATAGTAAATCCACTTATATCTATTTCTATGTATGTTACAAAAATAAAATCTGTTGATAAAGTTATAGAGAAGATACAAGAAAAACTTATTAATAATAATATACAGGATGTAATGCAGGGTAACAAAGAATTTAAATTAAAAAATATAATTAGCATAGAAGGGCTAACCTATTCATATGAAGATCAAAAAGACGTAATATCAAATATAAGTATGAAATTAGAAAAAGGTAAGAAATATGCCATAGTGGGAGAAAGTGGATGTGGTAAAACTACCTTATTAAAGATATTAATGAATCAAATCACTGACTATCAAGGAGAGATTATCTTTGATGATGAAAATATTAGATCATTTGATCCAAAGTCCTACTATAAGAAGGTGACCCTAATACAGCAAAATGTATTTATGTTTAGAGATACTCTGAAGAATAATATCTGTCTATATAATGATTGTACTGAAGAACAACTTAATAAGGCATTAAAACAATCAGGGTTGACAAAGACTGTAAGTATGCACCAAGAAGGTCTAGATACGATAGTTGGTGAGGGTGGAGTAGAGTTGTCTGGTGGAGAACTAAAAAGAGTTGCTATAGCTAGGGCATTGATTAGAGAATCAGAAATTCTACTTGTGGATGAGGCAACATCCGCTTTAGATAAAGTTATGGCAAGTGAAATAGAAAGTACATTAATTAATTTAGATGCAACTATATTAGCTATAACTCATCAATTGGATGAGAATATATTGAGTAAATATAACGAAATATTGGTTATGAAGGATGGAAAAATAATTGAATCTGGTAACTTAGAAAAGTTGATAGAGAATAAAGGTTATTTTTATTATATGTTTAGTATTGGAAATAATAATTCAGCTATGGAATTACAAAATATTCATTAAGAGGTGATCTATCTTGAATATTACCGAAAACAAACCCTTTTATGATCTTTTATTGGAAAGAAGAGTAGAAACAGAGTTTAATACTTCTGTTATGGTTTTGAGTATTACAGTATAATAGAGAAAATAGATAATATTGAATATAAAGAATTTAAAAATAAAATCAATTATGTAATAATAAATTCTGAAAAAATAACTATAATAAGAAAAAGAAAATGGTGAAACATGGGAAAAGATAATTTTGGAGGTTGCAAGAAAAGTAAATTAGTAATTAATTGTATTAGTATAGTTTGTTTTCTAATAGTAGTAAAAATAATACTTTTAAAGGGTATTCCGCTTTATTCGTTGCATAAAATATCCAATATAGGATTTAGAAGTGTTAATTTAATTCCTTTTTACTCTATTGTAGAAATGATACTCGACGGAAGTATTAGCACAATGAGGGTCATATTAAACATATTAGGTAATATAATAATATTTATTCCTATGGGTGTAATTTTTAGTATAAAAAAGCCCGATCTTTCTATAAAGAATATATTAGTATTTATTATATCTGTAAGTGTATCATTTGAATTATTACAATTTATTTTTGGATTAGGAAGTACTGATATAGATGATGTTATATTGAATAGTTTAGGTGGAGTCTTAGGTGCAGTATTTATAAGAAGATTTACATCTGACTTAAAAGGAACTGAATTATTAAATAAAACAATTTTAATATTATTAATTATGGTAGGTAGCGGAATTGCAACAATTTTTGTATATGACAAGAGTTTGCTATTTTCAAATTTAGGAACAAACTATATCGAAGAAAATATTGAAGTCTTGAATTATGGAAAGCAGGGTACAGAAGATTATTTTGGAGATATAACTAAATATGAAGATATACTATGTATATATGGCTAAATCCTGCTTATAATACAGGAAAAAAGAAAACTAGTGGGGATAATATAAGCATAAAAGTTGATAACAATACTAAAATTATCATAGGAAGAATTCAAAATCAAAAAGAACTATTCAGGTCGAATATAGTTAAAACTACTTATAACGAAATTCAAAAGAGAGAAATCCTAAAAATAATAAATGAATCCAAAAATCCTAAAGTACGTGTCTGGATAAACAATTCAGTAAAAAATGAAATTAAATTAGCAAATCAAATATTAATAACAATCTATTGAGAATTAGGATAGCTTACGGTAGTGTAAATAAATGCTCTTTTTTTAATATAAAACAAGACACCACACTATTTCAAGATATTCATATTTTTGATTGTGTAATTCAAAATTTACTATAGTTTACATGAGGTTTTTAATAGAAGTAAGGAGGTGTTTAATTTTAGAACCCAAATTTAGCTAAAGAAATCTTTCTATTATAAAGGATATTGCTTAAGGTAATATTCCTTAAGCAATACATAGCTCTGTATTTTAAAGAAGATTAAGGAGGAATTAATTATGGAACAAATTCAAATTAATAATAGAACATATATAAGTAAAAGAATTTATGATTATAAAAATTATAATGAGACAATTAAGGTATCTATATTTTCAACAAATGAAATAAGATAAAAATATTTGATTTTACACAAATCTAAAGGAAAATATACAGATTTCACAATAACTGGCTTATATAAAATATATAAGTTAACTCATATATTAGAGAACAAGCCTAATATAAAAAAATATCAGGAACAAAATAAATAAAGATTCTTCAAATATACTAAATAAGCATTATAATAAAAGATAAAAAAAATTTAATACAAATAAAGTTAAGGCAGAGTTGTCTGCTTATTATAATAAAAACTATATTTCATTTATCTTAACAGGATTAAAGTATAGTTTTATATTAAAAGAAGATCCTAGAATTTTTTGATATGATACTTCCAAAGTAGACAGTCTAATTAATTAAAAATAGACTATCTACTTGGAGGTATTTTTTTATGGGAAGAAAACCAAAATACAGTAAAGAAGTAAAAATTAAAGCTTGTAAGGATTATGAAAAAGGAAAAGTTAGTTTTAGAGATATTTTTAAAAAAATTGGAACTACAAAAGAAGTTGTACGTAGGTGGTACCTAACATACAAAGAACATGGGGCTAGTGCATTTGAAATATCAAATAAGAATCGTTCATATAGTAAAGAGTTTAAATTATCAGTAATAGAAGAATATATCTCAGGCAAATATTCGCTACCAGACTTAGCTGCTAAATATAATATTGTCGCAGGGGTTATTAATAGCTGGGTTAATAAATGGTATAATGGTATAGAAATAAAGGATTATGATCCTAAAGGAGATATCTATACTATGAAATCAAGAAAAACCACATTTGAAGAAAGATTAGAGATAGTAAAATGGGTTATTGAAAATGACATGAGTTATAAAGATGCAGCTGATAAGTATTCAATTACCTATGCACTTGTATATAAATGGACAAGGGCATATATAAACAAAGGACCAGAAGCTTTAAAATATCAAAAGCGTGGACCAAAGCCAAAGTCAGAAATTGATGAAAGCAATTTAACTGAAGTTGAAAAACTAAAGCTTGAACTAGAAAAAGAAAAAGCATTAAGAAAAAGAAGAGAATTTGAACTTAAAGTTCTTAAAAAAAAAGAGGAATTCGAACAACAACTTCAATCTCGAAAGTAAGACAGGAAGCAGAATACAAAACAATAGATTTTTTTAAGGATAAAGGATATACAATAATGATGCTATGTGAAGTTTTAGGAGTTTCAAGAAGTGCATACTACAAATATAGAAATAGGATTAAGCCTGAAAAAGAAAAGCAAGATGAATTACTTTGTTCATTAATTAATGAATATCACTCAACCTTCAATGGGATTTTAGGATATAGAAGGATGACCATGTTCATAAACAAATTAAACCATAAATCATTCTCTGAAGGATACATATATAGACTTATGAATATTTTAGGTATTAAAGCTAGGATTAGAAAAAAGAAAGTTAATCGTAAGAGAATAAAACCAGAGTATATAAAAGAAAATGTTCTATCAAGAGACTTTATTGCTAGGTTTCCTAATCAAAAGTGGCTTACAGATGTAACTGAATTTTCAATTTCTGGAGATAATAGAAAGCTTTATTTAAGTCCGATCATGGATCTTTATGATAATAGTATTATTGAATATGAATTTTCCTTTAAAAACAATAATCAACTTGTGTTTAAAATGTTTGACAAAGCAACCCAAAAATATCCTGACGCAAAACCTATATTTCACAGTGATAGAGGGTTTCAGTATACTGGAAATACCTTTAAAAGCAAGATTGAAGAAGCTGGAATGACCCAGAGTATGTCCAGGGTTGGTAAATGTATAGATAATGGTCCTATGGAAGGTTTCTTTGGTATATTAAAATCTGAAATGTTTTATGGAAAGAAGTTTAAATCTCTTGAAGAATTAATAGAAAAAATAGTTGAATACATTAAATTTTACAACGAAAAAAGATTTCAAAAAAAGTTAGGATGCATGGCTCCTTTAGAATATCGAAACCACGCATCTATAAGTGCATAATATTTTAATTAAATTATCTGTCTACTTGACATGGGTCAGTTCATATTTAATAAGCTTCTTTTTCTGTTTTTAGTTTTTTAGATTTGCTAAGCATTCTTAATCTCACTGTTATTATTTTTTAATTGAACTTAGTTTGTTTTCTAAATAAACGATTAAATAATCCAGGCACAAAAAAGTAATGTAGGTAGGTCTGTACACCTACCTACAAATGAGTCTCTTTAAAATGGTTCCGGTGTATCTCTTGTATCATTTCCTATTCTACCTTTTAATATTAAAAACAAGTTAACATTGTGATAATTCAATATAGATAAAAATCTATTTTGGGAAAAATTTTACATTACACATAAATAATGTTATATTAAAACTAATATTATTTAAGGAGATGATATTATAGAAACTATAATAAAAGCTATACCTAACCTTATCCCAATGATAAAAAGTTTAGTTTTAACTATTATTATATGTTTAGTTGCTTTTATGGTAATAGTTAAAATTTTTCGCAAAATAAAATAGAGAATAAAATATTAAACATGTGTTTAATATTTTAATTTAAATAATAAAGGGGGATACACATGAAAAAATTAAGTATTGTTTTATCTATTATTTTACTTTGCAGTAGCTTTGGAATAACAAGCTATGCAGAAAATGAAAACGATTTATTAAAAAAAGCTGATAGTTACGGTTTCAAAGAAGCAGAGGAGTTACCAGAAGGTGTTGTACCAATAGAAGTAAATTCTATTGAAGAATTAGATAAAGTAATGGAATCACTAAATAGTATGGAAAAAGATTTTGAAAATTCTAATTTAGAAACATCTTACAAAATAAATCCAAAAACATCCTTGAGTAGAAGTAACAACATATATAGATACTGTTTCTCTTTCCAACAAATTTAGACCAGTAGCCAATACAAAACTTACTCTATCTTGTACTTATGAATATTATGCAAAAGGTTCTTTCTATGGAATAGAAAGAGCACGTGATCATGGTTGGAGTTTATATGGAAACACTCGCAATGTAAGTTTGTCAAATAGTAGAAGTAGTGCTAACGCAAAAAATGGAGTTCTAACTGTTAGTGGTCGAACTCAAGTAGATTATTATATCTTAATCAAAGGTACAATTAGATACTATAGCAATGTAGCAGATGCTAACTTCAAATATTCTCTAGAAAAAGGTATGTTTTCTAAAAATTTTAATTGGCAAAAATAAACTAATTTAATTTAAATAATAAAATCCACGATTTTTTAATCGTGGATTTTATGGTAGTGTAAATAAATCTGTGCTCAAGTGAAAAATAAATGCTCTTTTCTGGCAAGAATTAAGATAATAATAAAAACCAGAAAGGAGCATTTTTATGAATATATTACCAAAAGAAGTTTTAAGAGAAATGATTAATGATGAAAATTTGAAGAGAGCAGGAGACCTTCATTCATATTTAAAAGAGATTTTTAAAGATGCTTTACAAGAGATGTTAGAGGCAGAACTTGAAGTAGAATTAGGATATTCTAAAGGGGATAAAAAGAATAAACAAACTGATAATCGTAGAAATGGATATTCACAAAAAACTGTAAAAACTCAGTTTGGAGAGATGGATGTAGATATACCAAGGGATAGAAATGGTGAATTTGAACCAGTAGTTGTACCTAAAAATAAAAGAAATATATCTGGGATAGAACAAAAGGTGATTTCTCTTTATGCCAGAGGAATATCTACAAGGGATATACATGACCAAATTAAAGATATTTATGGAATTGAAATGTCTGCTGAAATGGTTAGTAAAATAATCGATAGGTTAATTCTTGAAATAAAAGAATGTTAAACCAGGCCTTTAAGACCAATATATCCTTTTGTCTTTATGGATGCAATACATTACAAAGTTAGAGAGGATGGTCAAGTTAAAAATAAGGCAGCTTATGTAGTACTAGGGGTTGATTTAGATGGATTTAAAGATATATTGGGTATTTGGATAAGTAAAAGTGAATCTTCGAAGTTCTGGTTAGGAGTACCTAATGAACTGAAAAATAGAGGGTTAGAAGATGCATTGATATTTAGTGCTGATGAATTAACAGGTCCTAAAGAAGCCATTTAAACTGCCTACCCTAAGGCTGAAATACAAAGATGTATAATTCATCAGCTTAGAAATTCTTTTAAATATGTTAGCTATAAAGATAAAAAAAGAGTTTGCAAGAGATTTTAAGGCAGTTTATACAGCTATCAATGAAGAGATTGCATATGAAGCATTAGAGGAGCTTGAAGAAAAGTGGAACATCAAATATCCATTTGCAATTAAAAGTTGGGATATGAATTGGGATGTATTATCCTCATTCTTCAAGTTCCCTAATGAAGTTAGAACCATCATGTATACAACAAATATTATAGAAAGCTTGCATAGATAAATTAGAAAGATTACAAAGACTAAATCAGTCTTTCCCTCGAATCAATTTTTAGAAAAGATGATTTATCTAGCAAGTCAAAATGTAATGAGAAAGTGGAATAGACGCTATAAAAATTGGGATTATATCCTCAATCAATTAACTATCTATTTTAAAAGAAGGATAGAACCTTACCTCTAAAATAGATTTATAGCTTAATTGAAAATTAACTGTTTAATAAGTAGAAAATAAAGCATTAATTCTTACTTATTAAGCCCACTTATCCATTATAGGAATTATTGTCAAAGTTATAAGATTTTATGTATATTATCCTAACACTTTGGCAAACTAAAACCAAGATATAAGTTTAACATTTATATCTAGTTTAATATTTCTTGTTAGAAAAGAGCTATCACTCTTAGATTAAAAGCACAAACTAATTTACAGACTTAAGCCATATATAAAAACTAATTCTTTAATCTCAAGTGCTAGTTTTCATACTCTTATTAACTTTTTATGGCATAATTTATTTAAAAAAAGTTCCTAGCATTTTTGAATGTTAGGAACTTTTCATTCTCAAAAGTATTTCTTTAAAACTTTGGCTCTTCAATTTTTCTTCCTTGAACATATCTTTCTATAATTTTTAATATATATAAATCTTTGTATTCTTTACAGAAAAATTTTTGTTATTTAAGATTTTAGTTAGCCTTAAAAAATAATCATAAGTCTTAAAAATAAATATATATATATTTATTGATTTTCAAGAAAAATCTTTTATTAACTAAAAGTATGTCTATAATTGTATTACGAATGTTTATTAATTAGGAAGGTATTCTAGAGTTTAAGTAGAATATATATATTAAAGTACTTAATAAATATATCTTTCAGTTATTATATGTATATCCTTCTTTAAAAATAAAAAGATATTTTAAAAGAAGGACAGAGGAAAAAGTAATAGTTCATATTTCTATTACCCTAGATACCATTCAATATAATCAAATTGATTTAACCTACTTTTGTGATAAATATTTTGTTTCTTTTATTCGTTAGTATACGAATGGTTTAAGTTCTTTATTTTCCAGATAAAAAATATTATTCAAATTTTACGAAGTAATTTATTATGAATATAGAGTTTGAAATCTATTTTTCAAAAGAAGTTATTAAATTAATAGCTTTTTTAAACATGTCTTTTAAAGTCATATACCACCCCGAATATAGTAGTAAAAGAAGGTTTCAGGGGGTATTGGCTTTATAAGAAATAGATGGTAATATTTAGTTACATTTTAATCAAAAATTAAAAGAAAAGGGGGTGTGGTGAGTGAATACACCAACTATAGGAACTGATGGAGCTGGATGTGCAGCATGTGTATCTTGTTTCTCCTGTGGAACATGTGGGACAACTCCTGCAGTGGTAGGAGCAGTTAGTTTAATGTCAACATCAAGTCTTGCAGATTGGTAAAGCAAGTATAAATATGGATTCATTTTAATGAATCCATATTTATACTTAAACAAAATATAGATATTAGATTTAAATTGATTTACAGTATAAATACTAATGTTAGATATATAAGTTTTATTATCTTAAAAGATGTCACAAATAATATTTATCATTTTTCGAATGACAATACTATTCTACGAATGTAAGTGAATAATGTTTGAAAATTTTAGTTTGGGTTTAAACAAATCGAATTTGATACTACGATATTATACAAGGAGGTATTTTTATGAAATTGTATTTAGATCCATTACCTAAAATATCAAAATACACAATGCCACAATCCGAGATATATTATATATATGTTCCCGAAACAATAGATAGACCAGAGAAACGATATTTATTAAATGATACGGCATTAGAGATAATATCATTGTATAATGGTACTAATACATATACTGATATTATAAACCATTTGAGTCGAAAATATAAGGAAAAACCAATGTCAATGGAAGAAAAAGTAAATACTTTTTTAAGCCAATTAATACAATATGGATTTAACATAAAGCAACAGAAAGATTCTACACCACATAATTATTTGATTAGACAATATGAAAATATATATCCAAGCGTAGTTAATTTACAACTTACAGAGAAATGTAATTTAAAGTGTAAGCATTGTTATGGAGAATTTGATATAAATGGAGAAAAAGAAATGTCTTTAGAAGAAGTTGAGTTTATATTAAAATCATTAGAGGAAATAGGAGCACATACAGTAGAAATAACTGGTGGAGAGCCTTCTATTTATCCACATATTGCAAAAGTCCTAAAAAAAATAGATGAAATAAGTATACCGACTGTTATGTTTTTGACCAATGGAGTATACTTAAGTGATGAATTGTTAGAATCTATGATAGCGATAAAGAATAAACTTTTTGTGCAAGTAAGTTTACACAGTTTTAAAGAAGAATATTTTGATTGGTTTACAAATTCTAAGAATAATTTAAAAAAAGTTAAAAACAATATTAAAAAGTTGATAGAAAATGATATAAAGGTTAGAGTTACATCTATATTTACACCTAATAATATTAATGAAGTTATAGAAATAGGAGAATGGGCATTTAATAATGGAGTTAAGTTATATGCTCCTTCAACAGTTGTATCATTAGGAAGAGCAACAAATATCGATGAGTTTGATAATCTTCATATAAATGATATGGAAAATATTAAACAGTTACAAGATTCTATAGAAGAGATACATAAAAGATATCCTAATTTCATATTAGAGTCTCCAAAGCCAAAAATTAATTGCGGTGCATTAATAACACAAAGTAGTATAGCAGTTAATGGCGATTTAAAACTTTGTAATATGGATACGGGAGAATATTTTAACTTAAAATTAGGGAATGTATTAAATAAAAGTGTTAAAGCAGTATATGATGAGAACATTGATTTTTTTAACGAATTAAGAACACTTAAAGCACCCAATAAAGATTCTGAAGATTGCATTGATTGTAGTGAAAAGCTATTTTGTAATTATTGTACATTGAGAGGATTAATTGGTTCAAAAAGAGTAGAAGGGCAATGTAATTGGTATAATAAAATAAATCCAATATTAAAAGAATGTTTTAATTAGAAATATTGGTTCTATAAACTAATATATATAAATAGCACAATGTCTGATACGCTAATTCAATTCTTGTATAAGGATTTCACTATTTCCTGTAGGCATTTATTTTTCAAGAAAAACATTATACCATATATAAATTAAATTCATCAATTTTTAATAAAATTGTAAATTGGAGATGTGTTAGGAGGATTTAAATGAAAAATATAGTGGAAATAAAAAACTTAACAAAGTCATATCCTAATTTTAAACTGGACTCTATTAATATGGAACTGCCTTATGGGGAAATTATAGGTTTAATAGGAGAAAATGGAGCAGGAAAAACAACTTTAATTAGTTTATTGCTTAATCAATTACACTTAGAAAGCGGAGAAATTAGAATATTTGATATGAAATATAATAAAAATGAAATGAAAATAAAACAAAATATAGGATTTGTTGTTGATGAATGTTGCTTTCATTCTTGTTTAAACCCTAAAGAAATAAATAATATAATGAAATATATATATTCGAAATGGTGTTCTGAAACATTTTTCAAGTTATTAAAAGATTTGAAAATATCAGAAGTAATAGAAGTTAATGAAATGTCAAAAGGTATGAAAAAAAAGCTAATGCTTGCAGTAGCATTATCACACAATCCAAAATTATTGATATTAGACGAAGTTACATCAGGACTAGATCCTGTAATAAGAGATGATATTCTTACAATTTTACAAAGAAGTGTATTAAATAAAAAAACTACAGTTATTTTTTCAACACATATAACAAGTGATCTTGATAAAATTGCAGATAAAGTAGCATTTTTACATAAAGGAAAATTAGTTTTTTATGAACCTATGGATATATTGAAAAAAAAATATAAGATAGTAGAGTGTTCAAAAAATAATTATAACATTATAAAAAAAGAAAACATTGTAACATCGTATTTGCAGAATGGAAAATATCATGTATTAATTAATAATAAGGAGAATATTAGTAATTATAAAGGTTTAGTTGATGTAAAAACACCTAATTTAGATGATATTATGTTAGCATATATAAAAGGAGATAGGAATTATGATAGGGCTACTTAAAAAAGATTTTTATTTAATAATTAAGAATTTCAAAGCTATACAAATATTCGCATTGATACCACCTATTTTTGCAGCTACACAAAATCCTAATTTTATAATGCCCATATTTTCTATTATGGTATCAATGATTTTAGCATCTCAGGTATCCCAAACTATGAATATAGATGAATCAGAAAAATGGAATAGAAATTTAACTGCTATGCCTATATCGAGCTCAAGAGAAGCTGGTAGTAAATATATATTATTAATACTGACTGCATTATTATCAAGTGTAATTTTGTTATTACTAGGTTTTTGGGCAGAAAAAAAAGGTTTAATAGCGGAGCCGTTTATTTTAATATATTCATTATTAGGATTTTTTTATGCTATTGCGTATGGATCGATAATTATACCAGCAGCATATAAATTTGGAGTGTATAATACTAAATATATTCTTATGATTTTTATATTTATACCAACAATAATTCCATTAATATTAAATTCGTTAGACATTAATTATAATTTTGATTTTATATTAAGATTAAGATTGAGTACAATTGTTTCAATTATAATATTTTTGACTATAGTTATGATGTCAATTTCATTTTTATTATCTAAGATAATATTATATAAAAAAGAAATATCATAAAAAATTGACAACATAGTCGTTTTAAAATAAAGTTCTATGTTCTTAACAATTATTATAGTTTTTTGTTATAAATTATAAAGTTATTAAGGTCATAAAATGTAAAGAGGATAAAAAGGTGCATAGGAGTACTCCTATGCGTCTTTTTATCTAAAAGTATTTCTTTAAAACTTTGGCTCTTCAATTTTTCTTCCTTGAACATATCTTTCTATAATATTTCTATCATCCCCAATATATATAAATCTTTGTATTCTTTCTTCTAGTGTAAGATTTTCTGCATATCCAAGATTAGAATCATCTATAACTAAGGCATCAAAATCATAGCCGTTTTCAAAGCTACCTACTTTTCCAAAGAAACTTCCTCCTCCTTTAGTTCCAAGATAGAAAGCCTCTGACGTAGTAATAGGATTATATTTTTTATTCGTTTCTAACCATTTAATTTTAGAAGCTTGAATAGCTGATACCATCACCTTCTGTATACTTGTTTCATGTCCCCCTGATATATCTGTACCCAATCCTACAGGAACATTTGCATTTAGGAATTTTCTTACTGGCATTATTCCACTAGATAGATTATAGTTAGAACTTGGACAATGGGCAGCATATACCTTATTTTTAGCCATGAGTTCAATTTCTTCATCTGTATTATATATACAGTGGGCCATTATAGTTCTAGTTTGACCAAATAGATTAAACTCGTTATATACACTAGCATAGTCTTTAAATTCTGGTTCTAGTTTTTTTACCCATTCTATTTCATTAGTATTTTCAGAAAGATGGGATTGAACAGGAATATTATATTTTATAGCTAAATTTCCTAAACCTTTAAGTAATTCAGAAGTACAAGTAGGCACAAATCTTGGTGTAATAATAGGTTTTACAATATCTGATTTGTCTTTATATTTTAATATTATTTCTTCTGTTTCTCTTATAGAAGTTTTAGTGTCTTCTAATATATAATTTGGAGTATTTCTATTCATATTTACTTTTCCAATATATGCACCTAATCCAGATTCAATAAATAAGTCAAATAAAAGTTCTGTACTTTCTTTGTGAATACTATTAAATAATCCTACTCTTGTAGTACCTACTTTCCACAATTCATGAATTAAATTTTTATAAACTTTTTTTGCATATTTTATATCACTATATTTCCCTTCCTCAGGGAAAGTATATTTTTCTAACCAAGGTATAAGTTCACTATCAAGGCCTAACCCCCTATTTGGGAATTGAGGGGCATGAAAATGTAAATCTACAAAACTAGGAATAATTAATTTATCCGTATAGTCAAATACAGGTATTCTTTTTAAGTTTTTATCCAATTCTTCATATATACCTTTCACCTTACCATCTTCCACAACAATATAAGAATTTTTATAGACTTTAAAGGTTTCCATAGTTGGTGTAAAAATGATATTGCTTTTAAAAATTTTAAATTTATTGTTCATATACATCTCTCCTTAAATTTTAGCTAAGTAAACCTATAATCTATTCTATATACTAAATGAAAAACCTTTGTATAGTTTTAACAAAAAATTAAAATAATTGATTGTTACCAGGTTTAGTATATCAGTACTATATATAAGGGACAAGGTTAAAAGTGCTAGGATAATTTTTAAATTCATGATATAATTTATATTGGTAGCAATCAATTATTTTTCCTTTATACCTTTATGAAAAGGTTTTCTTCAATGTTTTTTAAGGCGAATACAAGGTTTAAGAAGGATTCTTAAAACCTTTGTAGAATATATTTAGATAGAATATTTTTAATTATTCAAAAAATAATAAATATGCTCGCTAAGGGGGAACGATATAATGAAAGTATACCAAACGAACCAAATAAGGAACGTAGCTTTGATAGGGCACTCAGGTAGTGGGAAAACAACATTAACAGAAGCTGTACTATTTAAAACAGGAACAACTAAAAGACAAGGAAAAGTTGAGGATGGAAATACTTTTTCAGATTTTGATAAGGAGGAAATCTCCAGAAAGGTTTCTATAGGGACTTCAGTAATACCTAGTGAATGGAATGGTATCAAATACAACTTTCTAGATACACCAGGATACTTCGACTTTGCTGGAGAAATGTATAGTGCATTGAGAGCAAGTGAAGCAGCGATAATATTGGTTGATGCTTCATCAGGAGTGGAAGTAGGAACAGAGAAAGCTTGGAAATTTACAGAAAAGAAAGAAATTCCAAAGATGATTTTCTTAAATAAAATGGATAAAGAAAACGTTAATTTTGATAAAGTTTTAAATGAAATAAAAGAATCTTTTGGAGATAAAATAGTACCTTTTACATTGCCTATTGGTCAGGCTGAAGAATTTAAGGGGATAGTTGATGTAATTGATCAAGTAGCAAAAGAATATGAGGGAACTCAAGACAAAGAAGTTGACATTCCAGAAGAATATAAAACCCAAATAGAATCCATTAGAGAAATATTATCAGAAAAAGTTGCAGAAACTAGTGAAGAACTTATGGAAAAATACTTTGAAGGAGAAGCTTTTACAGATGAGGAAATACGAAAAGGTTTAAAACTTTCCTTTAAAAATGGGGATCTTGTTCCATTAATCGTAGGTTCAGCAGAAAATGCTATGGGAATAGATACACTACTAGAGGCAGTAAAAAAATACGTTCCAGTACCAAATGAAATAGAGATAGTAAAAGGATACAAAGGTGAGGAAGAAGTAGAAAGAAAGGTTAGTTCAGATGAACCTTTTTCAGCTGTTGTATTTAAGACTATTGTAGATCCATTTGTTGGTAAACTTTCTTTATTTAAAGTTTTGTCAGGAAAAATAACTAAAGATCATAATTTATACAATTCAAACAAAGATGAGCATGAAAAACTAGGAGGTTTATTTGTACTTAGAGGTAAGGAACAGATAGAGGTTTCTGAAATAGTAACTGGAGATATTGGTGCTACTTCTAAACTACAAATAACTGAAACAGGAGATACCCTTTGCGATAAAGAAAATTTAATTCGATATGATGAAATTGATTATCCAGAACCATGTCTGTTTTTAGCAGTTGAGCCAAAAGCAAAAGGAGACGAAGAGAAAATTGGCTCATCATTACAAAGATTAACAGAAGAAGATCCAACTTTTGTAACTGAAAGAAATAATGAAACAAAGCAATTGCTAATTGGTGGTCAAGGCAATATGCAGCTTACAGTTATAGTAGATAAATTAAAAAATAATTTTGGTGTAGAAGTAGATTTAATAGATCCAAAGATTGCTTATAGAGAAACTATAAAGGGCAATTCAAGTGTTCAAGGAAAACATAAGAAACAATCTGGTGGTGCAGGTCAATATGGAGATGTCCATATAAGATTTGAGCCAAGTCAAGAAGATTTTGTGTTTGATGAAGAAATATTTGGTGGTGCTGTACCAAAACAATATATACCAGCAGTTGAAAAAGGTCTTGTTGAATGTTTAGATAAAGGGCCACTAGCAGGATATCCAGTAGTTAATGTAAAGGCAGTATTATTTGATGGTTCTTATCATCCAGTAGACTCAAATGAAATGGCATTTAAAATAGCTGCTTCCCTTGCATTTAAAAAGGGAGTGAAAGAGGCAAATCCAGTACTTTTAGAGCCTATTATGAAGGTGGAAGTACTTGTTCCAGACGAATATATGGGAGATGTAATGGGAGATATGAATAAGCGTAGAGGTAGAATATTGGGAATGGATCCTCAAGAAGACGGAATGCAGCTTATTATGGCAGAAGCTCCACAATCAGAAATGTTTAAATACGCAATTGATTTAAGAAGTATGACTCAAGCCAGAGGAAGTTTTAAAATGGAGTTTGTAAGATATGAGGAAGTCCCATCAGATATTAGCGAAAAGATAATAGAAGAAGCCAATAGAGATAAAGAATAAGATTAAGACCACTTTTTTAGTGGTCTTAATTTTCCTATATTAAAAAACAAATATAGTAGTAATAATGAGTATAATCGAGCAAATAGAATAAATACGTATTTATTTGAATAAAATCCACATTTAACGCTAAAACTAATCATTGAAAAATAAGAAAAAATAGTTACAATAATATAAAGGACAAAGAAAGTCAAAGTCAAAACATGGGGTGATATTTTGCCTGGATTAAGTAATATAATAGAAGAATTTTTAAAAGAACTTATACAAGAAACAGAAGATGGAATTGTTGAAATACAGAGAAACGAATTGGCTCAACAATTTGAATGTGCACCTTCTCAAATTAATTATGTACTTACTACTAGATTTACACCTTATAAAGGCTATTATGTAGAGAGTAGAAGAGGTGGTGGTGGATATATAAAGATAATGAAGGTGGAAATGGATAGGTATGAAAATATTAATGATTTAATTATAAATGCTATTGGAAAATCTATAACTAAAAATAAAGCATATAGTATAATTGAAGGATTAGAAGAAGAAGGATTTATTACTAATAGGGAAGAAAAACTAATAAAGGTATCAATAGGAGATAGAGCATTGCAAAATGTTAAAAAATATAGAAATAATTTAAGAGCCGATATTTTGAGAAATATGCTTTTAGTGTTATTGAAAAATTAGAGGTGATAAAATGGTCTGTCAAGAATGTGGTAAAAAGTCTGCAACTATGCATTTTACTAAAATTATTAATGGAGATATAACAGAACTTCATCTTTGTGAGGATTGTGCAAAACGTTATAAAGAATTTGATTTTGATACATCTTTTTCATTCCATAAATTTTTAACAGGACTTATTGATAATATTCAAGGAGAACCTGTTAAGACGGAAGGAAAAGAATTAAAATGCGATGTATGTGGTATGAGCTATTCTAATTTTAAACAAATAGGAAAGTTTGGGTGCCCTCATTGTTATGAATCTTTTAAATCTAAATTAGTTCCTCTATTTAGAGAAGTACACGGTCATGGCAGTCATATTGGAAAGATTCCAAAGAGAGCAGGAGGAGTTATAGGTTTAAAAAAGGAAATAAATAAGTTAAAAAACAAATTAGATATTTTAGTAAAAAACGAAGAGTTTGAAGAAGCAGCAAAGGTGAGGGATCAAATAAAGGAAATTCAAAAAGATATTGAAAATAATTAGAGGTGGTATAATGGTTAAATGGCTAAAGGAGAAAGGCTTGGAAGATGATGTGGTTATAAGTAGTAGAATTAGAATAGCTAGAAATATAGAAGAAATAAAATTCCCTCAATCTATGAACAAAGAGGAAGTTGAAAATATAACAAAAGATATATTGAATGCAATGAGAGAATCACATAAAAATGAAAATTATAAATTTTATGAAATAGGAAGATTATCATCTTTAGAAAAAAATATGTTTATAGAAAAACATTTAATAAGTCCTAATTTAGTGCAAAGACCAGACATAAGTAGCTTTCTATTAAGAGATGATGAAAAGGTAACCATAATGATAAATGAAGAAGACCATCTAAGAATTCAGACTCTTTTTCCAGGATTAAATTTGGAAGAAGGGTGGAAACTATCAAATGCTATAGATGATGGACTAGAGGAGTATCTGGATTTTGCATTTGATGAGAGATTTGGCTATCTTACATCCTGTCCTACTAATACAGGAACAGGTCTTAGAGCTTCTGTGATGCTTCATTTACCTTCTTTAGTACTCACAGGATATGCAAACAATATTTTTCAAGCAGTAGGTCAAATAGGTTTAACTGTAAGAGGTCTTTATGGAGAAGGTACAAAGGCTTTAGGAAATATATTCCAGTTATCAAATCAAACTACTTTAGGAGAAACTGAAGAAGAAATCATACAAAAATTGAAAAACGTTGCTATACAGATTATAAATAAGGAAAGAGAAATAAGGCATAATTTGTTAAATACAAGAGAAGTAGAAATAGAGGATAAAGTACTGAGATCTCTTGGAATTTTAAAGTATTCTAGAATTATATCATCTGAAGAATCCATGAATTTGTTTTCAAATGTAAAGATGGGGATTGATATGGGTATAATTACAGATATAGAGGCTAAAGATATAATTAATTTGATGATGTTAACACAACCAGCAAGTTTACAGGCTTATTTTAAAGAAGATTTGAACACGCATGAAAGAGATATGAAAAGAGCAGAATTAATAAGAGAAAAGATATAGATTAGGAGGGATAATATGGCTATGTTTGGTAGATTTACGGAGAGAGCACAGAAAGCCATACTATTAGCACAAGAAGAAGCTCAAAGACTAAAGCATAATTATGTAGGTACTGAACATATATTGTTAGGGCTTATAAGTGAAGGGGAAGGTATAGCTTATAGAGCATTAAAGAGTCAGGGAGTGGATTTAGATAAGGCTAGAATTCAAGTTGCAAATGCAGTAGGATATGGAAAATATGAAACAGATATATTAGGTTTCACACCCAGAACTAAAAGAATATTTGAATTAAGTTTTTTAGAAGCTAGAAATTTAGGACATAATTATATTGGTACAGAACATATACTTTTAGGACTAATAGGAGAAGGCGAAGGTGTAGCAGTAGCAATTTTAAAGAGTCTAAATGTAGATGTAGAAAAATTGAAAAGAGATATAGTGGAAATGCTTACAGAAAGCAATTCTAAAATATCACAAGGGAATCAAGAAGCAAATACACCAAATTTAAATAAATATAGTAGAGATTTAACAGAATTATCTAAGGAAGGCAAAATAGATCCTGTTATAGGAAGAGATAAAGAAATACAAAGAGTTATACAAGTACTAAGTAGAAGAACCAAAAATAATCCAGTGCTTATCGGAGAACCAGGTGTAGGAAAAACAGCCGTAGCAGAAGGATTGGCTCAAAAAATTGTGGAAGGTCAGATTCCAGAAATAATTAAGGAGAAAAGAGTTGTTACATTAGATTTACCAGGTATGTTAGCAGGAGCTAAATATAGAGGAGAGTTTGAAGAAAGACTAAAGGCTGTAATGGAAGAGCTCAAAGAATCTGGAAATATAATATTGTTTATTGATGAATTGCATACAATAGTAGGTGCTGGAGCAGCAGAAGGAGCAATTGATGCTTCTAATATATTGAAACCAGTACTTGCAAGAGGAGAAATTCAAGTTATAGGAGCAACTACTATAGATGAATATAGGAAACATATAGAAAAGGATTCTGCATTAGAGAGAAGATTTCAACCTATAATGGTAGATGAACCTAGTATAGAGGATACTGTAGAGATATTAAAGGGACTTAGAGATAAATATGAAGCCCATCATAGAGTGAAAATAACAGATGAAGCTATTAAAGCAGCAGCAGAGTTATCAAGTAGATATATTACTGATAGATTTTTACCTGATAAAGCAATAGATCTAATTGATGAATCAGCTTCTATGGTTAGACTTCAATCTATTACTGCTCCTGATGGTTTAAAGACTATTGAAGAAAAATTAGAAGAGCTTTCTCAAGAGAAAGAAGAAGCTATAAACACACAAAACTATGAAAAAGCTGCTGCAATAAGAGATGAAGAAAAACAGCTAAAAAATCAATTAAAAACTAGAAAAGTAGAATGGGAGCAAGAGAAAAAAACAGCTAATATGGAAGTTGGATATGATGAAATTGCAAAGGTTGTATCAAACTGGACAGGAATACCTGTAAGCAAAATGACTGTTGAAGAAAGTGAAAGACTTCTTAAATTAGAAGAGATACTTCATAAGAAAGTTATAGGTCAAGATGATGCAGTAGAAGCTGTTTCTAGTGCCGTAAGAAGGGCAAGAGTAGGACTTAAAGATCCAAGTAAGCCTGTAGGAACTTTTATATTTGTTGGACCTACTGGTGTAGGTAAAACTTATCTTGCAAAAGCATTGTCAGAAGCATTATTTGGTGATGAAGATTCTATGATTAGAATAGATATGTCTGAATACATGGAAAAACATTCTGTTTCAAGACTAGTAGGGTCTCCTCCAGGATATGTAGGATATGAAGAGGGAGGACAGCTTACAGAAGCTGTTAGAAGGAAACCTTATTCAGTTATATTGTTTGACGAAGTAGAGAAAGCTCATCCAGATGTATTTAATGCATTATTGCAAATATTAGATGATGGTAGACTTACAGATTCAAAGGGAAGAACTGTAGATTTCAAAAATACAGTTATAATTATGACATCTAATGTAGGAGCAACTACTATTAAAAAGCAAAATATTTTAGGGTTTGCGGCACCAAAAGATGAAGAAAAAGAAGAGTATGAAAAGATAAAAGAAAATATAAAAGATGAACTTAAACGAACCTTTAGACCAGAATTTTTAAATAGAATAGATGAAATAATAATGTTCCATCCATTGAGTCAAATAAATGTAAGGGAAATTGTAGATGTAATGGTAAATGATTTAGAAAAGAGACTTAAAAAAATGGAGATTAATATTAGGATTAGTGAAAATACTAAGGAATATATTAGCAAAAAAGGCTTTGATCCAGTTTATGGTGCTAGACCTTTAGAGAGAACTATAACTAAGATGATAGAAGATCAACTTGCAGAAGAGATTTTAAAGGGAAATGTATCTAAAGAAGATGATATATTTATTGACTACAGTAATGAAAAGCTAGTATTTAAAAAAGGGGCTGTTTCAAAATAAAAAGCCCATAAAAGTAAAACAGGCCGAAGAGCGGTAGCTCTTCGACCTGTTTTTTAGTATAATTTATCTGCAATGAAATCACATACTAAAATTAATTATAAA
>NZ_JANJZL010000018.1:0-40575 GCF_024623155.1 Anaerosalibacter massiliensis
TATATCCTTCGCTCGACTTGCATGTGTTAGGCACGCCGCCAGCGTTCATCCTGAGCCAGGATCAAACTCTCATAATAAAAGTTTAATCTCAGAATTACTTACTTTCATATTTTCATATGAACTTAAGCTTTAATTAAAGTTATTAACTTAAGGACTTTTTACACTGTTCAATTTTCTAGGTTCTTTTTTTGCTGACTTATATACTATACCATCAATAAAATATTTTGTCAACATTTTTCTTCATTTTTCTTCAAAAAATTTGAGATTGCTTTAAGTTTCAAATTAAGCAACTGTTTTCTATTATACAGGCATGTTTAATATATGTCAATAGTTTTGCTCATTTTAACTTAAAGTTTTATTCATTTCTTTTCTAAACTTTTCAATGACCTTTTTCTCTATTCTAGAAACAGTCATTTGAGATATTCCTAGCTTTTCTGCAATAGAAACTTGAGTCCTTTTATTAAAATACCTATCTACAAGTATTTGCTTTTCCATATCATTTAAGTTTCTCATAGTTCTTAGTACAAAATCATTATTCTCAATTTTATCAAAGTAAATATCGTCTTCTCCTATTAGTTCTGATAAATTTACATCTTTATCATCATTGTTAGAGTCATAACTTACATCTAAAGATTGAGGGGTATATACTTTACTAGCTTCCATTGCCTCCAAGACTTCCTCAGTAGTAGAGTTTAAATACTCCGCTATATCCTCTACTGTAGGCGAACGCTGTAATCTTTGGCTAAGTATTTCTTTAGAGTTATTTATTTTCTTTGAAAGTTCTTGTATTCTCCTAGGAACTCTTATGGTCCAACCTTTATCTCTAAAATACTTTTTTATTTCTCCTATAATGGTAGGTGTTGCAAAACTTGAAAATTTAAAACCTTTGTCCACATCAAATCTATCTACAGCATATATTAGACCTATAGAAGCTACTTGATATATATCTTCATAGTCTATTCCCCTATTAGCATACTTTTTAGATAGTATTTCTGCTATATAGAGATGTCTCTCTATTAACTCTTTCCTTATATTTAAATCTCCATTTCTCTTATATTCTTGAAATAAAACTTTTGTATCAATATCTTTTATATCATCAAAGTTCCTCTTTTTACTTAAACCTTGATTAGTCATCAATACCATCCTCTATTTTTTTTATCATTTTTATTCCTCTACTTGTAAATTCTACTTGATCCATTAAAGATCTTATTATTAATATTCCCAATTCTTTTTCTTTAGCATTTTCTTGAGAACTATCTATTTCATCCGATACATTTTCTACAAACATTACTAATTTATTTTTATAAAGCTCATATTCAATATTTAAAATTTCTGATCTTCCCATTGCATTTATACAAGCTTCAGATATTGCCACCTTAATATCTTCTATATCATCAATGCTTAATTTAGCTTCATTTCCTATAGAAGAAGTGGTGAGTCTAACAACCCCTACATAATTTGGCTTACTTGGAATTGTAAGTTTAATAAAATCCTTATCCATTTTTTTCACTCCTTGATTATAAATACCTTATCCAATCCAGTAATATCAAATAATTTTCTAATATTCGATTTCAAATTTATAATAATTACATCATTATCTTTTTCTTTGACCCTTTTCAAAATACTAATTAAAACACCTAATCCAGTACTATCAATATAGTCCAATTTCTCACCATTTATTAGCAAATCTGTTTCTTTCTCTTTTAAAGATTTCAAAAGCTTTTCTTTTAATTCTGGAGATGTATATATATCTACTTCTCCAGATGGATTAACAACCCAAATGTTCTTCTCTTCATCATATTTTATATTCACATCTAATGCCATAAGACGACCTCCTTAATACCCTTATAGTATTGAATTAATTGTATAATAAAAAAAAATTAATGTAAAGCATTTTACTAGGTATTATTAAATAAAATAAGCATACTTAATTAAGTATGCTTATTTTATTTATTCTTCTTCAACATATTTAGCTACAGCTACAACTTCATCATTATCTTTTATCTTCATCAATGTAACTCCTTGAGTATTTCTGCCCATTTCTGATATATCTCTTACATTCAATCTTATGATAGTCCCACAGTTAGAAATCATCATAATTTCGTCTTCCTTATCTACTACTTTAGCAGAAACTAATGGACCAGTTTTTTCTTTAATATTATATGTCTTCAGTCCCTTTCCACCTCTAGTTTGAGGTCTATATTCATCTAATGGAGTTCTTTTACCATATCCATTGCTGCTAATTACTAATAAATCTTTTCCCTTTTCTACTAAATCCATTCCTACTACTTTATCTCCCTTATTTAGGTTTATACCTTTTACTCCCATAGCAGTTCTACCCATCTGTCTTACATCACTTTCTTTAAATCTAATAGCCATTCCTTTTGATGTTACAATGATTAGTTCTTCTTTTCCATCTGTTTTCTTTACACTTATTAATTCATCATCATCCCTTAATCCTATAGCAATCAAACCAGTTTTTCTTATATTTTTAAAATGTTCAAATTTAGTTTTTTTAATAATACCTTCTTGAGTAACAAATACTAGGTTATTTTCTGGCTCATATTCACTTATAGGAATTACTGCATTTATCTTTTCTTCACCTGTTAAATTTAAAAGATTGACTATAGCCATACCTTTAGATTGTCTTCTACCTTCTGGAATTTCATAAGCTTTTAAGGAGTGAACTCTTCCTTTATTGGTAAAAAATAATATAGTATCATGAGTTGATGTAATAAATAGATGTTCAACAAAATCTTCTTCTCTTGTAGTCAAAGCAGCTACTCCTCTACCACCTCTTTTTTGAAGTCTATAGGTGTTTTCTGGAATTCTTTTTATATATCCAAAATGTGTTAATGTAATTATTACATCTTCTTTTTTAATCATATCTTCTATATTAATTTCATCTTCTGATGGCATTATCATAGTTCTTCTTTCGTTGCCATATTTTTCTTTTATTTCTAATAACTCCTCTTTTATTATTTCATATACTAAACTTTCACTTGCAAGTATTTCTTTTAATCTATTTATTTCTTTTATTAGTTCCTCATATTCCTCTTCTATCTTTCCTCTTTCAAGACCAGTAAGCCTTCTAAGTCTCATATCCAATATAGCCTGAGATTGTTTTTCAGAAAGACCAAAACTAGACATAAGCTTATCTTTAGCTGTTTTATCATCTTTTGAATTTCTAATTATGCTTATTACTTCATCTATATGATCTAATGCAATTTTTAAACCTTCTAATATATGAGCTCTGTCTTCTGCCTTTTTTAATTCATATTTAGTTCTTCTAACTATTATTTCTTTCTGAAATTCTAAATAATGAGTTAACATTTCCTTTAAATTTAATATTTTAGGCTCATCATTAACTAATGCAAGCATTATAATACTAAATGTATCTTGTAATTGGGTCTGTTTATATAAATTATTTAATACTACTTTTGGAATAGCATCTCTTTTTAATTCAATTACTATTCTCATACCTTCTCTATCTGATTCATCTCTTAAGTCTGAGATTCCTTCTATTTTTTTATCTCTTACAAGATCTGCTATCTTTTCTATTAGTCTTGCTTTATTTACTTGATAAGGAAGTTCTGTGATTATAATTCTATTTCTTCCTTTTCCAAATTCCTCTATTTCTGTGTTAGCCCTTACTATTACTTTACCTCTACCTGTTCTATAAGCAGATTTTATTTCTTCAATTCCCATTATTATACCAGAAGTAGGGAAATCTGGTCCTTTTATAATTTCCATTAGAGCATCTATATCTATATGTGGATCATTTATAATAGCTAATATACCATCTATTACTTCACATAGGTTATGAGGAGGAATACTAGTTGCCATACCTACTGCAATACCTGATGAACCATTTACCAAAAGATTAGGAAATCTACTTGGAAGCACTATAGGCTCTTTTAAAGACTCATCAAAATTTAATCCATAATCAATTGTATCTTTATTTATATCTCTAAGCATTTCTGTTGCAAGTTTTGTCATTTTCACTTCTGTATAACGCATAGCCGCTGCACTATCTCCATCTACAGAACCAAAGTTTCCATGACCATCTACAAGAGGATATCTAGTATTGAAATCTTGGGCAAGTCTTACCATAGCATCATATACAGAGGTATCTGAATGAGGATGATATTTACCTAAAACATCACCGACAACTCTAGCAGATTTTCTATATTGTTTCTCTGGAGAAAGTCCTAATTCATTCATAGCATAAAGTATTCTTCTATGAACTGGTTTTAATCCATCCCTTACATCTGGCAATGCTCTGCTAACTATAACACTCATTGCATAATCTAAATAGGACTTCTTCATTTCTTCTTCAATATTTACTACTACAACATTATTTTCTTCCTTATCCATTCTCTAACCTCCTTAAACAGTGTCCAACTAAGGAATTTACCTTAATTTATTATATTATATCATATTTCAATTCCTATTTATAATTATTGTCTAACCTCCTACATTTTAACACTATTTTAAATCTTTAAATATATATTAACTATTTAAGGAAGTTTAATCTGTGTTATTGGGAGCTAATGATTCTCTTAGTATGTCACCAATTATATTAAAGCTAAGAACTGTAAGTAATATTAATAAACCTGGAAATATAGCTAAATATGGAGCTTCTTCTATGTACTCTTGAGCATTTCTAAGCATACTTCCCCAAGAAGAATAAGGTTCTACTACACCTAATCCCAAAAAACTTAGAGAAGATTCCATAAGTATTGAAGTAGCTACATTTATAGTTGATGAAACAATAACTGTAGACATGAGATTAGGTATTATATGTTTAAATATAACCCAAAAATGACTTGCTCCTAATAGTTTTGAGCTGAGAACATATTCTCTTTCTTTAATAGATAAAGTCTCTGATCTTACTACTCTAGCTACACCCATCCATCCAAATAATCCTATAATCAATATAACACTAATAATTCCTGGTTTAAAATGAGCATTTATTATTAATATTATAAAAAAGCTAGGTATACTCATAAGTATATCAATTATTCTCATAACAATACTATCAACCATTCCACCAAAATATCCACTAATAGCTCCAACTAATGTTCCTATAGTTATGGATATAATCATAGATAAAAATCCTACCGTTAAAGATACCCTTCCTCCATAAAGAGCTCTTGTAAAATAATCTCTTCCTAAATCATCAGTATCAAATATATGTCTTGAGTTTGGTCTTAATAATTTATTTGTTATATTTATTTCATTAGGGTCATAAGGAGAAAAATTTGCTAAAACAGAGACAATAATGAGTAGAATTATTATCCCAATGTATAAGTAATTAATTTTATTTCTTTCTAAATATAATTTAAAATTATCAAATATTCTTTTGTTCATATTATCACCTACAAACTAATTCTTGGATCAACTAAAGAATAGCATATATCTGAAATTAAATTACCTAAAACTAACATTATTGATGACATCATAGTTATAGCCATTATAACTGGATAATCAAAATTAAATATTGAACTTACTCCAAGCTTCCCCATTCCTGGCCATCCAAAAATTGTTTCAGTAATGAAAGCGCCAGATACTAATGATGGCAAATTCATCCCAAGTATTGTTATCATTGGTAGTAAAGAGTTTCTTAAAATATGACTATAGAAAATTTGTCTTTGGCTTATTCCTTTAGATTTTGCAGTTTTTACATAGCTTTCTTTCATTTCATCTATTAATCTTACTCTTATATATCTAGTTAAAATGGCAGTATTAGGATAGCTTAATACAATACTTGGCATTATTCCATGCTTCATTAAATCCAATGTAGAATAAGCTCCAATAGTTCTCATTCCTATGCTTGGAAGTAGTTTTAACTTCATAGAAAAAATATATATTAATATCATTGCAAACCAAAAGCTAGGAATAGAAATACCTATATAACATATCTTACTAATGAGATTATCTATAAATTTATCCTTGTGAATAGCCGAAGCTATACCTAATAAAATAGACAATATTATTGAAATTAATAAAGATATTCCCATGAGGCCAATAGTTGGAAGAAATCTTTCACTAATTTCTTTAGATACTGGCTGATAATTAATAAACGAATATCCCAAATCTCCTCTTAAAATGTTTTTAATCCAATAAAAATATTGAACGTATATAGGTTTATCCAGCCCAAGATTAGCTCTAGTTCTTTCAATTTGTTCATGAGTCATTTGGGGAGTAATAAATACCTTTACCGGATCTCCTGGTGCAAGTCTTATTATAAAAAAAGATATAAAAGATATAAAAATAAGAATAGGTATAGCTTGAATTATTCTTCTTACTGTATATCTAGCCATTTATACACTCTCCTATAATTAGATTTTATAAATTAAATATACTAGCCTAACATTTTGTCAGGCTAGTAAAAAGAGATATAGTATTTTTCTGCTATTCAGTTAAATAAAGTTTTGATAAATCTTCAAACATAAAAATTGGCACTGTTTTAGCTTCTTCTACTCCTCCAACTTTTTTATCTACAGAAACAAGAGCTTTTGGATAACAAATTGGATATTGGATCATATCATCCATTATTTCTTTTTGAATTTCTTCATACATTGTTTTTCTCTTTTCTTCATTTACTTCTATAGCAGCTTCTTCCCATTTCTTATCAAGCTCTACATTTTTATATTGTGCAAAGTTATAAGGTCCTTCCTTACTAAAAATTAGTTTATAACTATCTGGCTCTTGTCCCATTACATACCCATTAAATACCAGATCAAAATCAGTACTAGAAGGATCTAATAATTTTTGATAAAAAGCCCCTCTTTCTAAAGGTAATAATTCTATTTCTATTCCTATCTCCTTTAATCTTTGTTGAATTACTAAGGCTTGATTTTGTTGCTCTTTAGAATCATTTATATATCCAAGAGTAAGCTTAATATTTTCCACTCCAGCTTCCTTTAATAATTTTTTTGCTTTTTCAGCATTGTAGTCATAATGCTCAACATCTTCAGTATAATATAATGTATCTGATGCTAATACTGTATATGCTGGTTCTGCATATTTAGTAGAGTTATATCCACCATTTATAAGTTCTTCTTTATCTATCCCATATGCAATAGCTTGTCTTACTTTTTTATCTTTTAATGCCTCACTATTTAATTTGAATGCCATATAATTTAACATACCTTCATCAAAACCGAATACATTAAAATTTCCCTCTTTCTCATATTTTTCATAAGTTTCAAAATCTATATATCTTGTAGATATTTCTCCATTTTCAAATGCAACTTTCTCGGAATTTGGATCTGATATAATTCTAAAAACTACTTCGTCCAAATGCGGTTTTCCACCATGATAATCATCAAATCTTTCTAACACAACACTCTCACCTTTTTTCCATTCTTTAATTTTAAAAGGTCCACTTCCAATAGGTTTCTGATTTTTTTCACTTTTTTCAAAATTTTCTTCTCCTTCAAATATATGTTTAGGTATAGGGGATAATCCTGAAATGGTGCTTAAAAAAGGCACTGAAACTTTATTTAATACAAGCTTTACTGTTAAATTATCTACCTTTTCAACTTTAACTGGTTCTCCACCTATTATGAAATTTTGATATGAATTAGCATTTTGCTTCTCATCTACTATTTTTTGAAAAGTAAATACTAAATCGTCCGCTGTTAAATTTTCTCCATCATGCCATTTTAAATTATCTTTTAATTTTATTGTGTAAATTAAATTATCATCAGAAATACTTACATTTTCAGCTAGATAATATCTTATATCTTCTCCATCTTTTACAAATAATGGATCAAACAATCCATTATTTATAGTCATAGTAGATCTATCTGTTGCATAAAACGGATGTAAAACTTTTGGATCATCACCTACGCTCAATATAATTCTTCCACCTTCTAATATTTTTTCACTCTTTTCTTCTTCTGTTTTTTTTACAGCATCTTTGGTTTTTTCAGAAACGTTTTCCCTATTGCTACAACCTACACTCAATACTAAAACTAATGCAAATAATAATACTAATCCCTTTTTTATATTCACAAAACCCGCCTCCCTTTTGTCTATAATTTTTATTGCTACAATTTAAATGATAAATGAAAAATGCTGTATTTGGAAATAAAATTTTCAAATACAGCATCCTAAAATTATTATTTTTATCTATATATCAAGATTTTTAACTAGCTTTGCATTTTTTTGAATAAATTCTCTTCTAGGTTTTACTCTGTCTCCCATAAGCATTGTAAATATTTCATCTGCAGCTAGAGCATCTTCTACAGAGACTTGGAGTATAGTTCTTGTTTCTGGATCCATAGTAGTTTCCCAAAGTTGTTCCGGATTCATTTCTCCCAGACCTTTATACCTTTGAATAGGATATTCCTTATCTCTACCAAATTCATTCATTATTTCCTCTAGCTCATTATCACTATAAACGTAATAATCCTTTTTTCCTTTAGATATTTTATATAGTGGTGGCTGTGCTATATATATATTCCCATTTTCAACTAATGGTTTCATATATCTAAAGAAGAAAGTTAAAAGTAAAGTTCTAATATGTGCACCATCTACATCGGCGTCAGTCATGATAATTATTTTTCCATATCTTAGTTTTTCAAGATCAAATTCACTACCGATCCCTGAACCAAAAGCAGTAATCATTGCTTTTATTTCTTCATAACCAAGCACTCTATCAAATGTTGCTTTTTCTACATTCATTATTTTTCCCTTCAATGGAAGTATAGCTTGATATTCTCTATCACGTCCTTGTTTTGCACTACCCCCCGCTGAATCCCCTTCGACTATAAATATTTCTGATATAGATGGATCATTAAGAGAACAGTCGGCAAGTTTTCCTGGAAGAGTAGTATTATCTAATATACTTCTTTTCCTTGATAATTCCCTTGCTTTTCTTGCAGCTTCTCTTGCATGAGAAGCCTTTAGAGCTTTATCAATAATTATTTTTGCATCCTTAGGATTTTCTTCTAAAAATCTATCCATGCTCTCAGAAACTAAAGTATCTACTATCCCTCTCATTTCACTATTACCTAATTTAGTTTTAGTTTGACCTTCAAATTGAGGTTCCATAAGCTTTACTGATAAAACTGCTGTAAGTCCTTCTCTTACGTCATTTCCCTGGAAATTATTATCTTTCTCTTTTAAAATTCCATGTCTTCTAGCATAATCATTTATAGCCCTTGTTACAGCAGATTTAAATCCACTTAAATGTGTTCCACCTTCTTGAGTATTTATATTGTTTGCAAAGGTAAATATATTTTCTGAATAACTATCTGTATACTGCATAGCTAATTCTACAGTAGAATTATCTTTCTCAGCATCAAAATACATTATATTCTCTTGTATTTTAGTTTTATTTTTATTTATATACTCAACAAAAGCTTTTATACCGCCTTCAAAATGGAATTCTTGTTTTTTATTTTCTCTTTTATCTTCTAATATTATTTTTATTCCTTTGTTTAAAAATGCCATTTCTCTGAATCTAAACTCTAAAGTTTCATGGTCAAACTCAACCTCATCAAATATTTCTTTATCTGGCTTAAATAAAATAGTTGTACCTGTTTCTTCACTATCACCTATGATTTTTAGCTTAGTAGTAGGCACTCCTCTGCTAAATTCTTGTTCATATATTTTCCCATCTCTTTTAACTCTTACTTTCAAATATTCTGAAAGAGCATTAACTACAGAAACTCCTACTCCATGAAGACCACCAGATACTTTATATGCTCCATTATTAAATTTTCCTCCTGCATGAAGAATTGTAAGTACTGTTTCTACAGTAGATTTACCAGTTTGTGGATGAGTTTCTACAGGAATACCACTTCCATTGTCCGATACAGTTATAGAATTATCTTCATTTATAGATATAAAAATAGTATCGCAAACTCCTGCCAATGCCTCATCGATACTATTGTCAACTACTTCATATACTAGATGATGAAGTCCCTTTGAACCAGTACTTCCTATATACATTCCTGGTCTTAATCTTACTGGCTCCAATCCTGTCAATACTTGGATTTCTTCTGCTGTATATTTTCTCTTATTATTTTCTTTGGTCATTGATTTCCCTCCAATCCATACTAAAAGCTAAAAATTAAAGAAATTGATTAATTGATTTGTTCATTTCGTTATTTCTTTTAAATAGAGTCCTAGATGAAATATTTGATGTATATATAGTATTATTTGTAATAATATAGGTTTTTATTTCTTTTTCACTTATTTGTTCTGGATTATATATATTTCCCTCTTTTTTCATTCTATTTATAAATTTTTTAGTTCCATATGAAGATAGAGAACTTTCTTTATCTATAATAGCTATAATATCTTTTATAGGTATTGTGAAATTTTTTCCAATATGGAGAAACATTTTTATCTAACCCCTTCTTTTATTAAAGAATTTCACCATTATCAATATGAAAAATTTTCTTATTTAGTGGATCAAATTCTTTTATATCTATAATATCTGTAGATGTTATTATAGTTTGCAAATCTTTAAAAGCATGTACTAAAAATTTTCTTCTGTCCTTATCCAATTCTGACAATACGTCATCCAATAAAAGTACTGGATAATCATTTTTTTCTTCTTTTATTATATCTACTTCTGCTAGTTTAATAGACAAGATTGCCGTTCTTTGTTGACCTTGAGAAGCATAGGTTTTTGAATATACATTATTTATAAAAATATCTATATCATCTCTGTGAGGACCTATTTTTGTTGTGCCTTTTAGTATATCATCTTTTATATTATTTTCGAGTTTTTTTATAAAAAGATTTTCTATATACAGTATGTCATTAAAACTATCAACTACATTCGTCTTGTATTTTAAAGATAGATTTTCTTCGCCACGAGTAACATTTTTGTGTATTCTTTTAGAAGATCTAGATATTTTTTCTATAAACTTAGCTCTTTCAATTATTATCTTGCTCCCAATTTTAGCCATTTGTATATTAAATATATCAACTAAATGCTTATTTTTTTCATTCATTCTCATATTTTTAAGTAAATTATTTCTTTGAAATAGTATTTTGTTATATTTATTTAAATTATATCTGTACATAGGTTTTATTTGAGATATTTCCCTGTCTATAAAATCTCTTCTCTCTGATGGACCATCCTTTATAATCCTTAAATCTTCAGGGGAAAAAACTACTACATTTAATCCACCATATAGTTCTTTATTTCTTTCAATTTCTAATTTATTAACTTTAATTCTTTTAGGTTTATTTCTATCAATTTTAATTTCTATAGTTTTATCTAAATGTTCTCCTATAACCTTAGCCCCTATATAGGATTGATTCTTTTTAAAATTTATCATATCTCTATCTACATTGGTTCTAAAGGATTTTCCAGATGAACATACATAGATAGACTCAAGTAAATTAGTTTTACCTTGAGCATTTTTTCCTATGAAAATATTTACTTTTTTATGAAGCTTTAATTTTAAATTCATATAGTTTCTAAAATTAATAAGCCTTATATTGTCTACATACAACTAAAGCACCCCTCAAGTCCGACCATTAATATTATATCACAAGAATTTTTCCTATATCCTTTATTTCTATTTCATCACCTTTTACTATTTTTTTACCTCTTTGTCTGACTACCTCTCCATTTAATTTAATATATCCTTTTTTAATTAATATTTTTCCCTGACCTCCTGTATCCAATATTCCAGCAAATTTTAATAATTGATCTAACTTAATATAATCTGTTTCTATTTTTACTTTTTTCATATATATCCCTCTTTTAATAATCATCTTTAGCAAGTCTAACTGGCAATACTAAATAAGTATAATTATCCTCTTCAGCAGGTTTTATTATACAAGGATTTAAACTTCCCATAAAGAAAAGCTCTATCTCTTCTTCATCCATAGCTTTTATGCCATCTAAAATATATTTTGAATTGAAAGCTATATCTACATCTTCTCCCTCTAGCTCTACTGTCATTTCTTCATGAACATTTCCGATTTCTGAATTAGACTTTATTGTTAATTTATCTTCAAATAAATTTAATTTTACAAGATTTGCCTTTTCTTCTTTTGCAAGGAGAGAAGCTCTTTCTAAACTATCTTGCAATTCCTTTCTATTAACTTTAATTCTTGTATCATGATCTTCTCTTATTATATCTCTATAATTTAAAAATTGTCCTTCAAGTAACCTTGAAAATACTAATGTATCTCCAATATTAAATACTATATGTCCAGGAGTCAGTGTGATTTCAATATCTTCTTCATTTTCCTCAAGTATTTTATTCAATTCACTTAAAGTTCTTCCTGGTATTACTACTTTCACATCTTCTGATGAATTTATTTTTATATTTCTTAAAGATAATCTATAGCCATCAAGAGCTACAAAAGATGCATTGCCATCAATTACCTCAAATAATACTCCTGTAAGAATAGGTCTAGTTTCATCTTGAGTTGTAGCGAAGACTGTTTGCCTAATTATATCTTTAAATAAATCCATAGGTATTTTTAAAGATAATTGGTCAATTAAAGTAGGTAATTCTGGATATTCTACAGAAGAATTTCCTATTAAATTAAATTGGGATGAATCACATACAATATTCATTTTGTTTTCTGATACATTTATATCTATCTCTGAATTAGGTAATTTTTTAATTATATCACCAAATAATCTTGAATTGATAACTATAGAACCCTCTTCTAATATATTGGCTTCTAAATACGATTCAATACCTATTTCTAAATCAGTACCTGTTAATTTTAATTTACCATCTTTAGCTTCTAAAAGAATTCCGTCTAATATTGGCAATGTAGTTTTACTAGAAATTCCTTTTTGAACTATATTTATATGTTTAGATAATTTTTTTTGATCTACTTGTATTCTCAATTGAAAAAACCTCCTTATTAATTCTGATGAGTTTATACAGAAAAGATAGATAGATTGATAACATAATATAGTAGTAATAGTAATAGGGCTTGTTGATATGTGGATAACCATGTGTAAGACTTAAATTTAACGATTATTTATTATTTAATAAAATGTGAGCAACTTTTTAATAACTTACTAAGTTATCCCCATTATTAACATCAAGATATTTAAATATAAAGTATAAACATTATATCAACAGCATATCAACATATTTTTGTTAATTATTCACCTTTTATTTCTTTGATAGTTTCATCTATTTTCATTTTGAAATTTCTATCTGATTCCATATCTCCAGAAACTTTATCACAAGCATGTATTACTGTAGTATGATCTCTTCCTCCAAATTCATCACCTATTTTTGGAAGGGATAGATCAGTAAGTTCTCTAGATAAATACATTGCTATTTGTCTTGGATATGCAATGGATCTAGTCCTTTTTCTAGAGTTAAAATCATCCAACTTTATATTGAAATTTTTAGAAACTATTTCTTTTATTAAATTTACAGTAATTTCTCTTGGCTTATCATCGGAAATAATATCCTTTAATGCCTCTTCTGCTAATTCAACAGTTACTTCTTTATTTGTTAAAGAAGAATAAGCAACTATTCTTATCAATGCTCCTTCTAATTCCCTTATGTTAGATTGAATTTTTGTAGCTATATAAAGCATTACATCATTTGGAACATTTATATTTTCTAAATTTGCCTTCTTTTTTAAAATTGCTATTCTTGTTTCTAAATCTGGAGTTTGAATATCAGCAATAAGTCCCCATTCAAATCTTGATCTTAGCCTATCTTCAAGAGTTGGTATTTCTTTTGGAGGTCTATCACTAGATATAATAATTTGTTTATTAGCATCATGGAGTGCATTGAAGGTATGGAAAAATTCTTCTTGGGTTCTTTCCTTGCCAGCTATAAATTGTATATCATCAATTAATAAAACATCAATATTTCTATATTTGTTCCTAAATTCATCATTTTTATCATCTCTTATAGAATTTATGAGTTCATTTGTAAATTTTTCAGAAGATACATAAACTACTTTAACTTTAGGGTTTTGATTTAGTATGTAATGACCAATTGCATGCATTAAATGGGTTTTACCTAGTCCAACTCCTCCATATATAAAGAGAGGATTATATGCTTGAGCTGGAGCTTCTGCTACTGCTAATGATGCAGCATGAGCAAATCTGTTGCTATTTCCTATAACAAAGGTATCAAAGGTATATTTAGGGTTTAATTGATTTTTAAAATTATTATCTATTAATTCTTTTTTAGAGGATTGTCCCATATTTTTAGGAATTTCTTCTCCAGGTATTAGAAATTCTATGGTATAGTCTTTGTTTGTAACTTGTTTTATTGCATTTTTTATTAGATTTAAATATCTACCTTCTAATATACCTTTTGTAAACTCATTTGGAGCAGCTAGTATAATACTATCTTTTGTTGAAGAAATTGGTTTTACAGTTTTTAGCCATGTGTTAAAGCTTACTTCAGTAAGTTCAACTTTTATTAAATTTAATGCATTGTTCCAAATGCTTTCTAAATTAGAATTCATTTCCTATCCTCCTATATATTATGAAATTATTACCAGATCATAGGATGTTTATAACGTATAATAAAAGTTTTTGATTTAAAATATTTAAAAATAAAAAATATCAACAAGATTATCCACAGCTTATATTGTATAATAATTATTATTTTCTAAATAATAAGCATTTTGAAATTTGTGGATAAACTATTGATAATTTGTTAATAATGAAAAAGTAAGTATAAAAAATAGATTATCCACATCGATGGTTTAAAAGTGTATGTGGATAAAATCCTTTGATTTTACAGCTTTACCTAAATCATATACTTAAAAATTTTATAGTTATACACAATATATCCACAAATTGTGTATAACTGTGGAAAAAATATTGATTTGAAATAATATCCACATGATATATAATCATATCAAAAAAAATAAAATATATCAACAAAAAACAAAAAGTTATCCACAATAAAAACAAGCTGTGGATTTTAAAATCTGTGCATTAATATATGTACTAAAAATCTTGACATTAGCACTAGCTATAACTATAATCAATAGTAGTATTTATCTTTTATAATAGAATAAAACTTTTTATTTCTATATATTAAGGGCTGTGCATTAAAAGGAGGTGGCTTTAAATGAAAAGAACTTATCAACCTAAGAAAAGACAAAGAAGTAGAGAACATGGTTTCAGAAAGAGAATGAGTACAAGTCAAGGTAGGAGAATTCTTAAAAATCGTAGAAGAAAAGGCAGAAAGAAATTGTCAGCATAAGGCCGCAAATGAGTGGCCTTTTTATTAAACATAGGATGATTGTTTAAACTAGATTCAAGGAGATTATTTAATGAATAAAAAATATAGACTAAGAAATAATATTCATTTTAAAAAGGTATACAATAGAGGAAAAAGCTATGGAAATCGTTTGGTAGTAATGTATGTCTATAAAAATGGAATGAATCATAATCGAGTAGGCTTTTCTGTGACAAAGAAAATTGGAAATAGTGTAGTGAGAAATAAAGTTCGAAGAAGAATGAAAGAATCCTATAGATTAAATTCTCACAAAATTAAAGATGGATATGACTTAATATTTCTGCCTAAAGTAATGGCAAATAAAGCTAGCTATAGTGAAATTGAAAGTGCTATACTTCATATTCTTAAAATATCTCATTTGTTGAAAGAATAGGTGAATATCTTGAAAATAATAGCAATAAGCTTAATAAAGTTTTATCAAAATTATATTTCCAAATATATATTTCCTTATAGATGTTGTAGATTTTATCCTACTTGCTCAGCCTATACTATAGAGGCTATTGAAAAATACGGTTTTTTAAAAGGTGGATACTTAGGTTTTAAACGAATATTGAGATGCAATCCTTTTAATCCAGGAGGATATGATCCAGTCAAGTGATAGGAGGTCAATTAATGAGTAAATTTTTTGCCAAGCCTTTAGGTGCATTGTTAAAATTTGTATTTGATTTGGTATCTAAGATAGGCACAGAACCTGCGAATGTATCTTTTTATGCTATGGCTATAATACTAACTACTATTATATTCAAATTTATTTTACTCCCTATTGGGTTGAAGCAAAATAAGTCTATGAAAAAAATGCAGGAAATTCAGCCTGAAATAAAAGAAATTCAGGATAAATATAAAAATGATCCACAAACCCTTCAAGCAAAAGTATCAAAAGTTTATAAAGATAATAATGTAAGCCCTTTTTCAGGTTGTCTTATTTTAATAATTCAAATACCAATAATCTTAGGATTTTTTAAGGCTTTAAGAGATCCTGTTACTTATGTATTTAAAAATCCACAAACTTATGAAGCTTTAAATAAAGTTTTTTTATGGATTCCTAATTTGGAAAAACCAGATCCTTATGTGTGGGGATTACCTTTATTAGCTGGTATTACAACTTTTTTACAAAGTCGTCTTATGAGTGGTCAAACTGCTGTAGATGATCAAGCAGCAAGTACTCAAAAAACTATGAATATGATTCTTCCTTTAATGATATGGTGGTCAGCTAGAGCATTTCCTGCTGGTTTAGCTTTGTATTGGACTATAAGCAATATATTCCAAATAGTACAGCAAATCATTACTAATAGATCTTTTGGTAAAATCAAGGAGGAGTTAAAATAATATGAAATCTGTTGTTAAGGTATCTAAAACAGTAGAAGATGCTATTAATGAGGCATTAAAAGAGTTAGATGCGGAAAGAGAAGATATTTCAACAGAAATTATTGAAGAACCAAATAAAGGGTTTTTAGGATTTATAGGTGCTAGAGATGCTAAGGTTAAGGTTACTGTTGTTAATGATCCAATAAATATTGCTGAAAAATTTATAGATTCGCTTCTTAATGGTATGAGTGTCAAAGCTGAAAGTACAATAACAAGAAAAGGATCTACATTAAATGTATATATAGATAATATAAATTCTACAGATATGGGTATTACAATTGGTAGAAGAGGGAATACTTTAGATGCAATTCAATATCTTTTAAGTTTAGCAGTTAATAGAAATAGGCAAAATTATATTAAAGTATTGATAGATGTTAAGGGATATAGAAAGAGAAGAGAAGAGACTTTAGTTAGGCTTGCTCAAAAAATGGGACAAAAAGCTAAATACAATAATAGACCAGTAAAGTTAGAGCCAATGAATCCTTATGAGAGAAGAATAATTCATTCAGCATTGCAAAATGTAGATGGAATAGTTACTCATAGCGAAGGTGAAGATCCTTATAGAAGAGTTGTAATAGAATCAAAATAAACCCAGTATTTTACTGGGTTTATATTATCTTATAGAGGTGGGTGATATAGTGATAGATACTATTGCTGCAATTTCAACTGCTATAGGTGAATCAGGAATTGGGATAGTTAGAATGAGTGGTAAAAATAGTTTAGATATAGCTAGAAATATTTTTAAAGGGAAAGTTAATGAAGATCTTAAGGAAGCAGAAAATAGAAAGCTTACCTATGGACATATATATAATCCTGAAGATGGAAAGATAGTAGATGAGGTATTGATTGCTTATATGAAATCACCCTATACTTATACTAGGGAAGATATTGTGGAAATATATTGCCATGGGGGAGCTATTTCAGTAAAGAAGATATTAGAGCTAATTCTTGAAAATGGTGCACGTTTAGCAGAACCAGGGGAGTTTACAAAGAGAGCTTTTTTAAATGGGAGATTAGATCTATCTCAAGCAGAGGCAGTTATGGACTTGATTAGGGCCAAAACTGACAAAAGTTATGATATATCTCTAGGACAGCTTGAAGGAAGCCTTTCGGATAAAATAGATGAAATAAGAAATATATTACTAGAAATGCTTGCACATGTGGAAGTTTCAATAGATTTTCCCGATGAAGGTATAGAAGAAGTAACTTATAAAGATCTAAAGGATAATGGAAATAAAGTCCTATTAGAAATAAATAAGCTTTTAAATACAGCTGATAAAGGTAGAATTTTAAGAGATGGCCTAAATACTGTAATACTTGGGAAACCTAATGTAGGAAAATCTTCATTACTTAATGCAATATTAAGAGAAAATAGGGCAATTGTTACAGATGTGCCAGGAACAACTAGAGATATAATAGAAGAATATATAAATATTGATGGAATTCCACTGAAAATAATAGATACAGCAGGTATAAGGAGTACAGAAGATTTAGTTGAAAAAATTGGTGTAGATAGGGCTAAGAAGGTAGTAGAAGAAGCTGATCTTATAATAGCAGTATTTGATGCTTCTAGAAAATTATCTTCAGAAGATGAGGAGATAATAGAATTAGTTAAAGAAAAAAATTCAATTGTACTTTTAAATAAGACAGATTTACCTAATGAATATAATGTAGAATATTTAAAGGAGTTTGTTCCCAAAAAGAAGGTAATTTCAACATCTATTGCTAAAGGAGAAGGTATAGAAAAATTAGAAGAAACTATTAAAGAAATGTTCTACTCAGGAGAAGTCGAAATTTCTGATGAAATTATGGTCACCAATATAAGACATAAAAACCAGTTAATGAAGGCAAAGAAGAATATAGAAGAGGCAATAGAGGGAATTAATTTAGATATTCCTTTAGACTGTATAGAAGTAGATATTAGAAGTTGTTGGGAAAATTTAGGGGAAATATCTGGAGATACTATTTCAGAAGATATATTAGATAAGATTTTTTCAGAATTTTGTATAGGGAAATAGTTGATATAAGGAGGAAAAAATCTAATATGGAAGATATAAAAAAATATTTGGGAGGAAATTACGATATTATAGTAGTTGGAGCAGGTCATGCAGGTTGTGAAGCTGCATTAGCTAGTAGTAGGATGGGTATGAAAACTCTAATGCTTACTATGAGCTTAGATTCCATTGCTTCAATGCCTTGCAATCCTAATATTGGTGGAACAGGAAAAGGACATTTAGTTAGAGAAATAGATGCATTAGGTGGAGAAATGGCAATTAATATAGATAAATCTTTTATACAGAGTAGAATGTTGAATACATCTAAAGGGCCAGCTGTACATTCTTTAAGAGTTCAAGCAGATAAGAAGAAATATCATAGGGAAATGAAAAAGGTTATTGAAAATGAAAAAAATCTTGAATTAATACAAGGAGAAGCTGTAGAAATAATAGTAGAAGATAACAGGGTCAAAGGGATAATAACAAGAACGGGAGCATTGTATAAAGGAAAAGCAATTATACTATGTACAGGCACTTATTTAAAGGGCAGAATATATATAGGAGAAATAAATTATGCAAGTGGACCAGATGGACTTTTTCCTTCAAACATACTATCTGACTCATTGAAAAAATTAGGGATTGAACTGAGAAGATTTAAGACAGGAACACCAGCAAGAGTCCATAAAGATAGTATAGATACTTCGAAAATGGAAATACAGCCAGGAGATGAGGAAATAATTCCCTTTTCTTTTTTGAATATAGATAAGGAATTTAATATAGAACAAGTACCTTGCTATTTAACTTATACAACAGAGGAAACTCATGAAATTATAAGGAAAAACTTAGATAGATCTCCTATGTATTCTGGTGTAATTGAAGGTATAGGGCCAAGATATTGTCCATCTATTGAAGATAAGGTAGTTAGATTTGCTGATAGGAAGAAACATCAAATATTTATTGAACCAGAAGGATTAGATACAAAAGAAATGTATGTTCAGGGAATGAGTAGTACCCTTCCAGAAGAGGTACAAATAGAAATGTATAGAAAAGTTATTGGTCTTGAAAATGTTAAATTTATGAGATCTGCTTATGCTATTGAATATGATTGTATAGATCCAACAATTCTTAAAACTACATTAGAGCATAAAGGGATTAATAATTTATTTTTTGCAGGACAGATAAATGGTTCTTCAGGATATGAAGAAGCAGCAGCACAAGGATTAATTGCAGCAATAAATGCAGTTCACAATTTAAAAGGAAAAGAACCCTTTATTTTAGATAGATCTGAAGCTTATATAGGAGTACTTATAGATGATTTAGTTACAAAGGGTACTAATGAACCTTATAGAATGATGACATCTAGAGCAGAATATAGGCTTACTTTAAGACAGGATAATGCTGATTTGAGACTTACAGAAAAGGGATACAAAATAGGTCTTGCTAGTGGGAAAAGATATAAAAAAGTAGTACGTAAAAAAGAATTTATAGAAAAAGAGTTAGAAAGATTAAAAAAAGTTATTGTAACTCCAACAAAAGAAATGAATTCTTTTTTAGAAAGTTGTAATAGTTCAAAATTAAAAACTGCTATTAGTGTATATGACTTGATAAAAAGACCTGAGCTTGGATATGAAAAGTTAAAAAAAATAGATATAGATAGAGAAGAATTGCCAAGGGAAATTCGACTTCAAGTTGAAACTCATATAAAGTACGAGGGATATATAAAAAAGCAAATGTCCCAGATAGAGCAGTTTAAAAAGCTTGAAAATAAATTACTTCCTAAAGATATAGATTACAAAAGTATTAAAGGGTTAAGTAATGAAGCAGTACAAAAATTAAATGATATTAGACCAGATTCAGTAGGGCAAGCTTCAAGGATATCAGGAGTTTCACCGGCAGATGTAAATGTTTTATTAATTTATCTTGAACATAAAAGAAGAATTAGGAGTGGGAAGAATGACTAATGTAGATACTTTAGTTGAAAGTGCTGGAAAACTTAATATTTTATTAGATAAAGATGAAATAGATAGGTTTATACTGTATAAAAAAATACTTAAAGAGTGGAATGAAAAAATAAATATAACAGCTATAAAAGATGATGAAGAAATAGATATAAAACATTTTTTAGATAGTATTACTTTATTAGATACAGGATTGTTTGATGAAAAAATTAGAGTAATAGATATAGGGACTGGCGGTGGCTTTCCAGGAATTCCAATTAAGATACTTAGAGATAATATGGAATTAGTACTTTTAGATAGTTTAAAAAAGAGGATTAGTTTTTTAGATGAAGTAGTAGATAGATTAGAGTTAAAAGGAGTAAAAACAATTCATGGAAGAGCAGAAGATTATGGAAAAGACAAAAAATATAGAGAAAATTTTCATATAGCTACTTCAAGAGCAGTTGCTTCTTTGGATGTTTTATGCGAATATACTTTACCTTTTGTAAAAATAGGAGGATATTTTATAGCTATGAAAGGTGAAGATATTGAAGGAGAGCTGAAAGAAGCTAAAAACTCTATAAAAACTTTAGGAGGAAGCTTTAAAGAAAAAGTTTTTATTAAATTGCCAGATGCAAATATAGTACATAGTTTGATAATAATAGAGAAAATTAAAGAAACTCCGCCAAAATTCCCTAGACAAGCTGGCAAACCAAAGAAAAAACCGTTGTAATCTATATAAGATTGATGAACGAAATGTCTAAAATATGGGAGGAAGATTTGTAAGTATATAGAATTATAATAAAGTAGAGTCCAAAAGGAAGAGGGATGAAGGATGAAGAATATTCAATCTGAAATCAAGTATATACCTATAGAATTTATAAAACCAAATCCTTATCAACCTAGAAAAAATTTTAATAAAAAATCTTTAGAAGAATTGAGCCAATCTATAAAGACTTATGGCCTTATACAGCCAGTAAGTGTTAGACAATTAGGTGAAGGAAGCTATGAACTTGTAGCTGGGGAAAGAAGACTAAGAGCTTCTGAAATTGCAGAATTAGAAGAAATCCCCGCTATAATAGTTGAATATAGAGATCAAGATTCGGCAATGATTGCACTAATAGAAAATTTACAAAGAGAAGATTTAAGTTTTATTGAAGAAGCAGAGGGTTATTATAATTTAGTTAGGGATCATGGTTTTACGCAACAAGAGTTAGCTGAGAAAATGGGAAAAAGCCAATCTACTATAGCTAATAAATTGAGAATACTTAAACTGTCAGATGATATAAAAAAGAGCTTAGTTGACAATGAATTAACCGAGAGGCATGCAAGAGCTCTTTTAAGACTTCCTGATGATGAATTAAGAAAAAAAGTACTAGATAGAGTGATTAAAGATGATCTAACAGTTAAAGAGACAGAAAAGTTAATTGAGAATATATTAGATGATTTAACTAAAGAAGAGGAAGAAGAAGTTGGGCAAAATATAAAGGGACTTATTAATTTTAAAATATATTTAAATACTCTTAAAAACGCATATAATGCTATAAAAGAAAGTGGAGTAGAAGCAAAATATAGAGAGAAAGATATGGGAGACCATATAGAAGTAGTAGTGCAAATTCCCAAAAAGTAGATAGTCAATTATTTAAAATAGTAGACAAAAGTCTACTATTTTTTTCTACAGTATTGATATATAGTATATAATATAGATATAAAGATATTTTAGGAGTGTGAAAAATGTCTAGAGTTATATCCATATTTAATCAAAAAGGCGGAGTCGGAAAAACCACTACTATTATTAACTTAGGTGCTTCTATAGGAAAGAAAAATAAAAAAGTTTTAATAATTGATGTAGATCCCCAGGGAAATACTACAAGTGGACTTGGCTTAAATAAAAAAGATTTAAAAACATCTACATATGATATACTTATAAATGAATTGCCAATCGATAAATGCATTGTAAAAACTAGTGCAGAAAATGTTTTCTTGATTCCATCAAATGTAGAATTGGCAGGAGCAGAAGTAGAACTAGTTAAAACTAAAAATAGAGAATTAAGATTAAAAAAGGCTTTAGAAACAATATCAAATGAATATGATTATATATTTATTGACTGTCCTCCATCATTAGGTATATTAAGTATCAATGCATTAGTGGCTTCTAATAGTGTTTTGATTCCTATTCAATGTGAGTACTATGCTCTAGAAGGTGTTAGCCAATTAGTAGATACAATAAAGCTTATTAAAAAGGGATTAAATCCTAAATTAGAAATAGAAGGAGTAGTATTGAGTATGTTTGATGGTAGGACAAACCTTTCAATTCAAGTAGTTGATGAAGTAAAAAAATATTTTAGAGGAAAGGTTTATACTAATATTATACCTAGAAATGTAAGGCTTGCTGAAGCACCAAGCTATGGTTTGTCAGTTATAGATTATGATCCAAAGTCTAGAGGAGCAGAAGCTTATATGGATTTAGCAGAAGAGTTTTTAGAATTATCAGAGGAGGAATTTTAAGTGGCAACAAGGAAAAATGGTTTGGGAAAAGGGTTATCTGCATTAATACCTGAGGATCCAATAGATGAACTATTAAATATTGACAATGAAAAAGAAAGTATTGTAAATATTGATATTTCACTTATAAAACCAAATAAAAAACAACCAAGAAAAGAATTTGATAAGAAGGCGCTCTTGGAACTTTCACAATCTATAAAAACTTATGGAGTTATACAACCTATTATTGTAAGAAAATTTAAAAATGATTATGAGATAGTAGCAGGAGAAAGAAGATGGAAAGCTTCACAAGAAGCAGGTTTGAAAGAGATACCTTGTATCATAAAAGATATGGAAGAATTAGATTCTATGAAAATTGCATTAATAGAAAACTTACAAAGAGAAGACCTTAACCCTATTGAGGAAGCAGTAGCTTTTGAAGAATTAATGAAAGATTACGGACTTACCCAAGAAGAAGTTGCAAAAGTTGTAGGAAAGAGCAGATCTTATATAGCAAATACTATTAGATTATTGAATCTAGATGAAAATACGAAGAATCATATACAGGAAGGGAAAATCTCTAGTGGGCATGGTAGAGCTTTGCTTTCAATAGATAATGAAAAAGAAAGAGAAAATGTAACCAAAGAAATTATAGATAAGAAACTTAATGTAAGAGATACGGAAAGATTAGCAAAAGAAGTTAAGGAGATTGAAAAAAAAGAAAATATAAGAAAAGATCAAGTTTCAAGTTCTTTTTCAAAGGATCCAATAATATCAGATATAGAAGAAAATTTGATGCAATATTTCGGTACAAAGGTTCAAATATCAAAGGGAAGAAATAAAGGAAAAATTGAAATAGAATATTATGATGATGAAGATTTAAATAGAATATTAGATATTTTAATAAAAGAATAAAAATGTTTCACGTGAAACATTTTTATTCTTTTCTATTTAAATTTGTATCCTTTTTTAAATACAGGAATATTATATTTATAGCAATAGGTATTTGAAAAGGGATGTGATCTAATGCTGTATACATTATTTATTGTTATAGCTATATGCTTAGATTCTTTAGCTATAGGTATAGCTTATGGTATAAAGGATATCAAAATACCTAGATTATCTTTATTGATTATAAATATTGTTTGTACATTCTTTTTATTTGCAGCAATGTTTCTAGGTGGATTAGTAAAAAAAGTACTTCCAGGAGATATTCCATCTATTAT
Organism: Anaerosalibacter massiliensis; assembly: GCF_024623155.1. Taxonomy (NCBI): domain Bacteria; kingdom Bacillati; phylum Bacillota; class Tissierellia; order Tissierellales; family Sporanaerobacteraceae; genus Anaerosalibacter; species Anaerosalibacter massiliensis. The sequence goes on from NZ_JANJZL010000018.1 coordinate 24,240, forward strand.
TAGTTTTGTCATTTTATTTATATTGGGAGTATATTTTATTTTAGATAGTCTTATTAAAGCTTTTATTAAAAAGAAAGAAAAATCAAATGAAAAATTAGAAATAAATTTTTCAAATTTTAAAATAGTTATAGATGTAATTGTAGATTGTACTAAAGCAGATATAAACAACTCTGGTGATATAGATATAAAAGAAGCCATTTATTTAGGAACAGCTCTTTCATTAGATGCACTAGGGATAGGATTTGGAACTGCCATGGGAAATATTGATTATGTTCAAGTGTTAATTTTTTCTTTTATATTCAATATATTTGCTATATTATCAGGATTTTATATAGGTAGAAAAATAGTATCTAAAACAGAAATAGATTTTTCTTGGATATCAGGTGCAATACTTATTTTCCTTGCTTTGTGTAGATTAAACTGAGAATTTATTAATAAATTCTCAGTTTTTTTATTGCCTGTAAAATAAAAATGGAATATTGAAATATTAATGTATATATATATATATTAATACATAGGAATGGCTGGTGGATGAATATGGAGACAATTATTGTTTTTGTAATATTTTTTATTGGTCTTCTAACTATTGTTAAAGGTGGAGATTTATTCGTAGATGCTGCAATTTGGATAGCTAAAAAGACAGGGATACCCTCTATAATTATAGGGGCTACTATTGTAAGTATAGCTACAACTCTTCCAGAATTTTTTGTGTCTACAGTTGCAAGTAATGAAGGACATTCAGATATTGCTCTTGGTAATGCTATAGGATCTACTATATGTAACATTGCATTTGTTATAGGATTATGTTCTTGTATCAAGCCCATAAAAATAAATAAAGGACTTTTTAAACTAAAAGGATCTATGATGATAGGATATTTAGTTGTGTTTTTTATACTTGCTAGAGATGGAATAATAACTTTTAAAGAAGGTGGTATGCTTTTAATTTTATTTTTGTTTTTTATTATAGTAAATATTTTAGAATTTAAAAATGAAAGTGGAAAAACAGAAAGCTGTAAAAGAAACTCTGTCTATGACAAAAAACATATTATACTAAATATAATTAAGTTTGTACTAGGTGCATGGTTTATAGTTATAGGGGCCCATATGTTAGTAGATAGTGGCATAAAAATTGCTAATATATTTAAAATTCCTCAACAGGTAGTAAGTCTAACTTTACTTGCCGTTGGAACTTCGTTACCAGAATTAGTTACATCAGTTGTTGCAATTATAAAAGATGAAGAAAATATCTCGGTAGGAAATATTATAGGTGCAAATATTTTAAATCTTACTATAGTATTAGGAGCTTCAGCCCTTGTTAGTGATAATGGATTATTTATTTCTGATCAAACCCTTTATTTAGATATTCCTCTTTCCCTTTTAGTTATGACTATATTTGTTTTTAGTGGAGCTATTAAAAAAGAAATTAGTAGAAAAACTGGATTATTGCTTTTAGCAATATATATAATATATCTTCTTATATTATTTTAATATAAATAGAAAAATATTCTATAAATGTTATATAATATAGATAGATAAAAATGTAACGAAGAATAGAATATTAATTTTAATATATTCGTTATTAAATATTCTTATGTTCTTTATTTGTAAGATAAATTATTTCAACCGAAAGAACTAAGGATTTTGGCAAACTAATATATGCAATGCGAAAGGAGGACAGAAGAAGTATATTTTACTACTATAAGACAAATTATAATAGGAAAGATAAATTTAAGTTTAATAAAAGAATTAGCTGGAGACAACACTAATGACAATCAAAAAAACAAAGAGAAAGGTGGTGAAAAACCTGGTTTGTGGCAAATAAATAGGAAATACTAAGTTTTGTTATGCTACCACTTAACAATAAGTGAAAAACTATATTTATACTATTTAATATGGTTTTAGAAACCAGGTATTTTTATGAATTTAAATGCTATAGTAGATACCATAAATGAATATTTATGGGGATATATTTTAATATTCTTATTAGTTGGTACAGGACTTTATTATTCTATAAGATTGAGGTTTCCTCAAGTGAGGCAAATAAGAAGGGGATTTAAACAAACATTTGGTGGAATTTTTAAAAAAGATGTAGAAGCAGATAAAGATGGAATGTCTTCTTTTCAAGCTCTAGCAACAGCTATAGCTGCTCAAGTAGGCACAGGAAATTTAGCGGGAGTTGCAACAGCTATAGCTTCAGGAGGACCAGGAGCTATATTTTGGATGTGGATAAGTGCTTTTTTTGGCATGGCAACAATATTTGCAGAAGCAGTTTTAGCCCAAGTTTATACGGATAGAGTAGATGGAGAAATTACTGGTGGACCAGCATACTATATTAGTAAAGGATTAAAAAATAAAGGATTGGCAATATTTTTTGCCATAGCGATAATTATTGCATTAGGATTTGTTGGAAATATGGTCCAATCAAATTCTATGGCTGTAGCAATAAATAATGCTTTTAATATACCTAAAGTAGTAGTAGGAATAATTGTAGCAGTTCTAGCAGCACTTATATTGGTAGGAGGTATGACTAGAATTGCAAATTTTACTGAATTAGTTGTTCCTTTCATGGCTCTTATTTATATAGTAGGTGCATTGATAATCATTATAAAAAATGCTTCCTACATAGGTCCAGCTTTTAAAATGATATTTCAAGGAGCTTTTTCAACTAAAGCCATAGGTGGTGGAGTATTAGGAGTTACAGTTAAGGAAGCAGTAAGATTTGGAATATCAAGAGGTTTATTTTCTAACGAAGCAGGAATGGGTTCTACACCTCATGCTCATGCAGTAGCCAAGGTAAAACATCCTTCTGAGCAAGGATTAGTAGCTATGGTAGGAGTAATATTTGATACTATGATTATATGTACATTGACTTCATTAATTATTTTGACTACAAATGCTCATACTACAGGAACAACAGGAGCAGAAATGACTCAAATAGCATTCTCTAATGGTCTCGGAAAATATGGTGCTCCTTTTATAGCTATAAGTTTGTTTTTCTTTGCTTTTTCTACTATTATAGGTTGGTATTTCTTTGGAGAAGCTAATATAAAGTATTTGTTTGGAAAAGGTGGAGTAAGATATTATAGATGGATAGTTTTTGGGTTTATAGTAATAGGCTCATTCCTAGAAGTTCAATTAGTTTGGGATATTGCAGATATGTTTAATGGTATCATGGTGTTTCCTAACTTAATAGCTTTATTTGCTCTTAGTTCAGTTGTTGCCAAATCTCTTGAAGATTATGAATCAAAATTATAAAAGTTGTCTAAGAGGTTTTGTATTTTTCAAAAAATGAAAACTTTGATATGATCGTATTAGGAGTGATAAAATGCTTAGATCAGATGAAATTGCTTCAAAACAAATAGAGATAGGGGTTAAAAAAGCCTCTTTAGATAATTATAAAAAAGTTTTGTTATCTATTTTTGCTGGAATGTTTATTGGATTTGGGGCTCATGGAGGTCTTACAGTTACACAAAGTTTAGGGAATATAGATATAGGACTGTCTAAATTTTTAGGAGCTGCAGTTTTCCCAGTAGGACTTATATTAGTAATAATTGCTGGAGGAGAATTATTTACAGGGAATAATTTAATGGCATTATCCCTAATGAATGGAAAAATTAAATTTAAGGATATGATTTCAAGCTGGATTTTAGTTTATATAGGAAATTATATAGGTTCTGTATTTTTAGCTTATCTAGTTTGGAAATCTGGTTTAGTAAATGAAAGTATTAAAAGTTTAGCCATAAGTACAGCTATGTCAAAAGTACAAATTCCTTTTGTACAATCTTTAATTAGAGGATTTTTATGTAATATATTAGTTGTACTAGCTGTCTGGATGGCTTCAGGAAGTGAAAATTTTGCTTCAAAAATATTATCTATATGGTTTCCCATAATGTTATTTGTATTGATAGGTTATGAACATAGTGTAGCTAATATGTTTTATATTTCATTAGGAAAGTTTTTAGGAGCAAATATTAGTTGGAAAGAGATGTGGCTAAATAATTTAATACCTGTAACTATTGGAAATATTCTGGGAGGCGGATTTTTTGTATCAATTGTATATTATTTTGTATATGTATTTAAAAAAGAAGAAAATAAGACTCATAGCTACAGTGAACAATTGAGTTACAAGTAGACAATAATTTTCCAATATGTTATAATTTTTGCAACAATGTATAGGGGGTGTTTGTTTTAATGTTAGTTAATGAAACTTTAAAGGATTATGTAGAACAGGTGGCTAGCAATAAACCAGCTCCAGGGGGAGGAAGTGTTTCAGCCTTAGTTGGAAGTTTAGGAGCTGCTTTAACAAGTATGGTAGGAAATTTAACTATTGGAAAAAAAGCATATGAAAAATTAGATGAAGCAAATAAAAAAGAAATAAATAGAAATTTAACTAAAGTTCAAAATTATATTAATGATTTAAACACTTTCATAGATAAGGATACGGAAGCCTTTAATAAAGTAATGGAGTCTTTTAAGATGCCAAAGCAAACTGACGAAGAGAAAAAGGCTAGATCTTTAGCCATTGAGGAAGCTACTAAAGGGGCATTAGAAACTCCATTAGAATGTGCTAAAAAATGTTTAGAAGTTTTAAGATTGCAGAAAACCTTTGCACTATATGGAAATCCAAATGCAATAACAGATGTAGGCGTAGGAGCATTGCTTGCTTATTCAGGACTAGAAGGAGCCCTTTTTAACGTAAAGATAAATTTGTCAGGATTAAAAGATAAAGAATATGTAAGGGGAATAGAAAAAGAAGTAGAAGATATATTAAACGAGGGAAAAAAATTACAAGAAGAATTATTAGACATTGTTTATAAAAAATTATAATGAATGAAGTTTAAGGAGGAGTTTTGTTCCTCCTTAAATTTTAGCCAATTATAAGGAGTAGATCTACATAGTAAGACAAAATGGGATTAGTATAGAGGCAATATTAAGATTGGATATTATGGATGATTGTAAACTAGTTGCAGGGTTTAAAGGTATTAGAAATACTGTTTCTAAAGTAAATATTATGGCAGATCCAGATATAATTGACTGGATTCAAGAAGGAGAGCTTCTTTTAACTACAGCTTATTCTTTTAAAAGAGATAATATTGAAGAGCAGAAAAATCTTATTAGAGAATGTTCTAGAAAAGGTTTAGGGGGAATAGGAATAAAGATATATCCTTATTTACACTCCCTTTCAGAAGAAGTTATAAATTTAGCTAATCATCTTAATTTTTCATTGATAGATATTTACTATTCCATTCCTTTATCTGATGTCATGAGTACAGTCCTAAAAGAAATATTCAGCAAGCAAGCATTTCTTTTAGAAAGAATAGAAAAGGTTCATGAGCATTTTATGAATGTAATGTTAGAAGAAGTATTGGGAATAGTTTATGAAAATATTAAAAATCCTACTTTCTTATGTCTAGATTTTTTAAATGAAAGTGTAGAGAAATTTGATGGATTAGATGATGAAACCAAAAAATATTCTTTTAAGGGATATAAATAATTTTTATAACCCTAAATCTATTAAAAGTAACTTAAAAAAACTGGAAGAAGGAAAAATTTTAATTAAAGAAAAATATGTTAAGAAAATGATTATACCTATAGTTGTTAAAGGTAATGTTTATGGACATTTATTCACTTGGGCAATAAATACTCAATTAGGTGGATTTGATTTAGCTATTATAGAAAGTGCAGCTACAATAATAGTTTTAGAAGTGATTGAAAAAATCTCCATAAAAGAAATAGAAATTAGATATAGATCTGAATTTCTTGAAGATTTAATTTCTATAGATGAAAAAAGGAAGAAAAAAGCTTTAGAAAGGGCTCATTTTTTCAATCTAAATAAAGATAATATATATGTAGCTAAGTTAATGAGTTTTAAATTTAAACTAAGAGAAGGAAACCAAGAAGAGGAGTATTTTCTCGACTATGTAGAAAAAAATATAAGTAAGATTATTTCTACAATAGAAAGCACTGTAAAATTTGTAGGTCTAAAAGGTGTAGTAACTAGTAAAATGAATGAAATTCAAATACTTTTAGGATTTCAAAATGAATCTACAGCGGATAAACAACTAGAAGATTTTAATAATATACTGAACAAAAAAATATCTGAAAAATTTGAAAATATAGAGTTTAAAATAAGTGTAGGGAGACAGTCTAAAGGATTAAGTAATGTAAATAAAAGCTTTTCAGATGCTTTAAAAACAATTAGAATAGCTATATTAATAATTAATAGAAATATAGTGAATTTTGATGAACTAGGTATATTTGAAATACTTTGTCAAGATTTTTTAAATGATGAATTAGAAGATTTCTACAATTCTACTTTAAAGTTATTAGTAGATTATGATGAAAAAAGATCCACAGAATTAGTAAAGACCCTTGAAGCATATTTTAGGCACAGTGGAAATTTGAGGAAAATACCTGATGCATTATATACCCATTATAATACTATTTTATATAGAATAAATAGGATCAAAGATATTACTGGAATGGATTTAGATGATGAAAATAATAGATTAGATCTTGAAATTGCATTAAAAACAAAGGATTTAATAATAAAATAACTTATTTCTATATTATGCCACTCTCATAAATAGATGGTGGTCTTTAAATTTTCTCAATAAAAGAGATTTTTTCAGGAGTTTTAGATAAAATATATAAATAGTATTGTTTATAATAGGGATTGATAATCTAAAAATTGTGAGGAGGACAGAAAATGGAAAAGAATGAACTTAAAAATATAATAAGTATATCTAAAGGAGAAGAGAAAGCTGAACTGGTTCTTAAAAATTGTTCTATTATAAATGTATTTACTAATGAAATAATAAATGGAGATATTGCTATATATAATGGAAAAATTGCAGGTATTGGGGATTATAAAGGAAAAAAGGAAATAGATTTAGAAGGTAAATTTGTTTCCCCGGGATTCATTGATGGGCATGTTCATATTGAATCATCTATGGTTAGCCCTAGTCAATTTGCTAGAGCCATAGTACCTAGAGGAACTACTACTATAATAGCAGACCCTCATGAAATAGCTAATGTAAAAGGGATTGATGGAATAAAATATATATTAGATGATAGTGAAAATATACCTTTAGATGTATATATAATGCTTCCAAGTTGTGTCCCAGCCACTCCTTTTGAAAATTCAGGAGCTAATCTTAGGGCAGAAGATTTAAAAGAACTTATAGATCATGAAAGGGTATTAGGGTTAGGAGAACTTATGAACTATCCAGGTGTGATAAATGGAGATGATGAAGTATTAGATAAAATAATTATGGCAGAAGGTAAAAAAATTGATGGTCATGGTCCATTATTAGAGAAAGGTGAATTAAATGCTTATATAGCGTCAGGAGTATCTACAGAACATGAATGCTCTACAGTAGAAGAAATGAAAAATAGATTAAGACTAGGAATGTATATTTTAATAAGAGAAGGATCAGCCGCAAAGAATTTAAAAGAATTAATTAAAGTAGTAAATAAAGATAATATAAATAGATGTTTATTTTGTACTGATGATAAGCACCCAGAAGATATACTTAAAGATGGTCATATAAATTATAATATTAAACTTGCTATAAAAGAAGGTACAGATCCGATAGATGCTATAAAGATGGCTACATTAAATGGGGCTGAGTGCTATGGATTAAAAGATAGGGGAGCAATTGTTCCAGGATATATAGCAGATTTAGTAGTCATTGATAATTTAGAAGAATTTAATATTTTAAAGGTATTTAAAAATGGAAAATTAGTAGGGGAAAATTATAATTTTTTGTCTGAAATAAATCCAATAGATACATTAAAAGTTAAGAATTCTGTAAATATAGGTGAAATTACACTAAAGGATTTAGACATAAAACTTAAATCAAGAATTGTAAATGTTATTAAGTTACATTCCCATAGCTTATTTACTGAAAAAGTAGAAAGAGAAATAGATCTGGTAGATGGTAAATTTGAATTTGGAAAAGAAAATATTTTGAAAGTTGCAGTAGTTGAAAGGCATAATAAAACTGGCAATATAGGATTAGGATTAGTAGAGAATTTTGGATTAGAGAAAGGGGCTATTGCTTCAACTATTGCTCATGATTCTCATAATATAATTGTTATTGGAGATAGTGATGAAGATATATTAAAAGCTATAAAAGAAATTGAAAGGATGGGTGGAGGAATAACCATTGTTTCTGATAGAAAAGTTGTAAAATCTCTTCCGCTAGCTATAGCTGGTCTTATGTCAGATGATAGTTTAGAATATGTTAATAATGAGTTTAAAGAAATGCTCAATATAGCATATGAAAAATTAAATGTAAATAGTGAAATAGATCCTTTCATGACCCTTTCATTTATTGCTTTGCCAGTAATTCCTGAAATAAAGATTACTGATTTAGGGCTATTTGATGTAAAAGAATTTAAGTTTATAGATATTTAATATAAATTAGGGGTATTGACTGATACCCTTTGTCTGTAGTTATCTTAATTTTCAGAAAGGGTGTATTATGTATTGCATATTTTCCCAAGGTTAAATATAGGCTTAAATAAAAATGAGTTTATAACTTTTGTTGGTGGCGGTGGAAAGACTACCAGTATATTTAAATTAGCTAAGGAATTGAAGGAATTAAATAGATCTATACTTATAACTACAACAACAGCTATGTATGTGCCTGATAATAAAAATTATGATTATTTCTTTCTAGAAAAAATCCCAAAAAAATTTAAGCAAAAAAAACCTTCTATAACAGTATATGGAGGAGAAATAGAAAATATAAAAATAAAAAATACTGATGTATTAGAATTGGAAAATATATTTTTCAGAGGGCAATTTGATTACATATTAGTAGAAGGGGACGGTTCCAAAGGGAAACCAATAAAAGCACCAGAAGTATATGAACCTGTAGTGCCTAAAAATACTACGAAGACAATAGGAGTTGTTGGATTGGATTCTTTAGGGAGGAAAATTGACGAAGAAAATGTTCATAGGGTTGAAAAATTTAAAAATATAGTTAAAGCTAATTCTAATGAAAAAGTAGATAAAGATGTAATAATTAGATTAGTTTTAAGCAAAAACGGATTATTTAAGGATAGCCAAGGAGAAAAGATATTACTTATGAATAAGGCTATAAATAAAGAAAGAATAAAAGTGGGACTTGAAATTAGAAGAAAATTAAATGAAAAAGGATTTCATAATGTAGTTGTAGGGGATATTAAAACTAAAAAATTTTATTAATTGAGGGAGATATATGATTACAGCGATAATACTTGCTTCAGGATTTTCTAGAAGAATGGGAGAAGACAAGCTTCTAATGAAAATTGGAGGTAAACCCTTGGTTGAGTGGGTTATTAGAGAGATTAAACAATCCAATGTAGAAGATATTATTCTCATTTATAGAAAGTTTGAAGTTAAAGATATAGGTTTAAAATATAATATTAAAACTGTTTTCAATGAAAATGCACATTTAGGTCAAAGTGAAGCATTAAAACTAGGTATAAAAAACTCTAAACCAGATACTAACGCTTATATGTTTTTTGTAGGCGATCAACTTTTTATAAATAAATATATAATAAATTTGCTCATGGAGGAATATCAAAAGACTACATTTCCTATATTAATCCCATGTTATGATGGCAAAGAGGGTAATCCAGTTGTTTTTTCCTCTATACTTAGAAGTGAACTTTTAAAAATAGATGGGGATAGAGGTGGAAAGGTTATCATAGAAAAGCATCCTAAAGACTTTAAAAAGATTCATATAAAAAATGGGAAAATAGGATTAGATATAGATACTCCTAAAGACTTTAAGAAAATCAAGGAGGTTATTGTGAAAAACTGAAATGAAAATTCTATAGAAAAAATAAAGGAGGATTTGAAATGGCAGATTTTTTTGTAATAGAAAATGCTATGAGAGAGGCAAGAAAAGGTAAAAAGGTAGTATTAGCTACTATTGTTAAGGCTGCAGGATCAACTCCTAGAAGAGAAGGAACAATGATGGCAGTATTAGAGGACGGAAGGATATATGGAACTATTGGAGGAGGAGAACTAGAACGAGAGATAATTAAACTAAGTATGAACTATATTGCTAAAGAAAAAAGTGGTCTTGTAAATTTAAAATTAGAGGAAAATAGTTTAAAAATGACTTGTGGAGGAGAGGTAGATGTATTTTTAGATATTTGTAGAATTAAACCTAAACTTCTTATAGTAGGAGGAGGTCATGTAGGCCATGCAATATATAAAGCTGCATCTATTTTAGATTTCCATATAGTGATATTTGAAGATAGAGAAGAATTTTTGAATAAAAAGAGGTTTCCTAAAGCTCAAGAATTAATACTAGGGGAATTTGAGGAGAGCTTAAAAAATTATCCTGTAGATAATAGTACATATATAGTTATAGTTACTAGAGGACATGAATTTGATGAAGAAGCCTTAGAAGCTGTTATAAATAGTAAGGCTAAATATATAGGAGTCATGGGTAGTAGAAAAAAAGTATCAAAAATGATATTAAATTTAGAAGAAAAAGGAATAGATAAAAATAAGCTTAAAAAAGTATATATGCCTATAGGATTAGCTATAGGTGGGGAAACTCCTGAAGAAATTGCTATAAGCATACTTTCGGAAATACTTCTAATAAAAAACAACGGAAGATGTAACCACATGAGCAATAATATCTAAGTACATTAAAAAAATGGTATAATTAGACTTATTAAACTAGAATTGATCAGGAGGGAAACAGGTATATGGAAAAAACAGATAGAAAACAATTAGAGTTTTATGGCGGAGGTTGGATTTCATTTTTACCATTTTTATTTTTTATAGCTATAGCAATTTATATAAGTGTATTGAAAGCTCCAGATATAAAAGGTATGTGGGTAGGAGCAGTTACAGGACTTATAGTAACATTTTTCTTTGCAAAAGATAAAATGGAATATTCAAAAATAATTATTGAAGGAATGGCTGATGAAATAGCAATAACTCCAGTAGCATGTTGGATATTTGCAGGACTATTTGCAACAATTCTTAAATCTACAGGCCTAGTAGAAGGAATAACTTGGGCAGCTTATCATATTGGAGCTAAAGGTAGATTATATACTATAATTACATTTCTTGCTTGTGCATTATTTGCCACTGCTTCTGGAACAGGATTTGGGACTATAATTGCAGGAATTTCAGTTCTTTACCCAGCAGGAGTTTTTCTTGGTGCTAATCCTGTAGTATTGGTTGGAGCTATAATAGGTGGAGGTGCTTTTGGAGATAATTTAGCACCAGTATCAGATACAACAATTTGCTCTGCTACAAGTCAAGGGGCAGATGTTGGAGGGGTAGTTCGTTCAAGGTTAAGATATACAGTTGCAGCATCTATAATTACTTTAATTTTTATGATTATATTTGGTGGAAGTGGTATGGAAGCAAGTCAAGGAATTCCCTATGAAGAGCTTTCTAAATATATGAATCCCAAGGGGTTGATAATGCTTATTCCAGCTATAATTACTATTTATGCAGCTATTAAAAAAGGTGATCTTATTTATGCAACTACATTAGGAACCGTTCTTTCTACAATAGTTGCTCTTGTAGCAAAGCTTGTAACTGTAGAACAATTGATAGGCATTGAAGATGGAAATGTTATAGGTATCATTGTTGAAGGAATTGGTGGGATGGTTGATATTTGTATATTAGCTTTGCTCATATTTGCTTGCGTTAATGTTATGCGTGAGGGCGGAGGAGATAAGAAATTATTAGGTGTTGCTGAAAAACTTGTAAAGACTGCTAGAGGAGCAGAAGCTTCAATTGCTGGATTAGTTATAATTATGTCTGCCATAATGGGATTAAATGCACCACCAATATTGGCGGTTGGTACATCTTATGCAAAGCCTATAGGTGAGAAATTCAAAATTCATCCTTATAGAAGAGCTAACCTATTAGATGCTACAGCAAATACTTTAGTGTATTCTGTACCTTGGTCTACAGCATTACTTCTTGCTCAATCTCTTACAAAGGATGTAAGTGCTCAGTATGGATCTGCTATTCCAATAGTAACTGCAGATGAAATATGGCCTTATGTTATATATTGCTGGGCTATGTTGGCTGTTATGATATTTTCTATTGCTTCAGGCTGGGGAAGAACTTATATAGATGATAATGGCAATGAGGTTAAAAAACTACCTAAAGGAATAGAGATTAATTCTTAATAAATAATATAAAAACAAGGGGATCAGTAAATTAAAAAATAAGTTAAAAGTTTGTGTTTTTAGACTATTAGAGTTCATTATTATATATAATAATGAACTCTAATATTTTATATGTTTGATTTAATGTCTTAAAATATAAATTTATAGTTTATACTTTTTATTAAATTAAATATATGTATAAATAAAATAATTATCTGCTTTTTAATAGATGATTTTGAGTATTATAGTACATATAATATGTTATAATTAAAATATTAACTACTCTGGAGGTGGACTGTGTTGATTTATTTTGATAATGCTGCTACATCTTTTCCTAAACCAGAAGAGGTTTATAATGGTACCCTAAAAGCTATGAAAGAATATGGGGCTAATCCTGGAAGGTCTGGGCATAAATTAGCTCTGAAGGCAGGGAGAGGTCTTTATGAGACAAGGGATATTATTTCAAAATTATTTAATATAAATAACCCTATGGATTTAATATTTACTTATAATTGTACAGATAGCTTAAATTTAGGTATAAAGGGAGTTTTAAAAAAGGGAGATCATGTAATAACTACCTCTATGGAGCATAATTCTGTTTTAAGACCTTTAAAACATTTAGAAAGTAAAGGAATAGAGACTACTATAATAAAAGGAGATTCAAAAGGCAGAATCAATCCTTTAGATATTGAGAGAAATATTAAAAAAAATACTAAAATGATAATAATGACTCATATATCAAACTTAACAGGTACAATTATGCCTGTAAAAAAGGTTGGCGAAATAGCTAAAAAACATGGTATTATTTATATGGTGGATGGAGCTCAATCAGCTGGAGTTTATGATATAGATGTTGAAGAAATGAATATTGATATATTAGCTTTTCCAGGTCATAAAGGACTACTTGGCCCTCAAGGTACAGGAGGACTATACATAAGAGAAGATATTGGGATGGAAGAGTTGAAAGAAGGCGGAACAGGAAGCAGTTCTGATTCTTTATATCAGCCAGATATAAGACCAGATAAATATGAAAGTGGAACGCCAAATACCCCTGGAATTGTTGGATTAGGAAATGGTGTTAGTTATATAATTGATAAAGGTATAAATAATATTAGAGCTCATGAGGAAGATTTAACTAAACATTTTATTGAAGAAATATTAAAAATTGATGGTGTGAAAGTATATGGGCCATTAAAATCAGGAGAACAAGCTCCAGTAGTATCTATTAACATAAGAGATGAAGATTCATCAGAAATAAGCTATATTTTAGATGATGAATATGATATTGCAGTTAGATCTGGTCTTCATTGTGCACCTCTAGCTCACAAAACTATAAAAACTTTCAAACAAGGAGTAATAAGATTTAGTTTTGGGGTATTTAATACACATGAAGAAATAGAATGGGGGATAAAAGCCATTAAAGAAGTTTCTAAAGAAATTTAAATTAGGAAGGAGAAATTTATGGAACAACTAAGGGAAGTTATAACAAGATATAATGTAGAAGTAATTATAGGTCTCATGATTGCATTTATTTTTGTATTAATACTTTATATTATTTCTGAATTCAGAATAAATCATATTACAGAAAAATACAATGCCTTAGTAGACGGAGTTGACACTGTAAATTTAGAGGAGCTGATAAAAGAGGCACTTGAAGAAGTAGAATTAGTTAAAAAAGACTATGAAATTATGGATGAAAAATATAATGCAGTAGATAAAAGACTTAAATGTGCAATTCAAAAAATTGGATTTATAAGATATAATGCATTTGCTGACATGGGCAGCGAACTAAGTTTTTCTATAGCCCTTCTTGATGAAAAGTTGGATGGAGTAGTGATAACTAGTATTTTTGGAAGGGATTACTCTACTTCCTATGCTAAATCTATAGCTAATGGGGATTCAAAATATTCTCTTTCAGTAGAAGAAATGCAAGCTATTGATAGGGCAAAAAAATATGAAGATTATATAACAAACATTTAATTGGAGGAATTATGGGAGATATACTTTTTATTGTGAATCCAATAGCTGGGGGTGGGAAAAGTAAGGGTTTTGTTTCTTTAATTAAGGAAATAATGGATGAATCTAAAAGAAAATATGAAATAATTGTGACAGAAAAACCTAAAGAAGCTATTAGATTGGCTAGTCATGGTTCCATGAAAGGGTATGAAACTATAGTAGCTGTAGGAGGAGATGGAACTATTAATGAAGTAGCTTTAGGTATATTGTCAACTGGTGCTGGGACATTAGGTATTATTCCTGGAGGTACAGGAAATGACCTAGCTAGAACTTTAAATATTCCCAATGATCCTAAAAAAGCTATTGAAACTATTTTAAAAGGACATAAGAAAAAAATAGATGTAGGTTTTGCAAATGATAACATGTTTTTAAATATTGCAAGTATTGGGCTAGATTCAGAAATAGTAAAAAATACAGAAAAAATTAAGACAAAGATCAAAGGAAGATTTGCTTATTTTATTGGAGCTCTCAATACTTTGTTTAAATATAGAAATAAGGAAGTTAATATCCAACTAGACAATATAATTATAGATGAGGAAATTATGCTTTTAGCTGTTAGCAATGGAAAATACTATGGTGGAGGATTTAAAATTTGTCCGATGGCAGTAATTGAAGATGGATATTTTCATATATGTATAGTAAAAAAAGTGCCAAAGATAAAATTATTGCTATTTTTTCCTTTGTTTTTCAGAGGAACTCATACAAAAATTAAAAAGAATGTGGAAATATACAAAGCAAAAGAGATAAAAGTAAAAACTAGTGAAAAGACTGATCTAAATATAGATGGAGAAATATTTGAAGTATATGGAGAGGCTGTATTTAGTATTGGAGACAAAGGTATTGATGTAGCTTGTGAATAAAAAACCTTCTAATGAACATAATATTGTTAAAACTATAGGAGGTTTTTTATGACCAAGAAAATAGCTGTACAAAATGGATTAGATGATATAAAAAAGAATTTGGAGAATTTAGGATATACTATAGTAGATATGGATAGCAGTGATGCAGAAGCTATAGTATATATGAGAACGGAGGGGGATGGAATTCCATATATAAGTAGTTCAGTGAATATGAATACCAGGTTTGATATTGAAAATCAAAGTAGTGCTATTTTAATAAATGCAGAAGGAAGAAGTATAGAAGATATAGATGAGATAATAAAAAAGAGAAGATATACTCCCTTATTTTAGGATATATCTTCTCCATTTTTTTCCTTTGAAATTTTTAATAATGCGATATATATACTCTGGGAAATAGCTTCTGCCATATTCATAACTAAATTAAGTCGTGTGTTCTGTAAAACAACATATTCCATCATCCCACCTATATTTACCACTCCTGTAATGCTTAAATCTCCTATTTTAGGCAATTTTTTATTTACTCCAAGTCCAGGATTTAAAGGACCATCTTTAATATTTAAATATCCTATTCTATCAGCTCTACCAAGAGATGCGTCTATTGCAATAATAAAAGGATTTAAAAACCTATCATATATATAATCAATTTTTTCTTCAAGATTTTTTGCATGTACTGGTTTTTCAAGAGTTCCCAAAAGGTATGTATCTTCATATATAGAAAGAATATGTTCTAGTTTATAACCTACTAAAGGTCCTAATGCATCTCCTGTAGATCTATCAGATCCTATACAGAGTATAATTAATTCTTTATAACTATTTACATATTTGCTTATTAATTGTTCAGAGATTAGATCACTAAAAGTGGATACTGCTAGGGGAGATTTTGAATCTACAGTATATTTATTAGTATTGGAATATAGTTTCATTTAGAGCCTCCTAATATAATTCTTTTTAATATTTATATTGTAAGAACTACTATATTAGAAGTATTACCTAAAAATAGTTTATAAATACTTAAACTATATATCCCATATCTATAATAAAAAAGTAAAAAAACTATTGACAATACGATAATAAGATGATAGACTCTTATATTGTTGTCAGCAAAACATATTTCAAAAATAATTTAAAAAATACTTGAAAATAGTTGACAATGAATAAAAAACATGGTAAGCTATTTAAGCAACTCAAAAGAACCTAGAAAATTGAACAGTGTAAAAAGTCCTTAAGTTAATAACTTTAATTAAAACTTAAGTTCATATGAAAATATGAAAGTAAGTAATTCTGAGATTAAACTTTTATTATGAGAGTTTGAT